>CAMDML010000018.1 GCA_945902215.1 Klebsiella pneumoniae | reverse complement strand
AAGAACTTCTAACAGGCAGCTCCACCGTATTCACACCTTCGGAAGTGCTGCGCTACATGACCGGCCTACTCTATCTGCAGTACAAACTGGCGGGCAAGCCGCGCATGCTGGAGGATATCAGCAAGGGCCTGGACTCAATCAGGATGCAGTTTCTGGAGGGAGAGCTGGCGGAAAAACCGGAAGCTATTCGGGAATTATCGCGCCTGTACCAAGGCACGCTGAGCACCCTCTCCTTTCGCATCCAGGTGCGCGGCGACATGAACTACCTGAAGAACGATCACACGGCTTGCCGAATCAGGGCCTTGTTGTTCGCCGGGATCAGGGCCGCTGTACTGTGGCGGCAAATCGGCGGCAAACGCTGGCACCTGTTGTTACAGCGCAAGCGGCTTGCCCGCGATGTCACCCGCTTGCTGCACAAGTTGCCCAGCTGAGCATTCCTGACATTACCGTCCGGTATTGGTTGCCAACCGAGAATCCCTGTAAACTGAAAATAGTACACGCGGTTATCCAGCCATCTTGCATGCTGCGCTGCAGTCCCAACCCCAGCCCCAACCCGGATCACCATGCCCGCCTTGCGTTTGCGCTATCACACCCTTGAGTTCGGGGAGTTCGACATTCATCTGCGTACGCTGCGCGACCGGCAGCAATTCCTTGACAGCGATGGCGCCGCCGAAATGCTGGGCGTTTCTCCCGCATCATGGTCTCTGTTTGGCGTGGTCTGGGATTCAAGCAGAGTACTGGCGGGACTGATGCTCGACTTCGACATACGCAACAAACGTATTCTGGAAGTCGGCTGCGGCATTGGCCTGAGCAGTTTGCTGCTGAATCTGCGCCAAGCCGACATCACTGCCACTGACCAGCATCCGGATGCAGGCCCCTTTCTGGTCGAGAATACTCTGCTCAATCATGCCCGCAGCATTCCCTTCGTGCGGACGGGCTGGGCAGATGCGGACAGTGGGCTGGGATTGTTTGACCTGATCATCGGCAGCGATCTGCTGTACGAACCCGATCAGGTGCAACTACTGGCAGGCTTCATTGACCAGCATGCAAAGGCAACCTGCGAAGTCATCATCGTCGATCCGGGCCGCAGTCTGCACGGGCGTTTCAGCAAGCGCATGGTCGCGCTCGGTTATTCGCATCAGCAGCATAAACCGCTGGCAGATCCCGGACTGCAGGAGCCCTTCCACGGCCAGATACTGCGTTACAACCGTCAGGGAGTCTGAGCCCCCGTTAGGGAACGTGTGCCCAGAGCTGCAGATCAAGATTGCCGATCCCGGCAAAACCTTTTTCACTACCGGTGAGCAGCCTGGCCTGCAGGCTGAGTGCATGTGCCGCGATCATCACATCATTCATATTTAGCGTGCGGTGTTCCTGCATCAATTGCCGCTGCACGTTGGTGTAGGCATCGACCGCACCGCTGTCCCACGGTACTACGGCATCAAGCCGCTCGCAGAATTCTTCGACGAGTTGCATGTGCCGGTCTTTCTCCGCAGTGAGCAGCGCCGCTGCTACCAGTTCAGCATAGGTGATAGCCGACACAACGATCTCGTCGCTGTTGGCCGACCACTGCTGCAATTGACTTAACAGGGTAGACGGTTGTTGGCGCAAAATCGTGCGGCAGATGTCGCTGGCCAGCATCACGATCATGAGGTTGCCTGCGAGGAGGTTTTCAACAAGCGTGGGCGCAACTGCATGAAATCATCGGCGGCGGGCGGTAGCTCGGCAAGAGATTCCCAGGTGCTGCGTGCGGGCGTGAGGATCAGCGCGGATCCGCGCTTTTCAATGTGTACGGCATCGACTCCGGCAAAGGCGAACTCTTTGGGAATGCGCACTGCCTGACTGCGGCCGTTGGTGAACAGTTTGGCCTTGATACTCATGGTAGAGAGTTGCTCATGAAGAGGGCTTTCTGATTGGGGTTCGTTGAGTATTGAGGGCGTGTGCACTACTGTCAAGACAACGCAGATCTAGGGGCTGCTTTCTGGGCACCCACTCGGGTTGAACTGGCCGCGTTGCTCCAGCTGGAGGGCCTGGCCGGGGATGTAAGACAAAAATTAGAGGGGAAGTGGGAAGCATACTTGTCTGGTCTGACGCAGAACTGACGCCCACCGGAATTCCAGTTGAAGCTTGAGGGGACGACTTGGGGTGACGTTTTGCGCCGAACAGCGAAGGAAGCGCACTTTGCCGGGTTGCGCCCCGGCAAGGGTAAAGATGTGCTCCATGGGTGGGTCCTGAGCGGAGGCGCAAAACGACACCCCAAGGCGGCCCTTTCACTGTAGCACCGCATGCAGTAAAACCCGAGTGGGTGTCCCAGCCAAAAAAAATCCAACCTGCACCACTATTTAATCACCGAGTCAGTTTCAAACCGACTTTCAGCACCTGATCCCCTGCCACATCGCGCACGACCAACAGAATGGTGCCGAGATCAAGCCTGTCACCCACTACCGGATGACCATGGCTCGCACGCGCGAAACAGGCCGACAGAGTCAGCCCAGGATCAAAGTCATTTATCTCCACGCCGTACATCGCCTGCACATCGCGCAAAGCAGCACTGCCATTGACCGTGAATTCACCAAAGAAGCGCCGGTCGGTAAGCCGTTCCGGCGGCTCATCCCAGCCGAGAATCTGCCCGACATCAGCGGCATGGTTGTGGTGCGCGAGCACAGCGACCAGATCCCCTTCCTGCGCAAACAAACCGCGCCGCCGTTCGAACATGTTGCCATCGCGGAAATACATCACAATGCGCGAAGGGCTAGGAAGATGAATATCGGTAATCTCCACTGGCGTCTGCCAGCGCTTACCCTTGAGCGGGAACAGCAGCAGTTCATGATTGCCAGCCGCCGCCAATTGCAGGGGCACGCGCAATTCCGGTTCGGGTTTGGGCGGTACTTCCAGTTTCAGCTTGCGTGCCATGGCGGCGAGCGTGGAACCTTGCAGCAACAGACTCACCATCACCACGACAAAGGTGATCTGAAAAATCGTGCGTGCATCTTCCAGTTGTGCCATCAGCGGGAAAATAGCCAGCACAATCGGCACTGCGCCGCGCAAACCTGCCCAGCCCATGAAAATATGCTCTGCGCGGGAAAAACCGAAAGGCAGTAGCGACAGCAACGTGGAAAGCGGGCGTGCGAGCAGAATCAGTGCTGCCGAGATCAGCAAAGCCTCCGGCAGTGTGGCGATGAGTTGCGAGGGCGTGACCAGCAAACCTAGCAGCAAAAACAGCACCAGTTGCGCGAGCCAGGCCAAGCCGTCGTGAATCTGCAGGATATTGTCCATGTGCACCGTGCGGCGTGCAGCAAGCACCACACCCATCAGATAGATGGCAAGGAAGCCGCTGCCATGCACCATATTGGTCAAACTGAACAAAACCAATCCGGCAGAAACCACCAACAGCGGATACATGGCGTTGACGAGCACGACTCTCCGGAGCAAGCGCGCCAAAAAGACACCACCGGCATAGCCCGCAATGGCGCCAATCCCGAACTGGCGGATCAGCATGAGCACGGCAGACGAAAAGGAATTGTTTTCCGGGCTTTCTATCATCCCGATCAGCAACAAGGTCAGGAAGATCGCCATCGGATCGTTGCTGCCTGACTCAATTTCCAGTGTGGCCTTGATCCTATCGTTGAGGCTCAGCCCCCCTCCTTGCAACAGTGAGAACACGGCGGCGGCATCGGTGGAAGACACAATCGCGCCCATCAGCAACCCTACGACCAGCGGCACATCTAGCAGCCAAGCCGCCACAAGACCAACCACGCTAGTCGTCACCAGCACGCCAATGGAAGCCAGCGCAAGCGCAGGACGCAAGCCCACCCGGAAATGAGCGACTTTTATGCGCATGCCACCGTCAAGCAGAATCACCGCCAGCGCCAGATTGCCCACCACGAAAGACAGACCAATGTCGTGGAACACAATGTTGCCGGGGCCGTCCTGGCCAGCCAGCATACCGACCGCAAGGAACAGAAGCAGAACGGGCATACCGATACGACTGGACAGAGGGCTGACCAGAATGCCCGCCATGACGAGCGCGGCGGCAATAAACAGTGGGAGCAGAAACGCAGTTTCCATTGGGTCTCTTAACAGGTGTCTCCAGACTGGATACTAAACAAATAAAGTCTCTGACATAAGGGCAGTAACATCGTGTTTTACCTGCTATTTTCGCCTGCATACGCTATCATGCGCACCTTACCGGAGCCGCCGTTATCCCATGTCCCTGACTTCGCTCAACGCGCTTTCCCCGATCGATGGCCGCTATGGCCGGCTGACCCGTCAACTCAACCCGTATTTCAGTGAATTCGGCCTCATCCGTTACCGGGTGTTGGTGGAAGTGCGCTGGCTGCAATGCCTGGCCACCCACCCCGGCATTCCGGAAGTACCGATGCTGAGCCAGGCGGCCAATACTTTTCTGGAAAACCTGCTGAAGAACTTCAGCGCTGCCGATGCGCAGAATATCAAGGACAAGGAAAGTGTCACCAACCACGACGTCAAGGCAGTTGAATATTTCCTGAAAGAAAAACTGGCGCAACTACCAGAGCTAGATGCCGTCAAAGAGTTCGTCCATTTCGCTTGCACTTCAGAAGACATCAACAACCTGGCCTACGCGCTGATGCTGGCTGACAGTCGGCGTGATGTGTTGCTGCCGCTGATGAAACAGGTGACTGCGGCGATACGCGAACACGCGCAACGTTATGCGGACATGCCGATGCTCGCACGCACCCACGGCCAGACCGCGACACCGACAACGATGGGCAAAGAATTTGCGAACACGGTTGCGCGCCTGCAACGCCAGGTTGAGCAATTTTCTGCCTCAGTTATCCTGGGCAAGATCAACGGCGCGGTCGGCAACTACAACGCGCACCTGGTTGCCTATCCTGCGGTCGACTGGGAAACCAATGCCCGCCTTTTTGTCGAAAGTCTCGGTTTGCAGTGGAATCCCTACACCACCCAGATCGAGCCACACGACTACATTGCCGAATTGTTCGCCGCATGCTGCCGCTTTAATACCATTCTGATCGACTTCAATCGTGACGTGTGGGGCTATATCTCGCTTGGCTACTTCCGCCAAAAAACGGTGGCTGGCGAAGTGGGTTCCTCGACGATGCCGCACAAGGTCAATCCGATCGACTTCGAAAACTCCGAGGGCAACCTCGGTCTTGCCAATGCCATCATGCAGCATCTGGCTGAAAAACTGCCCATTTCGCGTTGGCAGCGTGATCTGACTGATTCCACCGTGCTGCGCAACGTCGGCACCGGTTTTGCGCACAGCCTGATCGCTTGGCAGGCAACACTGAAGGGTCTTGCCAAACTGTTGATCGATGAAGACCGCTTGCGTACCGATCTCGACAACAGTTGGGAAGTGTTGGCCGAAGCCATTCAAACCGTGATGCGCCGTTACGATGTGTCGGAGCCTTACGAAAAACTCAAAGCCCTGACCCGCGGCCAGCGTATAGATGCCGGTATTTTGCGGGCCTTTGTCGATTCACTGAACATCCCCGAAGCCGCCAAGAAAGAACTGCGCGAGCTGCGGCCGCATACCTATATCGGGAATGCAGCGCAACAGGTCAGGCAACTGCCCTGATACACGTACAACGGGTGAGACCGGCCGCATGATTCCAGGTTCAATGAGTGTTGCCACCTTTCTGGCGCGGTATTGGCAACAGCGTCCCCTGTTGATCAAAGGTGCCTTTCCCGGGTTTGTTGATCCACTCTCGCCTGAAGAACTGGCAGGCCTTGCTTGTGAAGACGCCGTCGACTCACGGCTGGTCTTCACCCGTAAAAATACCTGGGAACTGCACAGCGGCCCCTTCACCGAACGCGATTTCACCGCACTCCCCGCTCGCAACTGGACCCTACTCGTGCAAGCAGTAGACCAGTGGGTGCCCGACGTGAAGAAGCTGCTCGCCAGCGTGCCGTTCCTTCCCAACTGGCGTGTCGATGATGTGATGATTTCCTACGCCACACCCAACGGCGGCGTTGGCCCGCACTTCGATTACTACGATGTATTTCTTGTACAAGGCGCAGGCTCACGACTCTGGAAAACCGGCCAGCAGTGCAGCGAGCGCGATTTGCTGCGGACCGGCAGCGGGCTGAAGCTGCTGAAGGAATTTCACACCGAACAGGAATGGCTACTGGAACCCGGCGATGTGCTGTATGTGCCGCCCGGTGTTGCGCACTGGGGCGTGTCGCGAGACAACAGCCTGTGTTATTCGCTCGGTTTCCGCGCACCGTCGCTCGGCGACATGCTGTTGGGCTATGGTGAATTCCTGGCCGGGCAAGCGTCCGCCGATCTGCGCTTCACTGACCCTGCGCGCAAACAGCCGCTCCGCCCTGGTGAAATCGACCGGGCTTCCTTGCAGCAGGCGCACGGTATGCTCACCACCGCACTGGCAGATGCTGCATCCTTCAAGCGCTGGTTCGGTTGCCAGATGACCGAACCAAAAAATCCTGACCTGATCAGCCCCCAGCGCAAACTCCCTGACCTGCGCAAAGGCTCGGTCACTCTGGCCGTCAATTCCGCCTCTCGCATGGCCTGGCAACAGCACGGCAAGCAGTTGCTGCTTTTCGCCGACGGTGCCTGC
Source organism: Klebsiella pneumoniae (assembly GCA_945902215.1). Classification (GTDB taxonomy): domain Bacteria; phylum Pseudomonadota; class Gammaproteobacteria; order Pseudomonadales; family Pseudohongiellaceae; genus CAILUG01. The sequence continues at coordinate 39,794 of CAMDML010000018.1, read as the reverse complement.
ATTGAATCCGTGTCCAGTCCAACACTGCTGAAGCTGGTGCAGGCACTGGCGCAACCCGATGCGGTGATTGCGTGCGGACCCTACCAGCGCCACGCCAATGCGCGCGCTCTGCTCAATGCCTTGCTGGAGCTGGGTACTCTGCTGCCGACCGCTTCCGGAAAAAAGCAAAAACCGCAGCCAAAAAAAAGCCGCTGAGGTCAGCGGCTTTTTAATGAAACAGGATCGGGGACTTACTGGCGGATGCCTTCAAGCGCCAGAAACAGCGTCAGAGTGCCGGCATTGATGCCGTACTCAGTCAGATCCAGTGTGGTTTCCGCTTCGAAACCCACACGGTAGTCGCCAAAGGGGGTTTCGCCTTCGCCGGTGCGAACCGCTTCAAAGTTAATTTCCTTTGTCACTCCGTGCAGCGTGAAATTACCGTAGATGTGCAACTTGCCTTCGCCCAGATCGTGGACCATGGTGCTGGCAAAGCCGGCTTCCGGAAATTTTTCGACATCCATGTAGTCACTGGTTTTCAGATGGGTGTTGCGGGCCTCATGGTTGGTATCGAGGCTGGCGGGGTCGATGTCCACGGTAATCGTGGAAGCGCCGATGTTGGCGGCATCATAAGTAAAGGTGCCGGAAACATCATTGAAGCGGCCCCACAGCGAGCTGATGCCCACATGGCTGGCGCGGAAGTTCACGGATGAATGCATGCCGCCGCCGGTGCCGTCGATGACATAATCTGCGGCTTGGGCTGTACCGGAGAGAGTGCCGGCCGCAAGGGCCAGCAGGGCTACTGCTAATGCTTGTTTTTTCATGAAATGCTCCTGTCCGAAAGGTGGCGCAACATACCTTATAATATGCCCGATGTCAGCCCCGACCCGCCAATCCGCCCGCCCCCACCGCTTCTGCGTCGCACCCATGATGGATTGGACCGACCGGCATTGCCGGTATTTCATGCGGCTCATGACCAGCGAGGCCCTGCTCTATACTGAAATGGTGACTACTGGCGCCCTGGTGCATGGCATGAGCCGCCGCTTCCTGCGCCACGACCCCGCAGAACAACCTCTGGCCCTGCAGTTGGGTGGCAGTGACCCGGCGGCATTGGCCAAGTGCAGCGTCATGGCCGAGAACGCCGGCTACTGCGAAGTGAACCTCAATGTCGGCTGCCCCAGCGACCGTGTGCAGAACAATATGATCGGCGCCTGCCTCATGGCGGAACCGGCTCTGGTCGCAGAATGTATCGCCACGATGCAGGCGGCCGTAGATATCCCGGTCACGGTCAAATGCCGCACCGGAATCGATGACCTGGATTCCTTCGATTATCTTTCCCGCTTTCTGGAAACGGTGGCGACAAAAGGTGGCTGTCGCACTTTCATCATCCATGCCCGTATCGCGCTGCTGCAAGGCCTGAGCCCCAAAGAGAACCGCGAGATTCCGCCGCTGAATTACGAGCGCGTATATGCAATCAAACAAAAGTTCCCGGAGCTCGAGATCGTCATCAATGGTGGCATTTCCACGCTCGCCGCTTGCAAGGAGCATCTGCAGCATGTGGACGGCGTAATGTTGGGGCGTGAGGCCTACCAGAATCCTTACGTGTTACAGGAGGTTGATACGCAACTGTTCGGCCACCCCCTACGCGAACTTACCCGCCGTCAGGTAATCGACCTGTTCCTGCCGTATGTCGAGCGCCAACTTGCCGAAGGCATTTCCCTGCACCACATGACCCGCCACGTGCTCGGCCTCTTCCAAGGGCAGCCCGGCGGCAAACTCTTCCGCCGTCATATCAGCCAAAATGCCCATCTTTCCCGCGCTGGCATGGATGTGCTGCTGACCGCGCTGAACACCATGGATAACTCCAGACGTCAGCCTCAGGAATCCGACACCGCATGCTGAACACCATCACCGCTTTCTTCGACTCTCTGTTGAAACCCGCCACCAGTGAAACGCCCCAAACCAGCGTCAACCGGCTGCATCTGGCCAGCGCCGCGCTCTTACTGGAACTGGCCAACGCTGATCAGCATATGGATGAAAAGGAGCAGCAGGTTTTGCTGCGCATTCTGGAAACGACCCTGGCACTCGACAAGGCAACGCTGGAAAAGTTGTGGGAGCTGGCCCACGCAGAACAGCGCAGCGCCACTTCGCTGTACCAATTCACCAGTCTGATCAATGAGGCTTACGGTTATCCGGAGAAAGTGCAGCTGCTGCAGCACATGTGGACAGTGGCTTACGCCGATGGCCGCATCGACCGCTACGAAGAACACCTGATCCGCCAGATCGCCGAGCTGCTGTATTTGACGCATGGGGATTTTATTCGGACCAAGCTGGCTGTTCGGCCTGCCTGATTATCTTTTGATTTCTGGATACCCACCGGTTGGTTTGTTGCTTCTGACTTCAGCGCCAGAGGGCCGAAGCTGTACTGCCTTTGGGGGCTGGCGTGAGTCCGCGAGGCCAGCAAAGCGGTTTCAGCCAGGTGCCGGCTGAACGTTTCTGAAAAGGAGGACAGACCACCAAAAGATTCGGAACTGCAGAAATACCTGAGAGGGAGGGCCGGGGATGAAAGTTTGCGCAGCCCGTCCGCAAGCGGCGCACTTTGCCGGGTTGCGTCCCGGCAAGGGTTAAGATGAGCGCTGAAGTTGACCGCCAGGAGGGCGGAGCAAACTTACATCCCCGGCCAGGCCCTCCCAGCTGAACCCACGCAACAAGTTCAGCCCGGCCCATAACCCCCAAAAAATCACTGGTGCTTAAGCGCCTGCACCAAATCCTGAAACTCCAACCGGTTCTCTTCACTAAGCGCCATCAAGGTGAGGTGCGCATCAATGACCTTCTCGCGCACCGTATCTTCCGACTCCTTCTGCGGCGTCAACTCATTGTACTGAGCCTTTTGCCCTGAAGGTTTGTCGATAATGATGAAGATCAAGTCAAAACTCATGCTCTTCAACGTGCGGGTAATATCTGGATTGGTGGAAACAATAGTGGGCATTACATTGAAACGGTTGCGCAGCTGAATCGCCATCTTGGCCAGCAGCCCCAACGCCGTACTGTCGATGCCCTTGGTTTCAGTCATGTCGATCAACATCGCATCCAGAATCGGCCGGCGGTACAAGCTCGAACAATAGGCATCTAACGTTGAACTCATCAACACCCGCACATCTCCCACGAACTTCAACATGGCCATGTGCCGATAATCTGCCGCCAGTATCTTGCTGCTACTCATGACCGCGTCACACTCATTACAGCGATGTCATCTGGAACACTGATCGACTTGTTCAGCGCCAGCGTGGTTTTAATGCTGGCGAAATCACCTTTGCAACTTGCCACCACTGCGCGCAACTGCGCTTCCTTCGCTGCCATGTCGCCTTGCTTAAGGAACTCAAAGATACCGTCCGAGAACAGGATGACTGCAAAATCCTCTGACACCGTAATGGTTTCGTTGAAATATTCTGCTTCGGCCAAGAGCCCGATCGGGAAACTGCTGCGCGCCAACGGAATGAAATCGGCATGGCCGTTCTGGTACAGCAAAGGTAAGGGCTGATGACCCGCCACGCTGTAGGTCAGGGCATTCGTCGCATCGTCGAGCACACCCACAAACAAGGTGATGTGCTTTTCCAGTCCTGATTCCAGCAAGTCCCGGTTCAGCAGCCCAAGAATCTTGGCTGGCGTGAAATCTCCCGTAAAGCGTCCGCGCAAATATTCTTTGCGCATCTGTTCAATGCGGAAGCGCAGCAGGATGGTGATAAAGGCGGAAGAAGAACCGTGGCCAGACACATCGGCGATGTAGAACAGCACCTCATGGCGGGACACCAGTTTGTAGTCAACGGTATCACCGCTCAGGTACAACGAAGGGAATACGCGATGATTGAAGGTGTAGGAGCCGATGGTCTGCGGCGGTACCGGCATCATATTGATTTGTACATGACGCCCTGCCTGCTGGTCCTGCTGAAAAATCTCGATGCGTTCCTCCATTTCCGCGTTGATCATTTCCAGCTTGCGGCGGATGCGGCTGTTCTCTTCCACCAAGCGTGCGCGGCGCAGGCTGTTTTTTACTGAGTGCTCCAGCATCAGGTTATCGGCCAGTGGCAAAATCAGGTAGTCGCTAACCCCAAGGCGCAGTGCACGCATCAGATCGTCAGTGTTGGCACGCGTCGCGAGAATGATAATGGGCAAATCGGGTGCGAGTTCGAGCAACTGCTGGAGGGTGTCGAAACTGTCGGCGCGGGGCAGATGGATATCGATAATGACAAGGTCAGGACTGGCGGAATGAAAACGTTCGATGGCCTCATCGGGTCCGTTTGCCAGCACAACCCGGTGCCCCTGACCGATGAGCGCGCCGGCGATGGCTGTGCGCACCGCCGCATCATCCTCGACGACGAGGATCGTCACTATTTTGGCCTTGTTGCGTTCTGGCTGCATTCAATACTCGTCTAATTCGTCGTACACCTCGCCATCGTTCACGAGATACTCGCGACGTTGCTGGTAGGCATTGCGGACAAAATCGTATTTATCACCGCTGATCATGGTCTCTGCGGCCAGATAGGACAAGCGCGTATCGACGGTATCGACAGCAAACAGCGCGGAGCGGGTTTTGCTGTCGGTGATCCAGGAAATCGGATTGAGCAGCGTATCCGGAATAAAGCCAACGGTATCGCGCACGGTACTGGCACCAAGGAAGGGTAAAACCAGATAACCGCCATCGCCAACACCCCAATGGCCCAAAGTCTGGCCAAAGTCTTCGTAATTCTTGTACAGCCCCAACTCACTGCCAACATCGAGTAAGCCACCCAACCCGGCTGCGGTGTTCAACACCAAGCGACAGGAGTCTTCCAGCGCGTTGCGCATTTTGAGCTGGAGCAGATCGTTGGCGATGACGTTGACGTCGTCAAGATTGTTGAGGAAATTGCGCACACCCCGTTTGGCAACATTGGGCATTGCCTTGTCGTAGGCCAAGGTGACCGGTCTGACCATGTAGCCGTCGAACACTTCATTGAACGCGTAAAGCGGACGATTGATTTGTTCCCAAGGATCGGCATGCGGAGTTTGTGCCAAAGTGCTGTTGCCGCATAGCAGCGTCCCTGCGGCAAGCAGCGACCCCATGCGCCACCACATGATGCGCCCGCGTACAGCACGCAATGCGTCACCGCAGATGAAATTCAAACTTTGCATTTTCTTCTCCCCGAAGACCATGCCATTATACTGTAGACGTCATTACCTGGGACGTGGCCCTCGCACAATTTGGATAAAATTTGTCGCCCCGGTTTATCCTCTGTTCATCTGCACGGCAGGGACTATTTGCGCAGCAAGTCTTGCCATAAGCGTTCCAGTCGCTTCGCTGAAACCGGCACTCGGGTGCCCAGCGCTTGGGCAAACAGCGAAACCCGCAGCTCTTCAAGCAACCAGCGGTATTCATCCAGCCCCTCGTCCAGAACTTCATGACGCTCGCACCAAAGGCGGCGTTCCGCATACTGTTGCCAGAGTCGGGTGAGGAGCCGGGTGGCTTCCTGATCCTTACCAACCTGCGCGGGATACTTTTCCAACCGACTCTTCAGCGCCTGCAGATAGCGCGGCATCTGCTGCAACTGCAACCAGGGCGTCACCAGCAAAAAATCCGGGGGCACCAGAGTGGCCATTTGCTGATGCACATCTTCCCGCAACAAGACTGTCTCAGGCCCGGCATACACCTTGCGCTCCAGTTCTTTGCGCAGGGCAAACCACTCGTCCACAATGCGGTAAAACAATTCCTGCAATTTGTATGCAACGCCCAACACTTCAGACCGGCCCTTCTCCAGCAGACTTGCAAAAGCAGCTGAAGTGCGTGGCACGCCAGCCTCAAGTCCGAACGCAAGGTAATACGTACGCAGTGCTAGTTGCGCCAAGAGCACTTCGCGCGGCGCCAAGGGCCGCAACTTCGGCACCCGCGCCGGATCCTGCAACAACTCTTTCTGCAGGTAACGGCCCTGTTGCTTACTGGCGAGCATCAACAAACGCACCACGCCGTTGGTGGTTGCCAGTCGCGCGCGGTATTCGGAATCAAGCAGGCAGAGGTCAACACTTTCGCCCTTGTCGACCAAAGCAGGGTATGCCTTGATCTTCACCGCACCGACGCCCAATTCCTGTTCCAGTGGCAACTCTCCGAAAGTCCACGCCGTCAGCCCTTGCTGTTCAATGCTGTTGCGCGCCGCTTTCGAAATGCTGGCCTGCACACTCCCCGCCAGGTGTTCACGCAGAACCTGCAGGTCGCGACCGCTGCCGAGCACCTTGCCGGCTTCGTCCACCACGCGGATGTTCATGCTGAGGTGTTCCGGCAATTCAACAGCGTCCCAGCAATCAGGCGGCAGTTGCACACCGGTCAGCCGCAGTAATTGGCGGGCCAGCGCCTGTTGCAGACTGCCGTCCTTGCGCTGCAGGTGCGGGAGGACTTTGTCCACCACATCCGGCACCGGCACGAAGGACCGGCGGAGCACTTTCGGCAAGGCTTTGATGAGAGCAATGCATTTCTCACGCCACAACCCCGGCACCAGCCAGTCGAGCTCATCATTGCGCAACTGCTTCAGCACTGTGACCGGCACTTCTACCGAGATACCGTCGCGCGCTTCACCGGGATCAAACGCGTATTCCAGCGGCAACTCCAGACCGCCGGCCTGCAGTTCTTGGGGGAACTGGCTCAAATCGATTGCAGCTGCACCCGCATTGGTCAGGTAGTCTTCTGTCAGCAAAAGGGTGCGTGTCTCGGCTTTCGGCAGCGCGAAATACCAGCGTTCGAGACTGGCTACATCGACGACTGTAGCTGGCAGCACGCTTTCATAGAATGCGGCAATGTGTTTATCGTCTACCAGAATGTCGCGGCGGCGGGTACGTTCTTCGATACTGCCGATTTTTTCGATCAACCGGCAATTGGCGACATGGAACGGAGCCCTGGTTTTAACCTGCATGGCAACCAGCCCTTCGCGAATAAAAATGTCCCTGCTCTGCTGCGGATCAATCACGGCAAACGGTACGCGCCGCTTTTCAACCAGCGGCAGACCGAACAGCAACACCTTTTCAAAGGCCAGCACCTTGCCCTGTTTCTGCTCCCAGTGCGGCTCGGAATATTCCTTGCGGATGAGATGTCCGGCCTGCTGCTCGACCCACTCCGGCTCGACCTTCGCATTCATGCGCGCAAACAATTGGCTGGTTTCCACCAGTTCCGCCGACACCAGCCAGCGGCAGCTTTTCCGGTTCAGGGTCGAACCGGGAAACATCACGTATTTTCGGCTGCGTGCCCCCAGATACGTGCCATCTTCCAGACGGTTGGCCACCTGACTGAGAAACCCGCTGAGTATGGCGCGATGCACTTCTTCGTAGGTGGCTGGCTCGCGGTTGAACTTTAGTTGCATTTCCTGGCATTGCAACAACAGTTGCCTGTGCACCTCGCGCCATTCGCGCATGCGCATCCATGACAGGAAATTTTTCTGGCAATGCCGGTGCAGTGCTGCACTGCCCAACGCCTGACGTTGTTCTTCATGGAACTGCCAGAGGTTGGTAAAGGCCAGGAAATCAGAGTCTGGATGGTTGTGGTGGCGATGCGCCTCGTCTGCTGCCTGTTGCCGGTCATGGGGGCGTTCGCGCGGGTCCTGCACACTCAGCGCGCTGACGATGATCAGTGTTTCTGTCAGGCTACGTCGCTGCGCTGCCTCAAGCAAAATACGCGCCAGACGCGGATCGAGCGGCAAGCGTGCCATATCGCGACCGAGCGGAAGCAGTTTCCCGCCCTCGTCCACTGCCTGCAATTCCTCCAACAAACGGAAACCATCGCGTACCGAGCGTGAATCGGGCGGCTCCAGAAACGGAAAACTCTCGATGTCACCAAGCTTCAACGCCAGCATCTGCAGAATGACTGACGCAAGATTGGTGCGGGTGATCTCGGTATCGGTGAACAGCGGCCGGCTTTGGTAGTCCGCTTCACTGTACAAGCGGATGCAAATACCCGGACCCAGACGGCCACAGCGCCCGGCACGCTGGTTGGCACTTGCCTGTGCCACCGCTTCTATCGGTAAACGCTGGATCTTGCTGCGCACACTGTAGCGACTGATGCGCGCGAATCCGCTGTCGATGACATAGCCGATACCCGGCACCGTCAGTGAGGTTTCGGCAACGTTGGTGGTCAGCACAATGCGGCGACCGGCGTGGGACTGGAACACACGCTGCTGTTCATTGTGGCTCAGCCGCGCATATAAAGGAAGAATGTCGAGGTCGGGGATCTTCTGTTTGCGCAGGACGTCTGCCACCTCACGGATTTCCTTTTCGCCGCTGAGAAACACCAGCACATCCCGGTGCGTGGGGCGGTGCTTGCGCTCCAACTGGCGGATCTCGTCGAATGCAGCCAACACCTGCTCCGGCAACTCCAGTTCCTCGACGGCTTCCGCCGGTGGCCGGTACAGGACCTCAACCGGATAGGTGCGGCCCGACACTTCAACGATTGGTGCGTTGCCGAAATGCGCGGAGAATTTTTCCAGATCGATCGTGGCCGAAGTGATCAGCACCTTCAGGTCAGGACGTTTCGGTAGCAAACGCTTGAGATAGCCTAGCAGAAAGTCGATGTTCAGCGAGCGCTCGTGGGCCTCGTCGATAATGATGGTGTCGTAGCGGTTCAGCCACGGGTCGTTCTGGGTTTCCGCCAGCAGAATGCCGTCAGTCATCAGCTTGATCAGGGTGTCGTCGCTGCTGGCATCAGTGAAGCGCACCTGAAAACCGACTTCCCTGCCCTCGCGCACACCCAGTTCCTCGGCGATGCGTGCCGCAACCGTGCGTGCCGCCAGCCGCCGCGGCTGCGTATGCCCGATCATGCCAGTCACGCCACGCCCGAGTTCAAGACAGATCTTGGGCAGCTGGGTGGTTTTGCCGGAACCGGTTTCGCCGGCGACGATCAGGACCTGATGTTGGGCAAGTGCGGCCTTGATGTCGGCGACACGCCCGCTCACCGGCAGCGTTGCGGGATACTGCACCACAGGTACACTTTTCCTGCGTCTGGCCACGGCAGCAGTAGAACTTTCCATCCGCTGCTGTAGTACAGCGGTTTGCTTTTGCACGTCCGGCGTGCCGCCCAGTCCATCACGGTATTGGCGCCGCAGATTACGCAGGCTCTGTTGTAGCCCGTGGCGATCGCGCAACAGGCACTCGGACAGGCACTGTTCGAGATCAAGCAACAACTTGCTGTTCGCGCTCATTCAGCCGCTGTCGTCTTCATGCCGGGTCGCCAGCACCTTGTCCACGCGGTTGCCGTCCATGTCCACCACTTCGAAGCGCCAGTCTTCCCAATCAGTGATGGCGCCGGTGCGTGGCACATTGCCCAGCAACTGCATCATCATGCCGCTAAGGGTGTTGTAGTGCCCCTCATCCTCATCCGGGGCACTTTTCAGTGCGAGGCGATCTTTCAGTTCTGGCAAGGGAATCAGGCCGTCGAGCAGCCAGGAACCATCTGCGCGCTGCACGGCCCAACCCTCACGCGGATCGAGCGACTTGAATTCACCGGCCAGTGCTTCCAGCACATCCTGCAAAGTAACGAGGCCAAGAATTTCGCCATATTCATCAACGATGAACACAATCTGCACGCCCGAGTCGCGGAACTGGTCCAGCACCATCATGCCGGTAACCGATTCGGGAACAAACACCGCTGGCTGCAGGTTGGAGGTCAGATCGGTATTTTCGCCCTGCAATTGTTGCCGCAGCAGCCGTTTGGCGCTGATCACACCAAGTATGTTGTGCAGTACTTCGTGACACACAGGAAAGCGCGAATGGGTACTCGCCATTACCCTGTCCAGATTTACCGCGAGAGGCTGTTCGGTGTCGAGCCAGACAATGTCACCACGTGGCGTCATCAGCGAGGAAATTGGGCGGTCTTCGAGTTGAAACACTTTACGCACCATGTCGTGTTCGTGTTTTTCAATCAAACCGGAGGCCGAACCTTCGACCAGCATCGCGTGAATGTCATCCTCGGTGAGATCGGCATCGCTCCCTGGTCTTTTGCCCAGCAGCCGCAGAACGGTTTCCGTAGAAAGGGACAACAGGGTGACGAAGGGACGGGACAACAAAGCGAGCAGGGCAACGGGTGGCGCCATTAGCCGTGCGATCGTTTCCGCGCTCGACTGGCCGATGCGCTTGGGCACGAGTTCGCCGAGCACGATGGTGAGATAGGTGATGATGACAACAACCAGGGTGGTGGCAACTCCGGCGCTGGTGCCGGACTCCAACCCTTTCGTCATCAACCAGTCCGCCAGCGGATCGGCGAAAGCGGCCTGACCGGCGATACCGTTCAGAATGCCGATCGCGGTAATGCCGATTTGTACGGTCGACAGAAAGCGGGTGGGTTCCGAGCCCAGCTTGATGGCCAACGCCGCGGCAGAATCACCTTCTTCTGCCAATTTCTGCAAGCGGCTGCGGCGCGCCGTGACCAAGGCTATTTCGGACATCGCAAAGAGCCCATTGAGCAGGATCAGCGCGGCAAGAATCAGGACATCCACACAATGACTTCTATATGACCAAAGAGAAGGCCATGTTACCGGCGTGAAGGGGTTGGAGTAAATTCAGATAACATACTGAGTTTCATTGACATTTTTGAGAAAGGCTACATGCCTCCGCACGCACAGCAGGCCTCAGCCCTGTTCCAGCAACTGCCGGAGGTCGCGCACTGCGGCATTGGCACGTGCCAAGTAGCTGGCCATGACCAACGAATGGTTGGCGATAAAGCCGAAACCCGTGCCGTTCATGATCACCGGACTCCAGACGGTTGCCTGGGTACCTTCAAGTTCCTGAATGAGCTGTTGCAGCGTGGCTTCTGCATTCTTGTCGCGCAACACCGCGGCGAAGTCGATTTCAACAGCCTGTAGGAACAGGAGCAGCGCCCAGGCCGAGCCACGGGCTTCATAGAACACATCATCGATCTCGGCCCACGGCGTCTTCACGCTGATCGACATGCGTGCGTCGGTCGAACTCTCTGCCGCCACCGCACCACCTATATCCACGTTCACCCGATCCTGGCCGATACTGGCTGACAAGCGCTGCGACAGGCTGCCCAGCCGTTTCTCGACAAGGTCGAGCCAGTCAGTCAGGTTGTCGGCGCGGGCATAGAACTGCGCACTCTGGTTGTTGGCGTCGAGCAGACGCTCCAGATACTGCTCCAGAGCGTCACGTCCGGAACGGTATTCGCTCTCGGTGGACGGCAGGATCCACGCATTGTTCTGGTAATTGAAATGCGGCTCGGCAATCTGCAAAGCCTGATCCTCGGTGGACTGGGTGCGCGAGCGGCTCATGTCGTTACGCAGCGCCTTGGCCATGTCGCGAATCTGGTTGACGACGCCGAACTCCCAGTTGGGCACATCGTCCATCAGAATGGCAGGCGGCAGCACGTCGTTGCTCAGATAGCCGCCACGTTTGTTGAGCAGCAGATCGACAGTATGGATAAGAGTATTGGTCGTTACTGTGCCAGGCCAAAGTCGCGCGGTGTCGCCCCCGACCCGCGCCAAAGCTTCAGCGCGGACATCGAACAGCTCCGGTTCATTGTTCCAATAGAAGAACAACACGAGATTCAGCAGCAGCAAGGCCAACAGCCCCGTTACGAAGAAGCGGACTTTAAGGGAAGTGGCAGCCAATCGGGTAAAAAGGGCATTCATAGGTCGGGCTCCGTACAAGCCTCATCATACTGCAGTTATGGCACTCTTCTATGGCACTCGGGTCTATGGCACTCGTCTATGACACTCTTCAGTTATAGAAAAGACTGAGACTGTTCAAACCGGCGGCATCGAGCCTATACTGCAGCGCCCGATAATAACCATAACAGGAGACACCAATGGGTAAAAACCACATGAAAAAATTCAGGATTTTGGCAGGCCTCGCAGCTGCAGTTTTGGCTGGCGGCCTTCACGCACAGGAGCCGGTTACCGGCGTTGCTGACGAGTCGCTGTTCACCGATTCCGATCCGCTGCTGAATACCAACAAACAGGCTGCACTGCACATCATGCGCGAACTGCTGCAATGCAACCATTGGAGCGATGCCGGCAACTGGCTGACCGATCAGTACCTGCAGCACAACCCGAACGCAGCATCAGGCTTGCAAGGGGTAATCACCTTCTTTACCCAGGTCATGAGCCGGCAACCCACTGCTGACTGCAACCAGTTGACAACCCCGATCGTCGCCGTGATGGCTGAGGATGATCTCGTTACCGTAATCATTCCGCGTACCTACAAGCATCCGGTAACTGGCGCTGACTATACGACGACCTGGTTTGATACGTGGCGCTTTGTCGACGGCAAAGCCGACGAGCATTGGGATCCTGCCACGGTTAACCCACCTGCCCCACCCGCGCAGTAATTTCTGCTCTTCAAAAGTAGTGCAAAAAGTAGTTTCAATGGGGGGCAGACCCGAACACCAGGTCTGTCCCCAGCTGGCACACCACCTCTCACGACGCGCATCCCTTCAAGAGATATTCTTGAATTCGCGGTGCAGCTTGAACCGGTTTGAAGTGACATACGCTTCCATGCGCACCAGCCGCGCATGCAGCGTGGCGAATTTATGCGCGCAGAACTGGAATTCGCGGCGCTTGGAAAATTTGCCGCCCTTGAGTTCGCTTTGCGGAGCGTGCTGTTCACTTTTGGCTTTTTGGTTAGCGCTCTGACCAGACTCTTCCTGCGCAGCAAATGCCGCTCCAGACTGGCGCGCTCTCGCGCTTGTCACTGTTGACTCGTTGTCGTACAAGTAATCGGGTTTCGGATCCAACACCAGCATAGCGCCGAGATACAGCAGCAACGGGAACCCTGCCATGACTACCATCGCCAGCGCGACTATACGAACTACAAAGACATTGATTTCCAGATAATCGGCAATACCGGCACAGACACCCCAGACCTTTGCTTCACGCGTGTTGCGGTAAAGCTTCTTGCGATAGTCTACGTTCTTGAAATGGTTGACCATCAAGTTGTCGGTCAGCTTGTTACGTATCGGCTCTTTGGATTCATCAAGCAAAAACCAGGCGAGAAAATACAGCGGTATCAGGAACCAGCCGCCGAAGATGCAGCAGACGAATAAAACAATCCGCACCGGGGTTGGATCCACATCCAGAAAGTTCGCCAAGCCTGCGCATACACCAAGGAATTTACGGTTCTCCCGGTCAAGGTGCAGGGTCTTCTTAAACTTTCCCATGTTGCTCTCTCCAGTCCGGGGTTTCTGCGTCCAGGATGGATTCAAGTGTCTTGATCCGCTCGGCCATGGTGTCAGCAATACTCAGCAGTTCATGCAACTGCTTCGATTCTTCCGCCGTGAAGCCCGTGGTCTGCGGGCTCCGGTACTTGTAGTGCATCACGATCCAGATTATCGGGATGCTGAAGATCATCATCGGGATGATCATCCATGAGAATGCAGCCATAATCGTGCTCTATATCTTTTCAAGTTTGGATTTGAGTGCCGCAAGTTCCTGTTCGATCTTGCCTTCTTTTTCCAGCGTTTCGAACTCGGCGGCAATGCCCTTGTTGCCAATCACATTGGCTTCGATCTCGCTTTCCATCGTTTCGATCTTGCGTTCGAAATGCTCGAAACGGTTCATCGCTTGATCGATGTTGCTATTGTACAGCTTGGAATTAACTGCATGACGCGACTGCGTGGCCGAATGCCGCATCATCATCGCCTTCTGGCGTATACGTGCGTCGTTCAGTTTGACCTGCAACTGGTCGATCTCGTGGGTGAGCTTGTCGAGCGACTCATCCAGCTTGTGCATGTCTTCCCTGACCATGTCGATTACTTCGTTGACTTGCGATTTTTCGATCAACGCCGCTTTGGCCAGATCTTCACGCTGTTTACTCAGGGCCAGCTCGGCTTTCTGCTGCCAGTCCAGTGCTTGCCTGGCCAGCTTTTCATTACGGCGGGCAAGTTCCTTTTTGTCGGCAATGATCTTGGCCGTTGTGCTGCGCACTTCTACCAGCGTCTCTTCCATCTCCTGGATGACCATGCGGATCATCTTGTTCGGATCTTCCGCCTTGTCCAACAACGAGTTGATGTTGGAATTGATGATGTCTGACAGTCTCGAAAAAATTCCCATAATGGCGTACCTCGGTTTGTCTGTAATACAAATTCAGTGGTAAATCCTTCCAGCTACAAACAAGGAATAGCAGGGCTTGTGCCAAGTTTTTTATCTATATATCTAATTGATTTATAAGTACATATTATATTACAGGGCAAGTACGGCCGAGTCGCTTTTGGGGTATTCGCCAACATGTGGTAGTTTTCGCCGCAGCTGACAGAAGGATCAGAGAGAAGCATGGCACCCGACACACAATCAGACAGGATGATCGGTGAATCGCCCAGTTTTCTGCAGATGCAGGAATACATTTCGCGGCTGGCTCCCTTGAACAAACCGGTGCTAAATATCGGTGAACGCGGCACTGGCAAGGAACTCGTGGCAGCACGTCTGCATTACTTGTCACGGCGCTGGGAACAGGAATTTCTGAAACTCAATTGCGCCGCGTTCAACGAAAACCTGCTCGAATCGCAGTTGTTTGGCCATGAAACTGGTGCATTCACCGGCGCCACCAAAACCCAAAAAGGCTATTTTGAGCGTGCCGACAACGGCACGCTGTTTCTGGATGAACTGGCCAATACTTCGATGAACGTGCAGGAAAAACTCCTGCGCGTAACAGAATACGGCGAAATCGAACGACTCGGCGGCAGCAAGCCGCTGCAAGTCGATGTGCGCCTGGTGGCAGCAACGAACATTGATCTGCCGCAATTGGCTGCCGACGGAAAATTCCGCGAGGATTTGCTCGACCGTCTCGCCTTCGCTGTGATCACACTCCCACCCTTGCGCGAACGGCGTGAAGATATTCCCGTGCTGGCGCGACATTTCGCCATCAGCATGATCAAGGAATTGAATCGCGAATATTTTCCCGGCTTCAGCAAAAGTGCTGCCAATGCACTGCTCGACTACGACTGGCCCGGTAACATTCGCGAACTGAAAAATGTTGTAGAACGCTGTGTTTATCTTTGCGAGGACCCCGACCAGCCGGTAAAGGAAATTATTTTCGATCCCTTCGCTTCACCCTGGCGACCCCTGGCACGGCGGCGTACGGCAAGTGTTGAAACCAGCAGCATGAATTTCGCGGATACGGGCGAAGCAGATGATCAGGCAGGAAGTCTGGTCAGTTCGCTGGGATTCAAACAGCAGACCCAAGATTACGAAACACGGATACTCAAGGAAGCCCTGCGGCAGTGCCAGTTCAACCAGCGCAAGGCGGCAAAATTACTGGATCTGACCTACGACCAATTGCGCGGCTATCTGCGCAAATATGAACTACTGGCCGGGAAAGACTGAGCACAGTTCACCGCAAGCGAGCTTACCCGCGAGATACCAGCAGCCGGTGCCGACGCAGCCGGATGCGATGCAGTACGCTGAGCAGCACCGCAACCACCAGCATTACGAATAGCATTAATATCAGTGGGATCAGCGCGCGTATGCCTGCCGTAGGTGCGATGGTAACGGTATCAAGTACGAACACGATGAGCGCAGGCGCCAGAATGTCCTGGTCGGGCAGAACGTACCAAGGCGTCAACAGCAGGGCCAGCAGCCAGCATTCCAGCAGATAGGCCAGTTCGCGCCACGGCAGTCGGCGCAATACCCGCCAAGCCACTATGCTGAACACCGCAGCAGCGAGCAGATAGACTACCCACGCTGTAATGTAGTCACTTGGTTCCATGCGCGAGCTCCGCTGATGTTCGTTTCATGTTTCCAAACCGCTCATGCGCAAACGCTTATTTGACCCAATGCACGATGTGTTCTTCAAGCCCTTCGTCCGGCACGAAATCTTCCGAGATCACCCTGCCGGTAACGGTGTTGCCCGAAGCGATCATTGCGTTGCGATTACCGGTGATCAGCGGATGCCAGATCGGTAACTGCTTGCCCTCATTCAACAGCTTGTAGGCACAGGTTGAGGGCATCCAATATAGATTGTCCAGTTCGCCGGGTTCCAGTTGCAGACAAGTTGGCACCAGTTTGCGGCGCTTTTCATAGACAGTGCATTTACACTTCTTCTGGTCAAGGTAGCGGCAGACGACACGCGTGAAATGGATCATGCCGGTGTCTTCGTCTTCCAGTTTGTGCAGGCAACATTTTGCACAACCGTCGCACAGGGATTCCCATTCCGTACGGCTCATCTCCGCCAGCTTCTTGCTTTCCCAGAAAGGCCTGTCCGCTGCTTTGTCAGTCACTTTGTCAGTCACTTTGTCTATCAGCCTCCCAATGTGAACTGTGGCGCGTGGATGTCTGGCGGCAGTTGCAAGTAATAACCCTTGTCCGCAATCGCCGCCAATACTTGTGGCGCCCTGGCCCGCGCCAGCTTGCGCTCCGGCGCAAGCGCGATTGTCATCACTTCCGTGAGAGTACCAAAGCGCACACGCAGTTCCTCCGGTACCCGCTCCAACCCTTCACGGCAATCAACATACAAGAACAGCTCAGGTTCGCGGGTGCCGCGATAGATCGTGCATTGCAGGACCGCGCTCATGATTTCAGGATTTCTGTGAGCTGTTCCAGCAACAAAGGGCCGCGCCAGCCTTGTAATTCATCCGGAATCGTCACAGGTGCAGCGCCTTCGCCAATCAGGGTCATCAACAGTGCCTGCAAGGTGCGTTTTCTCCCCAACACTTCCGGCGGCATGCGCAGCTCTGTGCTTTTTTGTTCGACATAATCCTGGGCTTTGCGCAGACGTCCTTTCTGGCCTGGCGTCAACGGCTTTGCCATGGGAGGTGGACAAGCAGCTTCAGGCAGATCATGCGCTTCACGAATCAGCGCCAGCACTTCGTCGCCTTCATAGCGCAGGAAATTATCACTGACTTCCTCGACTGCTCCGAGTTGCGCCTTGCTCGTATACATGCCTTGCGCGAACGCAAACAGCGCAGTGTCTTTGACGATCCAGCTACGCGGTTTGTCGCGTTTGCGCGCGCGCTGCTCGCGCCAGGTGGCCAGTTTCTGCAAAGCCGCTCGTTGTTGCGGGCGCAATTGCCAGGCCGCTTTGAAATTCAGGTAATAATCAGAAAAATCGCTGGCAAGTTCCGTCGTGTATTGCTGCAACTGGCGCGCACTGTCTTCGCGCAACCAGGACTCCCTGCCCAATTCCTGCAACGCGGCCAGTTGCGCCTGCCAGCATTGCGGCAAATAGGCGACATCGAGCGCAGCATATTCCAGTTGTTCGGAAGTGAGTGGCCGTTGCAACCAGTCGGAGCGGGTTTCGGCCTTGGGCAATTCGATGCCAAAGCGCAACTTCACAAGATTCTGGTAACTCAGACCCACGCCCTCATTCAGCAGCGCTGTGGCCTGTTGCGTGTCGACCACCGGCACGGGCAGCACACCCAGGAAGGTGTGGAACACCAGCATGTCTTCGGAACAGGAATGCATGATCTTGGTAATTGCCGGGTTCGTCAGCAGTGCAGCGAACGCCGCCCAGTCCTGGATTTGCAGTGGATCGATCAGCGTGATGCTCGCGCCATCGGAGACCTGAATCAGCGCCACCTTGGGATAAAAAGTCGAGACCCGCATGAATTCAGTGTCAAGCGCGAGCACGGGACATCCTGACCAGCGCTGGCAACACGCCACAAGCGCAGCATCGTCTTCAATCATGGTCCAGGCAAGATTGATGAATGGAGTAACCGGCATATTCACTGGGGCTCCGCTCCCATCAACTGGCGTCCGGCGAGGGAATGCATCAGCGTACCGCCGTCGATGTATTCGAGTTCACCGCCCATCGGTACGCCGTGGGCAATGCGGCTGACGCGTAAACCGCGTAGTTTCAGTGCATCCAGTTTGAGTTGCTCGGCGATGTACCACGCGGTGGCTTCGCCTTCGACTGTAGGGTTTGTGGCAAGAATCACTTCGCGTACCTGAGTGTCTTTCACGCGCGCAACGAGGCGACCAATGCCAAGCGTTTCCGGGCCTACGCCATCAATCGGCGAGAGATGTCCCATCAACACATGGTAGACGCCCCGAAAGGCAGCTGTTTGTTCGATGGCGAAAACATCGGCCGGGGTTTCCACCACGCAAATTGTCGCATGATCGCGCGCCTGATTGGTGCAGATATGGCAAAGGGTATTTTCGGCCAGCGTGCGACACAGCTCGCACTGTCCCACGCCATCCATTGCGGCAGTCAGCGCAGCGGCGAGCTTGCGTCCACCTTCGCGGTCGCGCTCCAGAAAATGCAAAACCATGCGCTGCGCCGATTTACTGCCCACGCCGGGCAAACGCCGGAAGGCGTCAATGAGTTGCTGAATAAGCGGGCTGTACTGCATGGGTTAATGAAGGTCGTCAGAGGTGGATGAGGTAATCGAATCATACTGGATTTCGCCGCCGAAGCGGTCAAGCACGGCACGCACCAGCGTGTCATCAGTAAACATCTTGCGCGCGGTCTCCTTGCGTTCTGCCTCGCGCCGCAGCCGCCACGCGGCGGGCGTCTCGGCAGCGACCGGGCCAATACCGACCTTGAGTTGCACCGGGGCTGAAAAAAACTCAGCAAATACTGCTTCAATGCGCTTGCGGTGCTCGTCGTTGTACAAGGTTGCCTTGCCCTCTTCGAGCAAGAGGGTCAGCAGGTTATCACTGACTTCCTTCAACACACTGTTGGCGGCAATATTGCGCGCAACTCCGGTCAGCGGCAGTTGATTGAACAGCTCGATCCAGTTGGCAGGGGTCAGATCCGCCAGTTTGATAGCAGGCACAGTGGAGCGAGCGACAGCAGGAGTTTCGTTCAGGGCTTTTTTGGTGCACCGGCCACCGCCGGGACCGGGTCGGCGCTGCGTCCCGCGGGTGTTGCTGGGGCAGGTATTGAGATAGCGGGTGTTGAGATAACGGGTGTTGAGATAGTTGGTGTTGAAATAGTTGGTGTTGAAATGGAGTGTGCCGCCAGCCTGGTCTGCGGCAATTTGGGGAGCCCCGCTGGCGTGAAGGCCAGCATTCTGAGCAAGGTCATTTCCAGCGCGCTGCGCGCATCAGGTGCGAACGGCAAATCTTCACGGCCTTTTAACGCAACCTGGTAATACAACTGCACCGTTTCCGCCGGCAATGCAGCCGCCTGAGCCAAAACCCGCTCGCGGTCGCCCTGGCTGTTGTCGATACCTTCCGGCACCACCTGTGCAATCGCTACCCGGTGCAACCAGGACAGCAGTTCCTGCAGAATGGTGGCGAAATCAGGTGAGTACTCTGCAACTTCGGCTACAACACGCAACAGCACCGCGGCATCCTCAGCAATCAGTGCATCAACCAGTTGCGCGATAACGGCGCGATCGATGTTACCGAGAAATTCACTGACACCGCGCTCAGTCAGCTTGCCGTCGCAGTAACTGATGGCCTGATCGAGCAAAGTCAAACAGTCACGCGCGCTGCCTTGTGCGGCGCGGCCCAGCTGCCACAGCGCACCGTCTTCAAAAGTGATTTTTTCTTCCGTCAGAATAGGGCGGATATGTTCCACCAAACGTTCCGGGCTGAGATTTTTCAGGTTGAACTGCAGGCAGCGCGACAACACCGTAACTGGTAGCTTCTGCGGATCGGTGGTGGCCAACAGAAATTTGACGTGGGGCGGCGGTTCTTCGAGCGTTTTCAGCAGCGCGTTGAAGCTGTGTGTAGAAAGCATGTGCACTTCGTCGATGAGATAAACCTTGAAGCGGCCACGGCTCGGCGCGTACTGGACGTTTTCAAGCAGCTCGCGCGTGTCTTCAACCTTGGTGCGCGAGGCGGCATCCACTTCGATCAAATCCATGAAGCGACCTTCGCTGATCTCGCGACAAGCACTGCATTCACCGCAGGGCGTGGAAGTAATGCCTTTTTCACAATTGAAGCAGCGTGCGAGGATGCGGGCGATGGTGGTCTTGCCCACGCCGCGCGTGCCGGTGAAGAGATAAGCGTGGTGCAGCCGCTGGTTGTCGAGCGCGTTGATCAGCGTTTTCAGCACATGGCCCTGGCCCGCCAATTCCTTGAACGTGCGCGGCCGCCATTTGCGTGCTAAAACCTGATAGCTCATGCGTGCTTCGTTGCCGTTAATTGAAAGGGGAGCCTACAGCCAAGGAGAGCCTTCAGCCTAGGAGAGCCTTCAGCCCCTGAGTGCCTTGCACTCAGTTCTAAATAGCGGAGCCCTCAGCCCCTGAGTGCTCCGCACTCAGGCCTAAAAAGTGGAGGTACCTCCTGCCAGCCACACCCCGGCACATGCATCAGCCGTTACCGCTGCTCCCTTCCGGGCCTGACGGGGTTCACAGCTTGTCATTGCGAGGGGACCGACAAGAGATACCATAACGGGCGGCATTATCCGGAAGCCAACCGGGGGAAGCAAGGCGCCCTTTTCAGGGCTCAAGTCTTAGTGGAGTCACGGTAAACCCGCGCTGCTGCAGCAATTCCACGACACTGCCCTCCCCGAGCAGATGCGCTGAACCTACTACCACGAACCAAGCACCCGTGCCATCGGCGACAAATCGGGAAATGCCGTCGGCCATGGTCAGGTTGCGCTCGGTGTAGAGCTTGCTATACAGGGTGTTCATGGCAGCACGCTCGGCCGGGTCGGCGACCTGCTCCATGTCCTCAAACTCGCTGAACAACTGGTCCGCCAGTGCGGGCTTGTCGGCACAGCGCCAGGCGCTGATCAACTGCTCCATCTGTGCGGCGCTGTCATCAAAATCTTTGAGTGACTGACCCAGCAGCAGATCGGGATCGAGACTGTCCAGCATGTCCACTTGCTGTTCGATGCTTTCCAGTTCTTGGATACTGGTTTCCGGTGCCTTCTGTTCGATGAAATAATTTTCAAGCCCATGCTCGGCGCTGTAGCCGAGCGAGCTGGCCTGCACGTTGGCCAGCATCAGGGTGAGCATCCAGGGTTTCAGTGCCATGAAGTTGCCCAGCGGAATGCCGAAACCCGCGAGTACGCCCTTGAGGTTGGCGAGCGCTTCTGGTGTCACCACATCTTCGAGTGTCTGCCCGGCGGGCAGCATGCCGCGCAATTGCATGCGCAGTGCCACTTGCGGTTCGGCCGCAGCGAGCGGGTCGATTTCGAACACGAGGGTGTCGGCGGCGCGGAAGGTGGACTCAATTGTGGGATGCAGCGGATAAAACTCGGGCTTGCCGAGATGGATGGAACCGAACAGATGCAGGGTCATGTTCCGGCCGTCGAGCGCGGAGCCGGTGACTTGCCAGAGCATGGAACTGCCGGGGTCGGCGCAAACCGCCTGACCCGCAGCCTGACCCGTTACTGCCGCCAGCAGCAGAGCGCCCAACCAACGCAAACCTTTACTCCACTTCATTGCTTCCCCCACGCGCACAGCGCTTGATATCGCAACTGTACACTGGGTCCTTGGGCAAGGAAATTCAACCTTTGCCAACTGTTCTGCAAAATGTGCGTGGGACACCCACTCGGGTTTGGCTGTGTTCATGGCTTCGGTGCGAGGGGCCTGGCCGGGGATGTAAGTTTGCTCCGCCCTCCTGGCGGTCAACTTCAACGCTCATCTTGACCCTTGCCGGGACGCAAGCCGGCAAATCTAGCCGCTCGCGGACGGGCTCCGCAAACTTTCATCCCCGGCCCTCCCCGTCTGGACTTGAGCAGTTTCCGGTGGGTGTCAGTCGGTGCCAAATTACGCGGGAGAAAAATTTATATATAGGTGCGCACCAGCCTGCTGGCAAAAGCAGGAAACTCTCTAACTCAAAAAGATTGAAAAAGGAGGACAAGCACGCTTTGCTTTTGGAACAGCCTGGGAAAAACGGAGAAATGCTTGCGGATCAAATTATTGGGCATTACCCTCAACACCACGAAAAAGCAAAGTGTGCCAGCACACTAATACAATGTAGGCAATCAGATGCACTTTGATCCGAAGCGAACTACACCTATAGGTCTTTCGAGATATGCGAGAGATTTTTTCGACTGCGCCATGGCTGCTGATGAAGTTGTTGGGGCGACGGCCCCCCATCTTCAGTTGCACTTGGCTTTAGAGTCCGGGGTTAACTGTAACTGCATTCATAGCCAACGATCAGAAACGGCTGAAATGAAAAATTCAATTACGAAGCACTGTGGGAGAACCCGCAACGGGGTTTTTCTACAGCCTCGTTAGATTGCACGGAGAATCATCATGAGTTCACTCAAATGGCCCCGAATCATCTTGTGCGGTTTTGTCGCTGGAGTGACATTCACGCTCCTAAACATAGTGCTCGTCGGTACATTCGGCAGCGAGTTCCTCGCTGCAGCTGGTGCACATGCAGCTGGCGGATCCACCAACACTGGTCCGGCCCTTTATTTCGCCACAATCGCCGCAGGTCTTTGGGCCATGTGGCTGTACGCGGTCGTTCGCCCTCAGTTCTCGAACAACCTCGGCGCCGTGATCGCGGTCAGCCTCGCCTGGTGGTTCATCGCGAGCCTCCAGTCGTTAAAGTGGGTACTGCTGTTGGATATCCCGCTCTCCGCATGCCTACCGCTTGCCTGGAACCTCGTTCCCACCGTGATTGCTGTCTTCATCGGGTCTACGCTTTTCGGTAGCGTGCAATCTAACAAGCCGTTGGAGCCGTCGCGATAGCCCCATTATTGTTGCATGCAAAAATATTAGAGAGATGGATGAGTACAGGATTTTACAAATGGTTGCCAGGGCGCCGCACAATGCCCGCGAAACTTCAAGTCAGCAAAGGAGTGTGTATGCAGTTGCTTTGTCTGTCGCACCATCACGTGCTCGCAGCACAAGGGAGGCCTTGTCCTGTCGAGAAGTTATCGGCAAAAGGCGGTGGAGGACGAATGCGCCAGCAGATCGCCAACATCGTAATCGTAGCCTCGCTGCTCTTGTCACCGGGCACTGCATTCTCCGCGAACGGACCCGACGAGCCGGAGCTCGAGTCTCCAGTCGATGAAGATATCGAGAGCATCATCGTCTCCGGGCAGCGTCCGGAATTCCTGCGACAGTTGATGCAGGACTTTATCGTCGAGATCGGTGATCCGACATCGCGTTCCCGCGGCTATGCGCGTTGGCAGCACCGCCTCTGTGTCGGCATCTACAACCTGCCCGACCAGACGACGGCGCAGTTCATTGCGGACACAATCTCGCTTATCGCGCTTGAGACCGGGCTGCAGACGGGAAGCCCCGGATGCAAGCCGAACCTGCAAATCGTGTTTTCTCCCGACGCACGCGAACTGGCCAGCACAATGGTGGAAGACTCGCCACGCATGTTCCGTCCCTTCGGCGGTGCCGGAGAAACGACACAGGGCATCGCGGCGCTTGAGCAATTCAAGACCTCGGAAGCGCCGGTGCGATGGTGGCAGATCACGATGGCGGTCGATGAAACGGGACTGCCCGCGATCGATCTGCCCGGGGTGGATGCACCCTTAATGCGCGGCGTGGCTTCGCGGCTCACGAGCACGATCAGTGATGAAATCTGGGGCAACTTGATCATCGTCGATGCCGGCAAAGTGGCCAATGTGACGTGGCCGCAATTGGCGGACTACCTCGCGATGGTCTCGCTGGCCCAGGTAGACCCGAACGCCCTGCCATCCGGCTCTGACTCGATCCTGAATCTGTTCCGCGCCGACACTCCACCCAGCGGCATGAGGGATATAGACCGCACCTACCTGCGTGCGCTGTATGAAATGGATGCGATGCTGCTGCCACAGGTTCAGCGCGGCACTTTCCCGAGCAGGATGGTGCGCGTGCAGCGCAAGATGGAGGACGAGGAATGACCAGGACCTTGCTGTACATGCTGCGCTACCGCTCCGCACACTTCCCTGTAGCAGGATTGATCTGCAGCTTGCTAGCAAGCGACTGTGATCCCAACTCAGCCCCGCGGTCATCCCCTTTCTTGGCCATAACGCGAAACTGACACCTACGGGAACTCACGCCGTTCCTGAGAGGGAGGGCCGGGGATGAAAGTTTGCGGAGCCCGTCCGCGAGCGGCGCACTTTGCCGGGATGACGACGGGACATCCTAAGGACACTGGATAAGCACTTGGCACTTATGCACATTCAGGAGCATATTAGCGCCATCGCCCACTACGAGACGCATACCATGTCCCTGACCCCCGCCCTGCTCGACGAACTGGAACTGCTGAATATGTTCAGCCTCAATACCACTTTGCAGGGCATCAAGATTCACCACGATGCAGCCCCGGCCAGAATCTCTGCCGGCAAACGCCTGTTCGCAAAAGGCATGATCACGCTGCCCGACGGCGGCTATCTGACACCACTCGGTCAGCAAACCTCCGAGCATGCACATGCGCTGGTGGCGATGCTTACTCCATAGCCTTCCGCTCAAGCGCAAGAAAGATTTTACACTCCTAGCATTCTGACCGCCCTGCCCCGCTCCCGCACTTCGCCGTGCGCCACCGGTTGCAAACCCTTCGGCGTTAATTCCAGGATGCGATCGGCCAGCAAAATGGTGTCTGGCCGGTGCGCTACTACCAGCCGCGCTATCTGCATCTGTTTAATCGCCTTGTTCACTGCCTTTTCCGTTTCAATGTCGAGATGACTCGTGGCCTCGTCCAGCACCAACAAGCGTGGACGTTTGTACAGCGCCCGGGCCAGCAGGATGCGTTGCACCTGCCCGCCTGACAGCGCCGCTCCCATGCTGCCGACCAGCGTGTTGTACTGCATCGGCATCACCCGAATGTCGTTGGCGATCGCGGCAAGGCTGGCCACGTACTCCACCCGCTCGCGGTCAGGCGCTGGATCGAAGAAGGTAATGTTGTCGAAGATACTCCCGGACAACAGCGTGTCGTCCTGCATCACGCCGGCAACACGTTCGCGAAAGGCTTCGAGGCCCATGGTGTTGATGGGAACGCCATGCAGACTGACGCTACCTGCCTCCGGTTGCAGCAGACTCATCACAATTCTGAGCAGCGTTGACTTGCCACAACCGGTCGGCCCGATGACGGCCACCACTTCTTCGTTGCCCACTTCAAGATTCACGTTGTGGAACAACCAGGGCGCTTGTTCGTGGTAACGAAACCCGAGGTTGTGTGTTTGCAAGCCGCCCACCAGACACACCTGCAATGGCGGCGCACCAATACCATGCTGGTGTGGTTCCTGTTCGTGCAGCGCAATATCGGCCAGCCGGCTCAGGTGCAACTCCAGCAGGCGAAATTCAAACAGCTTGTCGACCAGCGCGAACACGCGGGCGTAAAACTGGTCCTTGAAAGAGAGGTAGGCCATGATCATGCCAATTGAAATCTGGTTGTTGAGCACGGCATATCCGCCGAGCAGCATCAGCACGATATTCTCCGTGCCCAGCAGAAGCCCGTGCGCAAATTTCACCTGGATGCCGAGACGCTGCACGCGGTAACCGGCGTTGAGCACATCGGCATACAGGTTTTGCCAGCCCGCGAGCCTGTCAGACTCTTTACCAAACAGCCGAATGCCCTGGATGGCGCGGATGTTCTCCAGAAAGGTGCTGCTCTCCAGTGCGCCTGTGTGCAGCAGTTCTTCGTTGCGGCGCCGGAACGTGCCGTACAAAGAAAAACGCAGCGCGGCGTAAACCACCACGGCGACGAGAGCGACCAGGGTCAGCGGTGTACTGTAGACAAACATCAGCACCAGCGTACTCGCCACCATCATCCCGTCGATAACAACTTCGACGATCCCCGAACAGAGAAAATCCTTCACCTTGTGCAGGGATCCGAATCTGGACAGGATGTCGCCCGGGTGGCGCCGGTTGAACCAGGCGAGCGGCAGATGCAACAGATGCCGGCACACATTGGCCGCAAACTGGAAGCTCATCTGGTTGCTCATATGCAGCACCACATGGGTGCGCAACAGTTCGGTGACGCTGCGCACGACAGTAACCAGAAAAAAACCCAGTGCCATGATCTGCAAGAGGTCAAAGTCCTGGTTAACCAAGGCATCATCGATAAAGAGCTGCGTATAAAATGGCAGTGCCAGCGCAAACAGCTGCAACAACAACGACAGCACCAACAACTGGGTGAAACTGCCGCTGAAACCGGTGCTATGCGACCAAAGATCGCGCAGCCGCAAACGGCGGGTTTCTTCCTTCTGGCTGAAAGCCGGGCTGGGGCGCAGTTCGAGCGCGACGCCGGTGAAGTGTGCAGCGAGCGCTTTGGCGTCAAGACTGACTTCGCCCAGTGCCGGATCGTGCACTACTGCACGCCCGCGCCGAACTTCCTTCAGTACGACAAAATGCCGCATATCCCAGTGCAGGATAGCGGGCAGGCGCAGTTTGCCCAGATCCTCCGGCTCCAGCCGCAGCGACCGCGCACCCAGTTCGAGCCGATCGGCCAGTTGCATCAGCGCCTTCAGCGTAAGGCCCTGTTGGGAACTGCCCAGGCGTGCCCGCAGCGTGTTGATGTCAATACGGTGCCCGTGAAAGTTGAGCACCATGGCAAGACAGGCGAGTCCACATTCGCTCTGTTCCGCCTGCAGGATCACCGGGAGCCGGCTGCCGCCGAGGCTGTCTGGCAAGAATTGGCTGAGCACCATGGCCCTTACTCCCCGCCCTGGAGTTTGCCCTTGATGCTGAACAGCGGTTCCAGCAGCCATTCGAGCAAACTGCGTTTGTCCACCACGATGTCAGCGCTCAACGCCATGCCGGGGCGCAGTGGCCGCGCGCTGCCGTAAGCCATGAGGTCCTGATGCTTCAGCGTTGCGAGGGCGCGGAACAAAGGTGGCATACCGGCTTGCGGTGCCAGGCCACTCTCCGCAATTTCGCTGACATGGGCTTGCTGCACGCCGAATTTCTGATACGGAAAAGCCTCGTACCTGAGGTTCACCGGCTGCCCCGGGTTGACGAAACCGGAAGCACTACTCGGCAACCACAGTTCCGCCTGCAGCATGGCACCTTCCGGCAACAGCACGAGCACGGGTTCCTGCGCTGTCACGCTCATGCCGTGTTGACGCAGCATGCTGGTCACGCGGCCACGTACCGGCGCCAGCACTGTTGTGGCTTGTTCCGCGGTCAGGCGCACCTGCTGCTTTTGCAGTTCGGCCGCTTCAGCACGCATGCGGGCCTGCTCTACCAACAGCCGCCCCACCGCACTTTGCTGCTGCAATAGTTGCGCATAGACGGCATCGTAGTCCGCCGGAGCGAGCAGTCTGCGGTCGCGCAAATTCGCCGCACGTGCCAGTGCGCCGGCGTTGACCTCCAGCAGCAGCCGTTCATTGACCACCAGTAATTCAAGCTCCTGCATTTGCTGCCGCAATGCCACCTCCTGCACGCGCACTTCATCGCGCAGTTGTGCGGTCAATGCGGTGTCACTGGCAAGGGTATGATCGAGCTGGAGTGTGAACAGCGGCGCCCCCACTGCCACGATTGAATCCATTTCCACATGCATGTGCGCAAGACTGCCGGTGGCCGGTGCGCGCACTTCAATCAGTCCCTGGTCCGGCACCAGCGCACCGGGCACGGTTTGTTTGCGCACATACTCGTGGCGAACCAGGAAGATCAGAGCAAGGGCCACCAAAGCTGCGAGAAACAGGGTGAACAACGTGTGCGACAGCGGCTGGCTGAGAATGAGTTCGCCGCGCAGGCGTTCACTCTGGCGGTCAAGAACTTGCTGGCGGAACAAGGCTTGGCTCATGTGGCATCCCTGCACTCTGAGTTAGTTCGGTTTTATCTGGCTACCCTGCATTCCGTGCGGGGTATTTCAGATCCCTGAACATAGTGCAGGTTTCCGCTTTGTGCCAAAAAATCGTGGTGAAATTTTTGGGTGGTGGAACTGGTGGGAATTTTGGTGGGTTCAGGAGGCGAGTTCTGGACCCACTTGGGTTGTATAGTGCGCGGTGCTGCAGTTGGGAGGGCTTTGCCGGGGAGGCTGGGACCGATGGTGCGTTGCAGGGACGTGTGAGGGCCATGGATGGCCCGAGTCGAAGTGCACACGGATGTGCGACTACGGTCCCGGCAATGCACCATCGGTCCCGGCCTCGTGCGCCAAACCCAAAGGTGGGTGTCCAAAAAGTCCAAACTGAACCACCCCCAAACGACCGGGCTTCTGGCTGCTGGCTTTACCCCTATGTTATAGTTACCCCATAAAAACCAGAACAAAATCAGGTCTGACCATGAAAAACACTCACTCGCTGCATTCACCATCAAGAATGCAACGGTTCATTCGCTCCGCCATTGTCACTGTCTGTGCTGCCCTCCCACTCAGCGCGCTGGCACATCACTCGTTCGCCATTTTCGATTTCCAGACCCAGATCCCTTTCGCGGGCACAGTGGAGTCGGTGAAATTCCGCAACCCACACATCGAGCTGACCATGAAGTCCGTCGATGCCGAGGGCAAGGAAATCCTCGTCCGTTTTATCGAAGGCGCCCCGGCCAACATGCTGGCACGTCAGGGTTTGCGTCCGGACATGATCAAACCCGGCACCCACATCACCGGCATCGGTTCGCCGCTCATCGAAGACAACACCAGGTTCTTCCTGCGCTCGATTATTCTCGACGACGGTAAGGAATTCCGGAACTGATCACCCCCTCAACAACCCTTCACAACTTTTAACAAGAACGCAAAACAGGTAGCAACACTATGAGCACTTCCCAACAGCCTTGGGGCAACACGGTCGACGTCGAATTTTCTGACAACATCGCGTTCGTGTACTTTAACCGTCCTGACAAGAAAAATTGCATGAGCCCCACGCTCAACCGCGAAATGTTTGCCACGCTGCATGCGCTGGAGCTGGACAACCGCTGCGGTGTCATCGTGCTGACCGGCCGCGGCGAAGCTTGGTCTGCCGGCATGGACCTGAAAGAATATTTCCGCGAAACCGACAACGAATCCGACACCTTCAAGATGCGCATCCGCGAAGAAGCGGCCGCTTGGCAGCAGATCAAACTACGCAACCACGCCAAACCCACCATCGCCATGGTCAACGGCTGGGTGTTCGGCGGCGCGTTCACCCCGCTCAACTCCTGCGACCTGGCGATTGCCTCTGACGATGCGAAATTCGGACTCTCTGAAATCAACTGGGGTATTTTGCCCGGTGGCAACGTCACCAAATCTGTGGCCGACTCCATGGGCCAGCGCAACGCGCTGTACTACATCATGACCGGCGAGACCTTCACCGGTAAGCAGGCCGCCGAGATGGGCCTCGTCAACGAATCCGTGCCGCACAACCAGTTGGAAAAGCGCGTGCGCGCATTGGCGAAAGTGCTGCTGGAGAAAGATCCAGTGGTATTGCGCGCGGCGAAAGAAGTGTTCAAACGCGTGCGTTACATGGACTGGGAAACCGCGAACGATTACATTTACGCGAAAAGCGACGGCTCCCAGCTGCGCAGCGGCGGCGAATTCCGCAGTGGCGCGATGAAAGCCTTCCTTGATGACAAGAAGCTGAAACCCGGCCTCGATACCTACAAGAAAGACAAATAAGCTCAACGCCCCGCACCAGGGCAGCAGCCACGCCACCAGCAATTTGATTTGCAGGTCATCCAGTTTCGCGCCGAAGGCTGGCATCTGACCGTTACGGCCAGTGCTGATGGAAGTTTTGCACCGAGGCCACCAGCGGAGAGTCTGACTTTGCCAGCTCACGCAATAGGGCGCCAGGTTTGGCGATCAAGGTGAAAAGCAAGATTGGTCCATTTCTGTGCAGCAGATACTCGGGACTTACCAAGCCTTTTAGAGCCTGAATGTGATGGCTGTCACCATACTACTGAAACAGTGGGTGACTCCATGATTGAGATCAAGTGAGGAGTCTTGTCCAATCCACGCTCACCCCGGTTGAATCTCTGCTACAGTTTGCACGTCGAAGCACAACCCTCATGGACGCTCAAGATGGCCAATCTCACTTTCCTCGGTGCCGCGCAGCAAGTCACTGGTTCTTGCTACTTGCTGGAAACTGCCGCCCTCGGCCGCGTATTGCTCGACTGCGGCATGCATCAGGGCAAGGACCATGACGACCACGATCTCTCCGCGCGCATGACCTTTAAGCCGGAAACGATCGACGCTGTTATCCTGTCCCACGCCCACCTCGACCACAGCGGTATGCTACCGGTGCTGGTCAGCCAGGGTTTCACCGGCCCCATCTATTGCACGAAGGCCACGGCACGCATGCTCGAAGTCATGCTACTCGACTCCGCCGGGTTGTATGAGAAGGATCTCGAATACGACAACATCCGGCGCCAGCGTCGCGGCGAGCAACCGTTGCAGCCAGCCTATACCAGGCGCGACGTCGCCAAGGTACTGGCACTGTGCAAGCCCATCCGCTATCTGGAATGCCTGCCGCTCGGCAAAGGTGCCAGCGTGTGTTTCCACGATGCCGGGCACATCCTCGGCTCGGCGATCACCGAACTGAAATTCCCCGAGCAAGGGGTCGAACGTACGCTGGTGTTTTCCGGCGACCTTGGCAAACGTACCTCGGTATTGATGAACGAACCAACACTACTGACCAAGGCCGATATTGTGTTGATGGAAGGCACCTACGGCAATCGCGACCATCGCCCGATGCAAGCAACCATTGCCCAGTTCGAGACGCTGCTGCATGAAACTTGGGCAGCAAAAGGCAATGTGTTGATTCCGGCCTTCGCCATCGGCCGCACCCAGGAAATCCTGGTCCACCTGGGACTACTGCACGACGCGGGCAAGCTCGACAACTGGCAGGTATTTCTCGACAGCCCTATGGCGATACAAATCACCAACCTGTATGAAGAGTGTTCCGAACTGCTCGATCCTGATGACGGCTGCAGGTTGCGCGACAAGATCAGCCCTTCCATGAAACATCTCCTGCCCAGCCTGCGCTACGCGAAAACACCAGAGGAATCACGGGCAATCAATCGTGTTGACCACGGCGCCATCATTATTGCCGGCAGCGGCATGTGCACCGGCGGGCGCATTCGCCATCATCTCAAGCAGCGTATCTGGAACGAGCGCAACACGCTTTTGTTCGCAGGCTTTCAGGCACAAGGCACGTTGGGCCGTGTCATCGTCAATGGTGCGAAGAAAATCATGATGTTCGGCGACGAGTTCGCGGTGCGCGCCCGCGTTGAAACGCTGGGCGGCTTCTCCGCCCATGCGGGGCAAAGCGAACTGATCGACTGGATCGGCCACTTCAACCCGACACCGCGGGTGATGCTGATCCACGGCGAGGCCGATACGCTCGAGGTACTGTCAGCGACACTTTTGAAAGAGAAAGGGATCAAGTCCGAAGTGCCCGCTCACGGTCAAACCATTCAATTTTGACTACACCTTAGTGGTAGTTGAGCTCGATGCGTACCCGGTCTTGACGGGCTTCTTCAAATGAGAATAATTCTTATTTAAAAGTCGATTTAAGAGCTTGGCGGCCGGTCTCTTGTTCTTTGATCCCTACCCAATCTGGAACAGCAACCAGGTCAGCACGAAACCCATAAGCAGAATCAGTGACAAACGTCGCAGGAGCCATCTGCGCTTTCTTTTGCTCACGGGGAGTTCGGGCTGAATGACGAGATGACGCTGGATTTTGCGGGTTTTAAAGATGGCGCTCATAAGCGGCTCCTTGGGGAACTGCCACCATTGGAGCAGACAAAACGGGTGGTCTGAGGGCCGAATAATGGCAAACCTGTGACTTTCCGTTAGAATGCCGCCTGCCATTCCCCACGTCACGCCCCAGATCAAACCAGAGGTTCAGCAGTGCCATTCAACATCTACCGGAAAATCATCCGTAACATCAAGGAAGATGGGATGGTCGTCAGCAGTTCAGGCTATCTGGTGCGTACCTTGGTCGGCAAAATCGACTTTTCCAATCCCTTGCGGATCCTGGAAATCGGCAGCGGCAAAGGCGTGTTCACCCGCGAGATCATCAACCGCATGCACCCCGAATCGGAACTGCACGTTTCCGACATCAAACGCGAATACAACCCCTGGATTGAACGCATGATTGCGGAGAACCCCACCCGCAGCATCTCCCTTTTCAATGAATGCGTAATTCAGATGCTGAAGGCACCCGAGAGCTACGACGTAATCGTGTCATCACTGCCGCTGAAGAATTTCGAATGCCGCGAAGACCAGAATGCTTTCCTGACCAAAGTCATCGAAGGTTTCAAGCACAGTCTCAAAGTGGGCGGCATGTACCTGCAGTACCAGTACTTCCTCAGCAACAAGGACGACATTGAAAAGATATTCGGCAAGACCATGAATGAAATCAGTTTTGTGCCGCTCAACATTCTTCCCGCCTTCGTTTACAGCATGACCAAGTAGTCCGCGGCCGTGGACAAGAAAAAATTCGAAACCGAGAATTTTTTCGGGCTCTATCTCTGGATGGCCCTGATCGCCATCAGCCTGCTGCTCTATTTTCTGAATCCCGACACGTTCACGCCGGAAAACATTCGCACTTTCTTTTCCGCCAATTTGTTTGCGGGCCTCGGCATGTACTTGCTGTTGACCAGCATGCGCGCCTTCACCCTGATTCCGATAACCCCGCTGCTGGTCGCCGGTATTCTGGTATTCCCGGCCTGGCCATTGTTCTGGGTAAATCTGGGCGGCATCGTTATTTCTTCCGCGATCATCTATTACCTGGCGAACTATCTGGGTTTCGACCGCTTCTTCCGACGCCACTACCCAAAACAGATCGACAAGCTGACGAATCTGCTGCGTAACCGCGAATTTCCGATCATTGTCGGCTGGAGTTTCTTGATGGTTCTGCCCACCGACTTGCTCGTGTATGTATGTAGCGTCTTGCGAGTAAGTGCGTTCAAGACGCTGCTGGGCGTGACCATTGGCGAAGGGCTGGTGTGCGGGCTCTATATCTATCTCGGAGCGGCGAGTCTGTCGGCACTCTTCTCGTAAAAGCGTTGTCGAGTAAAAGCTCTGCCGGGCAAAATCTCTGTCGGGTAGAACTCCTGCTTTAGCGCGCCTGGTATTGCTCCAGCAGCTTGCCCATCCACATCAACAGGATCAGGGCGGGTATAACAATGAGTGTGGTGAACACAAAGAACAGCGACCAGTTGCCGCCCATGCCATCGACAATCACGCCACTGCTCGCCGCGAGTGTAGTACGGCCAAAGTTGGAAAAAGCCACCATCAACGAGAACTGGCTCCCGGTGTAGGTGCGCGACGCGAAATAGGACATGAAGGAAATCACCGCCACCGTCGCGAAGGCCTGACAGAAATTGTCGACCAGCAGCGTGATCATGAACAGCCAGGGTTCAGGCCCGACCTGGGCCATCACGGCATACAACAGGTTCGACACCGCCATCGCGATGCCGCCCACCAGCATGCCCCTGATGACACCGTAATGCGTGTTGATCACTGCGCCGAGAAGCGAGAACACCACCGTGGCCAATCCGCCGAGAAATTTCTGGTACAAGGCGATATCTTCCGTCGAAAACCCGAGCTCGACGTAGAACACCAGTGACATGCGCCCGAGCATCGCTTCGCCGATGCGGAAGCTGAACAGGAACAGCAGGATGGCCACGGCCAGTTTGATACCGCAGCGAGCGAAGAACTCCACGAAGGGGGCGGCTACGTACTGCCGGAACCACAACCCAGGCGAGAAGTTGCCTTTGCTGTTGGCGCCGTCGGCCACCGGCAGTTCCTGCGGCGGCGGTTCCGGCGACAAGGTCACCAACACCATCAGACCCACGTAGACCAGCGCCAGCACCCGGTACACAACCGGCCAACTCAAGCCAATGGTCTCGCCACCCAGCGTCAGGGCAAACGCGCCGCCGAGAAAACCGTAACCTGCATACCAACCGACGGTAGCCATGGCTGATGAATAGGCCAGCTTCTGGTCAGCTTCATCCCGGCGGAACAGCATGATGCGGTAGGCATCGACCGCAATGTCCTGCGTGGCAGACGCAACGGCAATACCCAGCGCGAACAGACCAACCACAACAAGATTGCTGCGCGGATCGGCGGTGCTGAGCAACAGGATGAACACGATCATCACCGCTTGTGTCAGCAGTATCCAGGAGCGGCGCTGACCAAAGCGCTTGTACAGCACCGGAATCCGCAACCGGTCGATCAGGGGCGACCAGATCCAGTTGAGCGCGTAGACGGCAGTAACGCCACCAATAAAACCTATCGCGGAGCGCGACAGCCCTTCGCTCTGCATCCACAGTGTCAACACCGAGCCGTGCAAGATCCACGGAAAGCCACTGGAAAAGCCAATGACGAAGATGGTCAGAAAGCGGCGGTCGAGCAGCGGTTTGAGGGATTGCAGCAAAGAGGTTTTGGCCATGGCGCAAGGATAGCCGGAAAAGGGTGAAAGGCAGAAATGAAAAAGGCGGCCAAAGCCGCCTTTTTCATTTAGCAAAGCGCCTGCGGCGCTCGAAGCAATCAGACCCAATCCGCGCTTCTGGCTTTCAAGTAGCGCGAGAGCCAGTTCATGAATGGATCAGAGCGACTCGATCATTGCCAGCGACTGCAGCACGTTGTCTTCAGGAGACACACCCTGGCCGCCAACAGTGCCAACAATCTTGCCATCACTGCCAACGATAAAGGTGGTGCGCTCAGCGAAACCATGGTCGATGGCTACGCCGCGGGTATCGTTAAAGCCAGCAGCCGGTGCTTCACGCACCATCAGGTCAAAGGAAGCCGCAATGCTGCCGTCAGCATCAGAAGCCACGGCCAGTTTGCCTGCGCAGTATTCGGGATCAGCCGAGAAATCGTTCAGACGCTCAATGCTGTCCAGCGACACGCCAACCACGCTGGCACCGGCTGCCGTGAACTTCTCCATATTGATCGCAAAGGTGTGGGCCTGGATGTTGCAGCCCTGGGTGTAGGCGGACGGGTAGAAATACACAACCGTCGGGCCCTTGGCCAGGCTTTCCTGCAGTGAATAAGTGAACTCTGCGCCGTTGAGTGAGGCCTGCGCGGTGAACAGCGGCGCAGCGGTTCCAGCGACAAGGGCTGCGTAAGCGGGAATAGCGAATATCCCGGCGGTAAGTGTGGTCAAAAGGAATTTTTTCATAAGTAAGTGTCTCTCTTGTGGGTGTGTGGACTTTTAATGTTGATAGCCTTACGGGGGAGCTGCGGGCCCATAATAGGCATTCGCTCGCACCTGAGCAATGACCGGGCCGGGCCGGAAATATCACAGGATCAACCCTCCTTTTAGTCAATTCCGCAGAGGCATGCTGCTCCCGAAAGAACCTGCCGGCTGGTACGGTCTCCTGCAAGTAGTTTGACGCATCCGGTGCATGCTCCCTATGATGCTGCGACTTGAGCCAAACAGAATTGATAGCACCCGGAGTGACCAACCATGACGAAAACCACCTGTAGCCTGCTCCTTGCCCTGGCTCTGCTGCAAGGTTGCAGCAATGACGAAGCCTCTGCTCCGGCTGCAGTGGAAGCCACCCCCGCCCCCGCGCCAGCTGCAGTCGTCACAATTACCGACACACCGGCCGCAGCCATGACCACTGCACTCGCGGCTGCAATGAGTACCATGTTCCAGGACCTGCAGGGTAACCCGCTGGAGCTCAGCGCCTACGCCGGCAAGAAAGTATTCTTGAACTACTGGGCCACTTGGTGTGCCCCCTGCATCCGTGAAATTCCGGCGATCACCCGTGCCGCCGCTGAACTTGCCGATGAAAATTTTATTTTCCTGCTGGCTTCGGACGAATCCATCGACACCATCAACGAGTTCATTGTTGATCGTGAATTCACCGGCAACTTCATCAAGCTGAACGGATTCTTCGGCGCTC
This sequence comes from Klebsiella pneumoniae, assembly GCA_945902215.1. GTDB lineage: Bacteria > Pseudomonadota > Gammaproteobacteria > Pseudomonadales > Pseudohongiellaceae > CAILUG01. Next base: position 4,246 of record CAMDML010000018.1, on the reverse strand, counting down.
ACGGTATCAATGCCGTACCCAGCTCGGCCTTGTATGACGAACAGGGCAACATGGTCACCGTGTGGAATGGTGCTTACGAGTGGGACAGCCCGGAAATGCTGGATGCAATCCGCAACGGCACTCCGATGGCACCTGTTACCACTCCGGAATAGCCAGCTCAGTAGCGCAGACGCAGACCTATCCACGCCGCGCGCGGCGCGCCAACTCCGAGGAACAGCGGTCGGTCGTCCTCCAGATCCGGCAGAATCTCGTCCGGGTCTTCGCCTAGCAGACCGAAATTCTCATAGTCCTTGTCGAACACGTTGGTCACACGCGCGAACACAGTAAAACGTTCCGCAAACGCATAAGTCGCGTTAAAGTTCACGAGCGTGTAGCCGTCGACCTTTTCCAGATCGTTGGACTCGTCACCCCGCATGACCTGGTTGGAGTTGTAAACCAGCTCTGCCCCGACACTGAGAGTCTGGTTGAGGCTGAAATCGCCACCCAACTTGACAATGTTTTCAGGCAGACCCGATATGCGGTCGCCGGCCTGAACGTCCAATTCGCCATCGCCATCTGCGTTCGGGTGGTTCGGGCTCAACACCTCGAAGTCATCTGCGAAAGTTGCCTCAATGAAGGTATAGGCGGCATACCAGTTGATCCGCTCCACAGTGCCTGCCAAAGACAGCTCGACACCCTGCCGCTGCGTTTTATCGACATTGGCAAAAAGTCCGGTGGAACGGCCGGTGGTCTGGAACAGGATGTCATCCTTGTTCACTGCCCGGAACAAGCCCATCTGGTAGCGTAGCCCCTCATGGGTGCCGCGCATACCGATCTCTACACTGCGCGTAACGACATCTTCCAGCGGCGGATCAGCAAGGAAAGCGTTTGGCAAGCGGCATTCGAACTCAATGTCATCCGGGTCTTTGCCTTCCTCGATGGCAAACTGTTGCGCCAACTCAAACACGCCTTCGTTGCAGGCCAGTTCGATCGGCGTCGGCACGCGGCTGGATTCACTATATGAACCATACACCGTGGTCGCTGCATCCGGGCTGAACGCAAAACCAAGCGCCGGATTGAAGCGCGCAAAGTTATGGTCACCGTTCAGTTCAGGACGTTCGCCGGACTGGTCGCGCAGCGTGACATCGGTGTCGTTGTAGCGGCCGGATATTGTCAGCGCCAGTTGCGCGGCCAGGTCGATGGTGTTCGTGAAGTACCAGCTCACTGTTTCCGTTGCGGTGTTGATATCGGTCGCGGCCTCGTCCAAGAAGGTGCCGGTGCCAAGACCCTCGGTACTGCGGGTAACGGGGTCAAGTTCCGCCAGTTCCAGCACAGATTCGAAGGTGGATTCACCCTTGAACCAGCTATAGCCCGTAACGAACTGGTTGGGCCGCGCAAACAACGCATGGGTGAACACGAATTGTCCGTTCACCCCGCTGCTCTCCTGCTTGCGCCAGGAAATGTTGTTGAGCGCTGCGTCGCTGAGCACGCCGGTGCCACTCAGCTCGTCGGTAATATCCTCACCATTACAGCCGTCTTCAAACAGCGCGTCACTGCCATCCGGGAGTACACACAGCTCAAACTCGGAACCATCGCCGTTGAAGGAGTCGGTGGTGTTTTCGCGCCAGAAGGCATTGCCACTGAACTGCACAACGGCATTGAAGCGGTGACTGCCGCTGAAGTCAAACATTTGCATAGCATTGGCGGTGATGTCGGGCGCGGTGAAGACCGCTTCACGTTGTAGCGCGATCAGGCCGATCGGCAGCGCACCGTTGCCGATCAGGTCACTGTCAGCTAGCTGATACGTCAGATCCAGCGCCGAACGCTCGCTGTTACGCCAGCCCAGCGTGCCGTAGAAATTCCGGGCGGTGGATGCCGAGAGATCGCGCCAACCCGCTTCATCGAAGCCGCTGAGGTTGGTGTAGTAGCCCCAGGCGCCATTTTTACCAACATGGTTGCCCCCGCTTTCAACAGTACCGGTCACGCGCTCCCACGAGCCAGTGGACACTTCCGCCTGGTTGCTGACGAAGTTGAAACCATTCTTCATCGTCAGCGACAGCGCGCCGCCGAGCGTATTCAAACCAAACACCGGATTGGAGCCACTGAGCAGTTGCATGCCATACACGGCCGATTCGGGCACCAGATCCCAGTTCACCGCATCGCCCAGCGGCTCATTGATACGCACGCCGTTCTGGTACACGGAAATGCCTTGCGGCAAACCCAGCAAAGGTGAAGCGGTGAAACCACGGAATTGCACATCTGCCTGAAGCGGATTGTTCTGGGCGGAATTGATGCTGACACTGCCGAGGCGGGCATTCATGAAATCGCTGACATCCAGCGACTGGGCGGCATCGAGGTCGGCAAACCCGGCGCTTTGCACCGCGTAAGGCACCTTGCGTAGCGCCTGCCGCGCAGCCATGTCTGGCGTGATGCCGATCACCTGGATTTCTTCGATGGGCTCTGCGGCCAACACCTGCGTTCCGGCAACTTGCAGCAGTAGAACTGCAGCGGCACCAATGACAGTCACCTGTGCCAGCCAGCGCCGGAGCGTGACATTGAGCAAACCGTTGAGTCTCAGTCTTGCACTCATACTCATGCGATGTTGCCCTTTACGATTTCGACGTTGAGTGCAGTCAGGCCAGTGATTTTTAGCTCAATGCGGTCGCCTGGAACCACTGCGCCAACACCGGCCGGCGTGCCGGTGAAGATCAAGTCACCTGCCTGCAGTGTGTACAGTTTCGACAGTTCGCTGATGATACCGGCGCAGTCCCAGATCATGTCCGCGAGATCCGTGTCCTGTTTGAGCACACCGTTCACCCGCAGTTGCAGAGTACCCTTGAGCGCTTTACCAGTTTTCACAACAGGATGGATTGCGGTCAGCGGCGCGGAATGATCGAACGCCTTGCCGGTGTCCCAGGGCTGGCCACGGTTACCAGCAGCGACTTGCAGATCACGGCGCGTCATGTCGAGACCGGCGGCGTAACCGAATATATGATCCAACGCTTTTGAGGTGGTGATGTTGGCGCCACCTGCACCGAGGGCGATCACCAGCTCCCCTTCATAATGCAGGTTCTGCGTACCCGGCGGATACGGCATACGGCCGTCTAGCACTACCGCATCTGCGGGCTTCAGAAAGAAACAGGGCGGCTCGCGCAAATCTGCGCCCATTTCACGAATATGCGCTGCGTAATTCTTGCCAACACAATAGATACGGTGGACCGGGAACAGTTCAGTGGAACCCAGAACAGGAACGGCGGGCTGCGCAGCGGGGGCGAATACGAAAGTCATGAAGTGGCATCCGGTTAGAAATTTTCCCCATGTTATCAGAGTAGAATGGTGCATGCATATGAATGGGCCATGCCCAGATGGAGTTGTACCCAATGAATACCTTCTCGCTCGGCAACCTGTTCCAGAAACTGTCCAATCTTGGACTGGAAACCCTGGAGATGTTACAAGGCAAACAGCGCCAGAGTTTCATTGAAGTCACCCGCAGCCTCTGCCGGACGCTGCTGCAACTCAAGGGCGAAGCCTCCTCGATTGCGATCGCCGAGGAAATCATCCGCCACTATCAAGCGGCGTCGGAGGCAGAAAAGCAAAGCTTCTTCCGCTATCTCCATGCAGACCTTGGCACCGACAAGCCCGTGGTCGAGAAAGCAATCAGGGAATGGCAGGCCAAGCCCACCGGACAGAATCTGCAAGCACTCGGTTCAGCCTGCGACCCGCCACGTCTGGAACTGCTGCGCACGCTCAACACCGCCCCTGGCGGCACATTGGCGCTGATCGGCATGCGCGAAGACCTGCTGAAGTTGCCGCCTGAAGATCCCGCCTTCGCGGTAGTCAGTCACGACCTGTTGCGCTTGTTCCGTTCCTGGTTCAACCGCGGCTTCCTCGTATTACGCCGCATTGACTGGCAGACACCGGCACTGATTCTCGAAAAGTTAATCCATTATGAATCGGTACACGCCATTCAGGGCTGGCCCGACCTGCGCCGCCGGCTCGAAAGCGACCGCGGCTGCTACGGCTTCTTCCATCCCGCAATTCCCGATGTACCGCTGATCTTCGTTGAAGCGGCGCTGACCGACGGCTTGAGCGGCAACATCAGCGCCCTGCTGCAACAGGAACCACCGCGCGACAAGGAAAAGCTGCCCAACACTGCGGTGTTCTATTCGATCAACAATTGCCTGCATGGTTTGCGTGGCGTGTCCTTTGGCAACTTCCTGATCAAGCAGGTGATCGAACAGCTTGCAGTGGAAGCCCCACACATCAC
>CAMDML010000017.1 GCA_945902215.1 Klebsiella pneumoniae | reverse complement strand
CGGCGTACAGGGTATCGAAGGCGAGGGACGATTTGCCTGAGCCGGACAATCCGGTGATCACAACCAACTTGTCACGCGGGATCGTGACGTCGATGTTTTTCAGGTTGTGCGTGCGGGCGCCCCTGACGATTATTTTGTCCATGATGCGGCTTTCTTACTCGCAAAAGTTAGCCGGTAAGTATACCTGAGGAGCTCGGTCGGAGGCGCGGTCTGTTAGCTGTGGGGAGTGGGGGTAGTGTTCTTAGTATTCTGGACACTCGCTCGGGTTGAACTGGTCGCGTTGCTTCAGTTGGAGGGCCTGGCCGGGGATGTAAGTTTGCTCCGCCCTCCTGGCGGTCGACTTCGGCGCTCACATTAACCCTTGCCGGGACGCAACCCGCGACAGACAGCCCCTATCCCCCCAAAGCCAGCACAGCCTCGGCCCTTGAGCGCTGAATCTAGAAGCAACATATGAACCCGTGGGCGTCCAGAACTCGCAGGAATTCCAAACAGATCAACCTTGCAAAAATTTCAAACTCAGCCACTACCGAACAGAGGACCAAGGCATGGACAGGAAGAGGAATGAGCACTCGCGACAGAAAATTTTGGGTCGATTTTTGGGAGTTTGCTGCTAGACTGGCAAGCATCCCCAACCAGCAAAATAGCGTTGGATATCATTAAAAAACCGATCAAACGGAGGTCAGTGTGGCAAGCAGAGGCATCAACAAAGTGATACTGGTGGGCAATGTCGGGCAGGACCCGGAAACCCGCTACATGCCTAATGGTGGCGCCGTCACCAACGTTACCCTGGCCACTTCGGAAACCTGGAAAGACAAGAATACCGGCGAGAATCAGGAACGTACGGAATGGCACCGGATCGTGTTCTACCAGCGCCTCGCCGAAATTGTGGCCGAGTACGTCAAGAAGGGATCTAAACTGTATGTAGAAGGCGCACTACGCACCCGCTCCTGGGAACAGGAAGGTGTCAAACGCTATGCCACAGAAATTATTGCCAATGAAATGCAGATGCTCGACAACCGCGGTGCCGGTGGCAGCAGTGGTGGGAACAGTGGCGGTGGCGAAGGCGGTGGCGAAGGGGGGGGTGCTTACAAGCCTGCTTCACGTGGCCCCTCAGCCGGCGGCAATGGGGGTGGCAGCAGTAGCGGTGGCAGTTCCCGCGGACAGCAGAAGCCGGCACCCGAAGTGGATAACTTTGACGACGATATTCCGTTCTAACCGTGAAGTTACTGGTGCTTGGAGCCAACAGTCAGCTCGGCACGGCGCTAACCCGCCTGTTGCAAGCGCAGGCGGTGGACTTTCAGGCCCTGGATACTTCTGAGCTGAACTTGCTGAAGCAGTCTGACGTCGTCAAAGCCGTCAGCCGCATCAGTCCCAGTCAGATCCTCAACGTAGCAACCTATTCCAATCTCGAAAAAGTCGAGAGTGATCCCGACGCCGCGCGCGAGTGCGACATCGTCAACACCCGCGGCGTCTCCACGCTCGCCGAAGTCTGTAAGCATCTCAATCTGCCGCTGTTACACCATTCCAGCAGTTTCGTATTCGACGGCCAGAAAGTGCATCCCTACACAGAAGAGGATGAAACCAATCCGGTGTGCCGTTACGGCATGAGCAAATGGTACGGCGAGCGTGCCATCCGCGATGCCTTGCCACTTCACGTGATTCTGCGTACCGACATGATTTTCAGCCGCGAGCGGCCGAATTTTTTCGCGGCACATATTGATGCCTGCAAGCGCAACAAGGGCAAACTTGAAGTAATGAACCACCGCTTCAGCCCAACGCCTGCATCTGATATTGCCCGTGTGCTGCTCGCCATCGCCCGGCAGGTGGACTGCGCGGCGGAAGTATGGGGCACCTATCACTACTGCGCGCTGCAGCCGATGAGCCAGGAACATTTCGTTGAACTATTTCTCCATGAAGCGGGCAAATACGACGAAGAACTGGCGGCCTGCTTGCCCGCGCTCCAAATCACCAAGCTGCCGGTGCAGAAGCCCTACGTGCCCAATACCGTCCTCAGCACGCAGCGCATTTTCGAAACGTTCGGCATCAAACAGCGCTCGCGCGCCGGGGAACTCACCGCGCTGTTGCAGCAGTTGTACGGTATCGAAGTGCCCGAGCCACAACTGATTGCTGAGGAACCGGAATCCGAGTCCGTGAAACCGCGCTCACGCAAACCGAAAGCCAAAGGCAAGGCCAAGTCCAGGGCGCGCAATTCAGGCAAGAATGGGGTCAAGAAAGCAAGTTCGTCCCCGCCTGCCAGAAAAGGCGCAGTGCAAAAAGAGTCACCACAATCCTGAGCATCAGCCGGAAGTAACGGTCGGGCAGGATATCCAGGCATAGCTTGCCAACCACTGTCCCCAGAATGCCCATCACCCAGCTCAGCGCGATCACCAGCAGATACGGGCTGTAGTCGAAGCCCGCCAGCATGTAACCCGCCGATTTGAACAGCGCCATGAACAGCAGCGTGCAGGCGATTGTTGCAACCACACCTTCTTTTGGCAGTTTGCTGTTCACCATCACGGACTGGAACAGCACGCCTGCGCCCGACACTGTGGACAGAAAAGTGTGGAGGATACCGATCCAAAAAAACGGCCAGGGTACACGCGCGGCGAGCTTCTGTGTGGCCACCGAGGGCGGAATCCAGCAGAACCACAACAGCGCACAGCCCAGCATCAAGGCGAGAAAGGTTTCTGGCAGGGAGAAGTAAATCATCGTGCCGAGCGCGGCACCAATCATGGAACCGGGTATGAAGGGGGCGGTGATGCTCCAGTCGATGTGCTTGTAGAACTGGATAACGCGCGTGATCTGGCCGGCGAGAATCAGTACGCCGTTCAGTGGGACGACAACTTGTAGGGGCAACAGCAGTGACGTTGCTGCCAGCGTAAACACCCCGCCGCCGAGACCGGCCAGCGTGGAGAAGAAGCCGCCGATGAAACAGATGGCGGGGATCAGGAGTAGAACGGTGAGGGACACGGCGTGACTTCTGGGGATTGAGTTGGTGTAAGTATAGGGGTGTTGTTCTGGACATCCACTGGATTCGTTGTTGCGTTTGGCTTCAGTACAGCACAGCCTCGGCCCTTTACTGAAACTTGCGCGCGTTTTGTGGATGTCCGTGCAGCTGTTCGTCAACCACTAATTCAACTGACGCCCACGTGAACAAATGCTTGGGGAGGCTGGGACCGATGGTGCATTGCAGGGACGTGTGAGGGCCATGGATGGCCCGAGTCGAAGTGCACAGGGACGTGCGTCTACGGCCCCGGCAATGCACCATCGGTCCCAGCCACGTGCACCAAAGCTAAAATGGGTGTCCAGCAGGTAAAGACGATAAAACAGCAAGGGAAGGAGCAAGGCCCCATTTGGGGTAAAATGCGCGTCCCTGTCGCCATACGCAGTTTGATTACCTACTACGATGTCCAAACCCTTGACCCCAATAGTTGAAGCACTGGCGCATTTGCTGGCGCAGGTGCCTGCGCCGCCAGTGGCTGAAACGGTGCCGTTGCGCGCGGCACTCGGGCGGGTGTTGGCTGAGGCCAGACAGGCCGCGATGGATGTGCCGGCCTACGACAATTCGGCGATGGACGGATATGCACTCAATACCCGCGATGTGAAAGTGTCAGGTGTCAGCTTGTCTGTGAGTCAAACCATTGCCGCCGGACATCCCGGCCAGCCTTTGGCGGCAGGAACCGTAGCGCGTATTTTCACTGGAGCACCGATTCCTCCCGGCGCGGATGCAGTAGTGATGCAGGAAAACACGGAAGTTCGCGGCAACGAGATTATGCTCAATGAAGTGGCAAGGGCGGGGCAGAACATCCGCCGCCGCGGCCACGATATCGCGCTTGGCAGTACCGTGCTGCCTGCAGGGCAGCGGCTGAGTCCCCAGGATCTGGGTTTGCTCGCTTCACTGGGCAGTGCGCGTGTCGCGGTATACAAACCGCTCACAGTGGCGCTGCTCAACACGGGTGATGAAGTGGTTGCGCCCGGCACTGCGTTGGCACCGGGACAACTCTACGATTCCAACAGTTTCACGCTTGAAGGGCTGCTGCTGCGTCTTGGCTTTCAGGTGCGCAAACTCGGTATCGTGGCTGACACACCGCAGGCCACGGAAGCAGCGTTGCAACTGGCAGCCACAGAAGCCGATGTGGTCATCACCACGGGCGGTGTTTCGGTTGGCGCCGAAGATCATGTGCGGGCGGCAGTGGAAAAACTCGGGCGCCTGAGTCTGTGGAAGTTGGCGATCAAACCCGGCAAACCTTTTTCCTTCGGCACAGTAGGCGGCAAGCCCTTCTTCGGTTTGCCGGGCAACCCGGTTGCGGTGTTTGTCACCTTTGTCTTGCTGGTGCGGCCCTTTATCTTGCGCATGCAGGGCGCGTTGGCGGACGCAGCTCCAGTCTTTCCGGTCAAGGCTGGTTTCACTGTCAGCGAAGCCAGCACCCGTCAGGAATATTTGCGGGTGCGGCTGGTCAACAGGAATGGTGGCCGTGTGGCTGAACTGTATCCAGACCAAGGTTCCAGCGTGCTCACCTCACTGTCCTGGGCCGATGGCCTTGCGGTGGTGCCGGTGCAAACCACGGTCAAGCCCGGTGACGAACTCGACTATCTGCCATTTGCGGGACTGTTATGACACTGCAGCGTTCAATCAATTTTTTTGTAGTTGTCCTGTTGCTGCTTCTATGTGCTTGCCAGAACGCCGGCCGCAACACGACCTACCGCAGCCCGCCGCCTGCAGTTGTGGAAGAACCGACGCTTGCTCCGGTTACTTCAGACGAAATCCGGCGCGCGCGCATCATGGCTGACATGCTGTATGCCGCGCGCGTGGCCTACGAAAACAATCAGCTGATGACGCCATCAGGCAGCAGCGCCTATGACCGGTATCGCGAAGTGCTCAGCTTCGAACCAGAAAATGCTGTAGCACAACAGGGCATTGTGGATATCGTGTTGCGCTACATCCAACTGGCCGATGTCGAGATCAGCCAGGGCGAATACGACAATGGGGCGGCCCTGCTGGCGCGCGGCGCGAGCATTCTGCCGGATCGCCCCGAGTTGGTTGATGCCCGTGCGCGCTTGTCCCTGGCCCGCGAAAACAAGATTGAAACCCATACCCTCGATCCCGAGGGTGTGCGTAACCAGACGCTGGAAATGATGACGGAACTCGCCGATATCGCGCAGAACATTCGCGACCGTGAGGCCACCTTCCTCATCAATGCACGTACCGACGATGATGGCCGCTGGATCTACAAGACCATGCGCGAAGCCGTGGGCGGTTACCGGCTGCGCGGCAATATCGCGCTTTCGGAAACGCCCGCCATTCTGGTGACAGTGCCAACTGACGCTTGCGTTACCGGTTCGGCTGAAACAGAAACAGCCACAGCAGAAACAGCTGCCACAGAACCAAAGAGTTGCTGATCATGAAAATTTTTCGCGTGCTTGCTGTCTTCCTGCCGGGCCTGTTCGCTTCAGCACAGGTGTTTGCTGATCTTGTTGTTGAAGATGCCTGGGTGCGCGGCCTGCCGCCCGGTGTTCCCAATGTGTCCGCTTACATGACACTGATCAATACCGGCAGCGAAGACCTGGTACTGACGGGTGCCAGCTCACCGATTGCCGGCAGTGTGACCCTGCACGGCACGATGAACCATGACGGCATGCTGCACATGACGACTCTGGCAACAGTGACGATTCCGGCCGGCGGCGAACTGAAACTTGAGTCCGGCGCCATCCACCTGATGCTGATGGAATTGAAGGAAACTCCCACTCCCGGCACCGACGTTGAACTGATGCTGGAATTCACCGATGGCCAGCGCCATCCGCTGCAATTGCCGGTGCGCAGCGTGTTGGACGAATAAAGCCCCTCTTGGTTACGGCAAAGGTGGCGCGTAACCGCGGGAAAAAGGCATAATAGGCACCTTGCTTCAGGTACCACCCACCCTTATCTGATCCGGCCTTCGGCAGGATCAACGCGATGCCACCCCTTGCGGGGAGAGAGAAGAAATTATGTACGGCAAATCAATAGCCTACCTATTGATTACAGGGCTTTTGCTAGTGGTTTCCCCACTGGCATACAGCGCTCAATCAGACACCTCCGCCCTGGCCGCAGAAGCTGACCCCGATACCAAGATTGTGCTTGGCTGGGTCGAAAACATGCGCCTGCTGCCCCAGCGCATGCTGATGAAAGCCAAGCTCGATCCCGGTGCCCGCTCCAGCGCCATCCACGCGGAAGACATTGAGGAATTCGAGAAAGACGGCCGGCGCATGGTGCGCTTTACAATCCTGCGCCAACACGACGACGCCGACAGCGAGCGTATCGTGCTGGAACGCCCGCTGGTCCGCGAGGTCAACATCAAACTGCGCAACACCGAGGGCAGCAGCGATCGCGATGAGCGACTCGCAGTGCGTCTGGAATTCTGTCTGGCGGGAGAACGCTACAACACGCTGTTCACGCTGACCAATCGCGACAATTTCAATTATCCCGTGTTGCTGGGCCGGCAGTTCTTGCGCAACAAGATCCTCGTCGATTCCAGCCAATCTTTCACCCACAGAACCAGCTGCGCTCGCTAACAAGAATCCGTATGGCCTCCAGAAACTCTTTTGTGTTGTCGCCTGTCGCGGTTCTGGTGTTGCTCCTCATCGCGCTCGCCGGTTTTATCGCTTACCTCAAGGTTACTTATCTGCACATGCCGCTGCAGCCGGGGGAAGAATCCGATGTCTGGACAGTGGAAGCCAGAATCGATTTCACCGGACGCAGAGGTCCGTCGCGCGTTAACTTCAAATTGCCGGAGCAGACTCTTGGTTTTACCCAGATCGATGAAAACTTTGTTTCGCGCGGTTTCGGGCTGACCATCGTTGAAGAACCGCGCGAAGCGGTGTGGACCATTCGCCGTACCGAAGACGACCCGTATGCACTGTTCTACCGCTTACAGGTGTACCCAGAAAATCCGCAAGCCGCCGATGAAGCCGATCAGCAGATACCGACCTTCCCGCAGGTCCCCAACTATCCCGAGCCACTGGCCTCCGCGATTGATGATGTGCTTGACCGCGCGCGCGGTGAATCCGCCGATATTTTCACGTTCGCCAACCGTCTGATGACCATTCTGACCGAGCTGGACGACGAAAGCGTGAAGGTTATTCGCACCGCACGCCCTGCTGACCAGTGGGTGCCGCTGTTGACTGAAATTCTCGCGGGCGCGCGCATTCCGTCGCGGGTTGTGTACGGCATCTCGCTACAAGACGATTTTATTGACCGGCCGCAGCTTACATGGATCGAAGTCAACAACGGGCAGCGCTGGCGTGGTTTCGATCCGGATACTGGTGCCATGGGCTATCCCGAAGCTTTTTTCCCCTGGGCCAAGGGCCTGCAGGAAATTGTGCAATCCAATGGGGTGCTTGATTTGCAGCTGAATTTTTCCGTGTCGCGTGTCAGTGTTGCGCAGGAAGAGCTGGCGCAGCAGGTGGAGAATTCCCTGCTGACCGGACTGACCAATTTTACGCTATACAGCCTGCCGATTCCGTCGCAGGAAGTGTACAAGATCTTGTTGATGGTGCCGCTCGGTGCGCTGGTCATTGCCTTTATGCGCGTGCTCATCGGCTTGCCAACGTTCGGTACGTTCACCCCGATCCTGATCGCGTTGGCGTTTCGTGAAACCCAGCTCGGCTGGGGTATCACGCTGTTCATCATGATTCTGTTTGCCGGCTTTCTGGTGCGCACGGCGCTGGCCAACCTGCGCCTGTTGTTGGTGCCAAGGCTGGGGTGCATGCTGATCGTTGTGATCGGGCTGATGGTTATCACCAGCTTGTTGAGCGCGCGACTTGGCTTCACCCAAGGTTTGTCGATTGCGTTGTTCCCCATGGTCATCCTGACAATGACCATCGAACGCATGTCCATCGTCTGGGAAGAGCGTGGCTCGCTGGAAACCATCAAGGAAACCATTGGCACGCTGGTGGTAGCCATCTCCGGCTACTACGTAATGAACCATCCGCTGCTGATGCACCTGATGTTCAACTTCCCCGAACTGCTGCTCGTGGTGCTGGCGGTGTGCATGATGTTCGGTTCCTACACCGGCTATCGTTTGAGCGAAGTGTTGCGCTTCAAGGATCTGGCCAAAGAAAAAGTAGGTAAAGAGGAGAAAGCCTAAATGCTGGGTACCTGGCTGCGCTTGAAGGCCAAAGGGGTGCTCGGGCTCAACGCGCGCAACCACAGTTACATCATGCGTTACAACCACCGCTATTCGTATCCACTGGTGGACGACAAACTAAAAACCAAGAAGCTGGCTATCGAAGCCGGCATTGCGGTACCCAAACTCTACGGCACGGTCAGCACCCCCCACGACCTCAACCGCCTCGGCGAAATCCTGCTCAACCATCACCAGTTCGTCATCAAGCCCGCACACGGCAGCGGCGGTGAAGGCGTACTCGTCATCGACGGCATGCGCCGCGATTTGTACGTGAAAACCGATGGCCGCGCACTGTCGCTCGACGAAATCCGTTACCACGCGTCCAACATATTGAGCGGTATCTACAGTTTGGGCGGCGTGCCCGACCAGGCGATGATCGAATACCGCGTAAGAGTGGATGCCATTCTGGAACCGGTGAGCTATCGCGGTGTGCCTGACATTCGTGTGCTTGTGTTCCGTGGTGTCCCCACCATGGCCATGATCCGTTTGCCAACCCGCAACTCCGACGGCAAGGCCAACCTGCATCAGGGTGCAGTAGGCGTGGGCATCGACATTGCCACGGGCATCACCAGCGATGGCGTCTGGCAGAACCGCATCGTCAATGAACATCCCGATTTCGGCGTTCCGCTCGGCGGCCTGAAAATTCCTGCGTGGAACGACCTGCTGGAATTGGCGGCGCGTTGTTTTGAATTAACCGGTGTCGGTTACATGGGCGTGGACATTGTGCTCGACCGCAACATGGGTCCGCTGATTCTCGAAATCAATGCGCGCCCCGGTCTCGCGATCCAGATCGCCAACCAGTCAGGCCTGCAGGAACGGCTGGACAAGGTCGAAGCGCTGGACAGTATTCCCGATAATCCGAAAGACCGGGTTGCACTGACCCTGGCACTCTTCGGCAAACCCGAGCCGGTTGCCGATGCCACTGCCTCACCCCTTGAAGAGCCGGCAGTCGCCGAACCCGCCCCGCCAACCGAGTAAGCGTGCAAGCAATCGGGAAATGTTCCCCGAGCCTCGCCCCGCTTGACGTGCATCAACGCGCCCGGACAGGCGCTTTGATTTCATCTCTCCTGTAAGCAATCACACACTGCAACTGGGAGATAAACATGACCGATCTATTTTTCATGGCCTGCCGCCTGCTGGCCGTTGTCGCCGTTGGTGGCATCATGCTCATCATGCTCGGAATAGCGCTGGGCAAGATTGAGGTTTAGTCATAAACAGAGCTCAGCTTAATCATAAAACTCCGGTGCTTTCCGCAGTTTTCGGTGGCCAATCAAATCATGTTCAATCCAGAGATTGGCATTGTGACGCACCAGAAAAGCTTCAAGCTCTATGCGCGAAGCACGGGTCTGTTCAACGCTGAAATCTCTGGTAGGTAGCCTGTCGAGAGTGCGTTCTTCGGGATAGTGGTACAAATCCCCGGACAGCACCAAGCCCCCTGTAACCGGCAAATTCAGGTAAATCACCTGATGGCCGGGGGAATGCCCTCTTGCCGCCTTGAGTATGACAAGGCCATCGCCGAATACGTCATACTCTTCAATATCCACAGAGATGACATTGCTATCCTTGAGCGCAGCGAAAGTCATGGGTCGACCGCTATCGCTGGCAGGTATGGCAGGAAACATCGCCGCTTTTTCTTCAGGACGAACCAGCCAGGTTGCATGCGCAAAAATATTCGCATTGGCGGAGTGATCCCAATGATAGTGGGACAAGGCAAGATGCGTGATATCGCTGGGTGAGTAGCCAATCTCTGCCAACTGAGTCAATAAAGAGGGTCCTAGAATTACCGGGCGTTCGGCCTTGTCTGAACGGATGACTATTTGTCTTGAGCCTGCTCCCTCCATGACTCGCTCACTGTCAGGCACAGCACCGGCTTCCCACAGTAAAATTCCCTTTGGGTGTACTATCAAAAAAGTAGCAAGTGCCAGAGAGGTAGTTTGAACCTCGGATACCTGTAAATTATAATTCTCCGGACTCGATTCAAGTTCGCCACCATCCAATACATACAATCTGAGCGATTTTTCTGCAGTGCCTTCTTCAATGCCTTCTTCAATGCCAAGTGCAGTGACGTTCTGGGCGAGGCCTTGCGAGCAAAAGCCAAGTGTTGCCAGTATGATCAAAACACCCCTAAGGCCTTTCAACGCTGTCATACGCTTTACCTCATCAAGTTTTAATTTAACCCTACTGCTTCAAGCGCAAGGCCACCAATTCTCCCGGGTGCCCAACGTCACCCACGGGCACCACGATGTATTGCACGCCATCAATCGCATAAGTCATCGGCAAGCCGTTCTGTTGCAGCATGAACGCAATCAATGACGCATATTATGCCGGTGAAAAACCGTTGCGGTTATTGACCGGCATGGTACTGGCGGCGATCTGAAACAAGGCCGCCAGTGGCTGGCCTGCCCACTTGTTCCAGAAGGCCGCGCCGACCAGAGCAGGGCCACCTTCACCCCCGCGCAGTGTGGCACCGTGGCATTCGATGCATGATCCTGTATAGAGCGTGGCACCGGCAGCGGCTTGCTGCGTGGCGTAAATACCGCCAAAGGTGAAGCTTTGGGCAAATGTGGTGCCAGCGACCGCACACACTAGTGACGCAAATATGCTGCGAAAGGCGAAGTGGCGATGCATGCCCCCCCTGAAACTTCGTGTTAGTTATTGAGCGTAGTTAACCGATTGGCGATCAAATGCTCCACTACTGCCGGGTCCGCCAGCGTTGACGTGTCACCCAGATTCTCCAATTCGTTCGCAGCGATCTTGCGCAGGATGCGGCGCATGATTTTTCCTGAGCGGGTTTTCGGCAGGCCGGGGGCCCACTGGATGAGGTCGGGGCGGGCGATGGCGCCGATCTCTTGGGTGACCATGGTCATCAATTCCTTGCGCAGTTCCTCGCTCGGCGTTACGCCGACCATCAGACTTACATAAGCGTAGATGCCCTGGCCTTTGATCGGGTGCGGGTAACCGACGATGGCGGCTTCTGCGACTTGCGGATGTAACACCAGAGCGCTTTCGATTTCTGCGGTGCCGAGTCGGTGGCCTGACACGTTCAGCACGTCATCCACTCTTCCTGTTATCCACCAGTAACCGTCTTCGTCGCGGCGTGCGCCGTCACCGGTGAAGTAGTAGCCGGGGTAAGTCTTGTAGTAAGTTTCCACGCAACGCTGATGATCGCCGTACACGGTGCGCAACTGGCTTGGCCAGCTTGTGGTCAGCACGAGATTGCCTGAGGCGGCGCCTTCGAGAATTTTTCCTTCCGGATCGACCAGTGCGGGCATCACGCCGAAGAAGGGCAGGGTTGCGGAGCCTGGTTTAAGGTCAGTGATGCCGGGGAGTGGCGTGATCATGTGGCCACCGGTTTCGGTCTGCCACCACGTATCAATCACTGGGCAACGACTGTTGCCGACCACCTGGAAATACCATTCCCAGGCTTCGGGGTTGATCGGTTCGCCGACGCTGCCGAGGATGCGTAGCGAAGTGCGTGCGGTACTCAGCACGGGCTCATCGCCGTGCGCCATCAGCGCGCGAATTGCAGTGGGTGCAGTGTAGAACTGGTTGACCTGGTATTTGTCGATGATCTGCCAGAAGCGTGAATAGTCTGGGTAGGTCGGCACACCTTCGAACATCAACGTGGTGGCGCCGTTCGCCAGTGGGCCGTAGACGATGTAGGTGTGACCGGTGACCCAGCCTACATCTGCAGCGCACCAGTAGATGTCATTATCGTGGTAGTTGAAGACATAGCGATGCGTCATCGCCGCATGCAAGAGGTAGCCGGCAGTCGTGTGCAACACGCCCTTCGGTTTGCCGGTGGAGCCTGATGTGTACAGAATGAACAGGGTATCTTCGCTGTCCATCGATTCCGCAGCACACGTGGATGCTTCTGCCGCAGTCGCTTCGTGGTACCAGAGATCGCGGCCCGCATGCCAAGCAATATTGTTGCCGGTGCGGCGCACAACAACAACCGTGTGCACGTTAGGGCACTGGCTGACGGCGGTGTCGGTGTTGGCTTTCAGCGGAATGTGCTTGCCGCCGCGTACCCCTTCATCAGCCGTGATGACGAGACGACAGTCGGAATCGAGGATGCGATCTTTGAGTGACTCGGGTGAAAAACCACCGAACACCACCGAGTGGATGGCGCCAATGCGAGCGCAGGCCAGCATGGCGAACGCGGCTTCCGGGATCATCGGCATGTAGATACACACACGGTCGCCTTTCTTCACGCCGCGCTGCTTCATGACGTTGGCGAGTTTGCAGACTTCGTCGTGCAGTTCCTGGTAAGTGATCTTGCGCTCCAGGCCGGGTTCGTCGCCTTCCCACAAGATTGCGGTTTGCTGAGCGCGTTTCGGCAGATGGCGGTCGATGCAGTTCAACGTGACATTGAGCTTGCCGCCGATAAACCAGCGCACACTGCCGGCTGCCATGTTGCAGTCGTTCAATTGCGTGAAGGGCGCCAGCCAGTCGAGGAAGGTGGTGGCCATGCGTGGCCAGAAGGTGTGGGGTGAATCGATTGATTCGGCGTAGAGCGTTTCGTACTGCGCCCGGTTGAGGTGAGTGCGGCCGGGATGGGTGGCGGAGACCGGGTAGAGTTTGCTGTCAGACACTTTGAACCGGAATGGCGTTGGCGGTGCGCTGGATGCGGTTGCTTTCGTCCAGATACACCAGTTTCGGTTTGTGCAGCAACAGTTCGGCTTCAGTGTAGCTACCGTAGGCACAGATGATCACGCGGTCACCGACTGCAGCCTTGTGCGCGGCGGCACCGTTGACCGAGATAATGCGGGAGCCGGCTTCGGCGCGAATGGCGTAGGTGGTGAAGCGTTCACCGTTGGTCAGGTTGTAGATCTGGATCTGTTCATACTCGCGAATGCCGCCGGCGTCGAGCAACTGGCTGTCGATGGCGCAGGAGCCTTCGTAATCAAGTTCGGAGTGCGTGACACAGGCGCGGTGCAATTTGGCTTTCAACATCAAGGTTTGCAAAGACTCTTACCTCGGATACAGGCTCTGGATCAATCCGCCGGACCGGCAGCGGAAGGGCGGACATTATCCCAAAAAAGGGGGAAGCGGAGCAAATAAAGGGAAAGCGGTGCAAATCAGGTGATATCCACAAGGATATTGTCGATAAGGCGTGTAGCACCGGCCCAGGCAGCAGCCAGAATCACCAGAGCGTGGTCGCCGGGCGCGGCAGGCAACAAGGTATTCCGGGCACAGATGTGAACATAATCGGGCCGCAGCCCTGCTGCTGTCAGCGCTGCTGTGGCCGTGGCTTCAAGAGTGGCGTAGGTGCGTGCACCTGACACAAGGCTATTTGCGGTGTCCTTGAGCGTTGCATACAGCGTCGGCGCCTGGGCGCGTTCTGCTGCGTTCAGATAGCCGTTGCGCGAACTAAGTGCGAGTCCTGACTCCTCGCGCACGGTGCTCAGGCCGTGCATCTGCAGTGGAATGTGCAGATCCGTGACCATCCGCGAAAGGATGTGAAACTGCTGGAAATCCTTCAGGCCGAAGAACGCGTGGTCAGGCTGGGTCATGTTGAACAGTTTGCAGACCACGGTGCAGACGCCATCGAAATGGCCGGGGCGGGTCTTGCCGCAATGGAGGCTTGCTACGCCGGGCACACTGACTAGCGTTTGTCCCTCCAAGCCACCGGGATACATCACGCTTGCATCAGGTGCGAACAGTGCGTCACAGCGAACGCTTTGCAACGCGGCATAGTCCGCCTGAAGAGTGCGGGGATATTTCGCCAGATCTTCCGTGGGACCGAATTGCAACGGGTTAACGAAGAGGGTGGCGATAACGTAGGCGCAGTGCTTGCGCGCTTCTGTCACCAACGCCAGATGGCCTGCATGCAAGTTGCCCATCGTCGGCACGAGACCGATGCGTTTGCCTTGCTTGCGTGCGGCAGCGAGCGCCGCAGAGAGCGGAGACAATTCGGTGAACGCTTCAGTGCGATGGGAGAGTTCAGGCATAGCCATGTTCCGGCGCGGGAAACACGCCGGTCTTGACTGCCTTAACGTAGGCGGCGATCGCGCCCGGAATGCCGGTAGTGGATTCCGGCAGGAAATTCTTCACGAAGCGTGGCGTGATTGGCGAGATGCCGAGCACATCGTGCAACACCATGATCTGCCCGTCCGTGTCTTTGCCCGCGCCGATACCGATCACCGGAATGCTCAGGCTCTCGCTGATTTTCTTGCCAAGCGCAGCGGGAATGCATTCGACCAGCAACATGCTCGCGCCGTTGGCTTCCAGCAACTTGGCTTCTTCGATCATGGTAGATGCGGCGGCGGGATCGCGGCCCTGCACACGGAAACCGCCGATGCGGTTGACCGATTGCGGTGTCAGACCCATGTGCGCACACACCGGAATGCCGCGCTCAGTCAGTAGCCGCGTGGTCTCGGCAATCCAGGCGCCGCCTTCAAGTTTTACCATTTGCCCGCCGGCGCGCATCAGTCGCGCGGCGTTCTCCAGTGTTTGCGGCGCCGAGGCATATGACATGAAGGGCAGGTCGGCGATGAGCAGAGCACTCTGGTTGCCGCGCTTGACGCACTGCGTATGGTACACCATGTCATCCATCGTCACTGGCAGTGTGGAATCGTGGCCCTGCAGTACCATGCCGAGTGAGTCGCCTACCAGCAACACTTCAGCGCCGGCCTTAACACACAGTCCGGCAAAGAGCGCGTCGTACGCAGTAATACAGGCGAATTTTTCGCCGCGATGTTTCATTTCCTGCAGGCTGTGAAGAGTGATGGGAGCGGTCACGGCGGAATCCGGTTGCCTCAGAGCAGGCTGGGTCTTGGGTTGATGGTGTGTCACGGCGATTGGCTCAGAGCAGGCTGGGTCTTGGGTTGAAGTAGTTGCGACTGCCTTTACGCATGGTCAAAATGTGGCTGAATAGCAGTTCGTAGTCTTCATCATTGTTGATGAAGTCGACCTCGCTGCAATTGACCATCAACAGCGTGCTTTTGTCGTAGTAGTGGAAAAATTCAGTGTAAGAGTTGATCAGGTTGACAAGATAGCGCTCCTCGATCAGTTGTTCGGCAGGAATGCCGCGCGTCTGGATGCGCCCCATCAGCACTTCCACCGGGGCCTGCAGGTAGATCACCAGATCCGGTACCGGCGAGTTGATGGTCAGATGATCGTAGACATTCTGGTATAGCTTGAATTCATCGCCATCGAGATTCTGGCGCGCGAACAGCTTGTCTTTCTCCATCAAGAAGTCGGCCACACGCACCGGTTCGAACATGTCGTCCTGCCGCAACTGCTGCATTTGCTGCGCACGCTGGAACAGGAAGAACAACTGCGTGGCCAGGGCATGCTGTTTGGGGTTGTGGTAGAAACGCTCAAGGAAGGGATTTTCCTCGCTGCGCTCAAGCAGGGTTTCGTAGTTGAAACTCTGCGCCAGGCGTTTGGCCAGCGTAGTTTTGCCAACGCCAATTGGCCCTTCTACAGCGATGTAGCGCGGGATTGTGCTGTTGGCTGGCTGGGTATCGGACACAAGAACTCAGGAGTCGTTGGCTGTCGTCTGGGTTTGTGCAGGTCTGGATTTCACTCTGCGCCTGCGGGATTTTGCATGGGGCGAGGGGCCGCCTTCAAGCTTGGTTTGCATCGCGGCCCGGGTATCGGCATCAGCGCTCTGATAGTCGGTCCACCATTGCCCCAAACCGTCGAGGTCTTCGCCTGCAGCTTCGCGCAACAGCAGAAAATCGTAGGCGGCGCGGAAGCGCTTGTTCGCCAGCATCAATTCCGCGCGCTTGCCGCGCCGGTTGGGCAAGCGCAACTGTTGATCCCAGATTTCACGCATCGGTATGCTGAAACGTTTCGGGATGGACAAACGTTGGAGCTGATCCGACAGCACAATCTGCGCCGCTTCATTCATCGCCTCCAGTGGTGGCGTGCCTTCAGCCAGCAGTAAACGCTGTTGTTCCTGCAGTGCAGGCCACAGCAAGGCGGCGAGCAGAAAGGCCGGGGTGACACTCTTGTCGGAATTGATCCGCTGGTCCGTACTGAGGAAAGCGCTGTGCAACAAGCGCTCAAACAGGTCTTCGTTGTCAGCTGCCATGGCCGCAGCAGTTGCAGGAAACAAAATGTCGAACACGCCGTAATACCGCAATAACTCAAAGGTCTTGGCGCCGAAACCGGCGAAAAACATTTTCAAGAATTCATCGAACAGGCGTGCCGCCGGAATCGATTCGAGCAGGCGCGCACACCGTTGAATGGGTGCTGCGGTTGCCGGTGCCAGGGTGAAGTTGAGTTTCGCGGCAAGCCGGATTGCGCGCAGCACGCGCACCGGATCTTCACGATAGCGCAATTCCGGATCGCCAATCATGCGCAGGCAGCGCACTTTTAGGTCGGCCATGCCGTTCACGTAATCGTGCACCACGAAATTCTTCACGGTGTAGTACAGGGCGTTGACGGTGAAGTCGCGGCGCAGCACATCTTCTTCAAGAGTGCCGTAGACGTTGTCGCGCAGAATCATGCCGGCGGCAGATTGCGCGGCGTCGATATGAGTATCGCGCCGGGTCAGGCCTTCGACAATTTCGACGTTGTCGCTGGTCAATGCGCGAAAGGTTGAGACTTCGATCATTTCCCGGCCGAAGTGCACATGCACGATGCGGAAGCGGCGGCCAATAATGCGCGAGGAGCGGAACAGGGCTTTGGTCTGTTCGGGCGTGGCGTCGGTGGCAATGTCGAAATCCTTGGGCTTGAGCCCCAGGAGGATGTCCCGGACGCCGCCTCCCACGATATAGGCCTGGTAACCGGCATCGTTGAGCGCATACAGCACCTTGAGGCTGCCGGGGCTGACTTGCTGCCGGGAGATGCCATGTTCGGCACGCGGAATCAGCACCGGGGCAGGGGTGGCCGGCGCGCCTGATACTGTCGGGGTCGAGTCAGTGATGGGCGGGGTCGAGGCGGTAATAGGTAAGTCCTTCTTGCGTAGCAATTGGGGCCATTCTACACGCGGGGGGGCGGAGCGAGGTAGCGGGGGCCTGCCCTCAGGTCTAACATAAGGAGCCTTCAGCCCCTAAGTGCCGTTAGGCCCTGGGGGTCCTGCACCTAGGCCTAGACAGAAACACAAAAACCCGGGGGAGTGGGCTCCCCCGGGTTTAAATGAGGCATATAGTTATTATTGTTTTAAGTTAGACATCCCTGCCTTCACTTTTTTGGTCACTGACCTTCATTTCAAGGATGCCCTTGTAATTCCGACCCCCTAGCTGACGCTGGTTTCCAGTTCTTTTCAGCCTGAACTTGCCAATTGTTTGATTGATCCAAGGGTCATGCGTGCCTGCTGCGTTATTTTTTTGTGGTCTTTTTATTGTTGTGCATACAGGGCACTGCCGATGTAGAAGCACCTTTCATGCCAGTTTATGCAAAAATTGAAAAGCCATTAATTTTCAATGGTTTATAAAATTCTGATGAAAGGTTTTGGTAAGGGGTTTTTAAGGGGGTCGTTACGAGTTTGTGAAGAAAGGTTACTTTTGCCGTAACAAGGTAACGTCGAACCCCTTATTCGGGGTGGTTCGGAGGAAAGGCTCAGCCGCTCTTCCGCTTTCTGGGGATATCGAAACGTTGGCGGCGCTCCCAGAGGCATTTGCGGCTGATGCCGAGCTTCTTGGCCAGCTCGGTTTCGTTCATCTGATCCTGATGCTCCAGTACGAAACGCTGAAAATACTCTTCCAGTGAGAGGTCTTCCTGCGGGTCGTCTTCAATCTCGACAGTTTCCGCACTTTCCTTGGCGGGAGCATCGACAAGATAGGTGCCTTTGCCTTCAATCTTCACCAGCTCCACGTCCAAGCCAAGCAGTTCCATCGCGATTTCAGTTTGTTCGGACAGGATCACCGCGCGCTCGAGCGCGTTTTCCAGTTCTCGCACATTGCCGGGCCAGGGATAGGTGGTGATGGCCTGAATGGCATCGGCGCTGAAGGTCATAAGATCGACCCCAATGCGTTTGCAGGTCGTGGCCAAAATTTTGTCGGCGAGTTCGAGAATGTCGTTGCCGCGGTCGCGCAGCGGCGGCAGGCTCAGCGGCATCACGTTGATGCGGTAGAACAGGTCTTCGCGGAAACGCCCTTCACGTACGAATTGTTTAAGGTCGCGGTGCGTTGCCGCAACGAGACGCACATCAACTTTCTGCGACTGCACAGAGCCGACCTTGCGAATCTCGTGTTCCTGCAGCACACGCAGCAAACGCGCTTGCGCTTCGAGCGGCAATTCGCCGATTTCATCGAGAAAAAGCGTGCCGTTGTTTGCGGCTTCGATAAGACCGGTGCGCGTGGAAGTGGCGCCGGTAAACGAGCCTTTCTCGTGGCCGAACAGTTCTGACTCAATCAGGTTTTCCGGAATCGCCGCGCAGTTGACTGAAATCAGTGCAGACTCGCGCCGTGAACTCGCTTCGTGAAGTGCGCGTGCCACCAGCTCTTTGCCGGTGCCGGACTCGCCCTGAATCAGCACGGACGAATTGGTCTGCGCGACTTTGCGGATGCGCCGGAACAACTCCAGCATCTGCGGGCAACTACCTGCCATGCCACCGACTGGTTCTTCGCTGGGGCGAGGTTTGCGGCGGCTCAGGTTGCGGGCTTTGGTGTTATCGGCGAGCACCCGATTCAGGGTGGTGAGGATTTCGTCGTGTTCGAAGGGCTTGGAGATGTAGTCGACCGCGCCGATTTTCATGGTGTCGATCGCGCTGCGCAGACTGGCGTAGCTGGTCATAATCAGCACCGGGGTGGGCGTGCGCTTGATCAATTCGGTGCCGGGCAGGCCGGGCAGACGCAGGTCGCTGATGATGACGTCGATGGCATCAAGGTCGTGGTGGGCGACTGCTTCCTGCACCGAACCGGCCTCGCTGACCTTGAAACCATTGCGCTCCAGCAGGCGCCGCAGCGCCGAGCGGATGACGTCTTCGTCTTCGACAATGAGGATGTGGTGCGGCATGCCAGTATTTTCTATAGAGCTTGCGCAGGATCATAACAAGGAAAAGTTACGATTACCTTTGTTCCTTTT
Source organism: Klebsiella pneumoniae (assembly GCA_945902215.1). Lineage (GTDB taxonomy): Bacteria > Pseudomonadota > Gammaproteobacteria > Pseudomonadales > Pseudohongiellaceae > CAILUG01. The sequence continues at coordinate 27,725 of CAMDML010000017.1, read as the reverse complement.
CGACTCACGGTATCAACCGGGCTGTCAATTGTCACACTTCCGCCGAGGTCGTTGACGATGCTGTAGACCAGCGCCAAACCAAGGCCGGTGCCCTTCCCGGGGTCTTTGGTGGTGAAGAAGGGTTCAAAAACGCGGCCCTGGATTCCGGCCGGTATGCCACTGCCGACATCACTGACGGTCAGGGTGACCAAGCCGTCTCTGCTACTGTTGGTGACGTCCACGCTGCTGCCGTCCGTGCTGGCATCACGGGCATTGGTCAGCAGGTTGAGGAGGATTTGCTGGATGCGCTGGCGGTCCGCGCGGATGTAGATATTTGGCTGACAGGTATTTTGCAAACGAATCTTCTTCCCTTCTTGTTGTTGTAGCGAAAGCAGTTGAATGGCTTCTGCCGTAGCTTCAAACAAACATACCTGTTCTTGGCGGCGCGGCAGGTCGGCATCCATCCCGCTGTGGGAGAAATGTACCAGCGTTTGCACGATGCTGCTGATGCGGCGGGTTTGCTGGATGATTTGTTCCGCCATCGAACGCTGTTCAGGGTCGCCGGTTTCATCGCGTAGGTTTTGGGCAAGACAGGCGATGCCGGTTACCGGGTTGCCAATCTCGTGCGCAACACCGGCAGCAAGGCGGCCCACCGAGCTGAGACGTTCAGCATGAGTCAGTTCGGCTTCCAGCATGGCGGTTTCCGTCAGATCTTCGACGAGGATCACCTGTCCTGAACCTTGCGCCCCGCCCGCACGGGTAATGCCCGATACAGCAGAGAGCGGATATTCCAGGCTGGCCTTGTGCAGGCTGAACCAGCGCTGCTTGCCGTCCAACACCAGCGCTTGCCGGGCAATATGCGTAGTGTTCTGGTCACGGATGAATGCGGCGAGCAGATCTTTCCAGGGCGGTGGTAATGCGGTGATCGGCAAGCCCGTGAGGTTGTCACCTGATAGGCGCGTCAGGTTGCCCATGGCGCTGTTCCAGATGGAGATCAGATCCTGACCGTCAATCGCGCATACACCAAGCGGCAGATTCTGTAGCACTTGCCGGTGATGACGCCGCAAGGTATCGAGGTCGAGCGCGATACCGCTGAGATTTTGCGAGTAAGTTTCCAGTTGGGTTTCGATAAAGTTGATGCCCTTGTTGGTCGCATTAATCTGGCCTGGCGCAAAGGGCAGAAAGCGTTCAATGATTTGGTGGGAAATGGTCGGGCCCAACAACACAGACAGATTCGCTGCAACCTGTGCGCGCAATTGCAGTAGTTGATAGGGTCGCGTTTCATTGTCTTGCAAGCCAAGATCGCCCAGCGCACGCACTACTTCCTGTTTGGCGGTGACTTCACCCAGCGGCGCGGTCAGGCCCGTGACGAACTCTGGCGTGGTGCGCGCCAGCAAACCATATTTCAGTGGCTGCCTGATCGTATCCATTGCGCACAGCAGTGCGGCGCGGCGCTCTTCGCGACTCGTTCCGGTCAGCAGCGACACAACAATCAAACAACTCAAGTTTGCAAGTAGCGTGGCACTGGCCACGAGATCCCAGTTGATGATGTTGGGGGCGAGGTAGCTGAGGTCGAACAGACTTGCGCCGGTGAAATAGGGCACGAGTCCCAGTGTCGTCCAGGTAAAGAGTCCGGCCAGCAAGCCCGTGATGAAGCCCTTGCTGTTCGCGGTGGGCCAGTACATCAGGGTCAGGATGCCGGGTAGAAACTGCACACTGGCAATGAAGGCGATGTAGCCGGTATCGAGTAACTTACTGCCGTCGGCGATCGCCAGAAATGCCAGATATCCACCAGCGAGGATGCCGCCAATGAACAGGCGCCGTAACAACAACAACCAGCGGTAAAGGCCGGAACCGGTGGGCGGCTTGCGCACACGCAGTAGCAAATGGTTCAGGCAAATGCTCGACACGGACATCGCCATCACAATGATCATGCCACTGGCTGCCGCCACACCACCGACATAAAACAGCAGGGTTATGGCAGGCGCATCGCTCAAGAGTCCAAGGGCGAGGCCGGCGTAGCGCACGAGAGTGTCGGCGCCGAGCGCATCAAAGCTCCACAGGATTGGTAGCGTTGGCAGACTGGCGGCAAGCAGATACAGCGGCACGCCCCAACTCGCAGTGCCCAGATGCCGCGGGTTGCGGTTCTCATGGAAGACCATGTGGAACATGTGCGGCATCGCGATGGCTGCGGTGAAGAACAGCAGGATGAGCAGGTTGGTGGTGTTCTGCAGGAAAGAAATATCCAGACGGGTGACGGCAGCCGGTTGTTCGCGCAGCCAGACATTGAGTTCGCTGAAACCGCCGAAAACGCCATAAATTGCGAACAATCCGGCGCTGATCAAAACCACAAGTTTGAATACGGATTCAAAGGCAAGGCTGACCACGATGCTGTCGTTGCGTTCGCGGCCGGTGACATCGCGGGTGCCGAAACGCAAAGTGAAGCCAAGCAGTGCCAGACAGTAAAAGAGACCAACCAGGCGCGCATCAAGGTCCGGAGCCAGCAGCTCAGTCGAGGCAGCAACTGCAAGTATCTGAATGGCGAACAAGGGGAAAATGCAGAGCAGCAGTATGATCGAGGTTAGCGTGCCGGCCCACGGACTGCGGAAACGGAAGGCGAAGAGATCGGCCAAAGAGCCCAGTTGATAAGTGCGTGTTATCTGCAACACGGGTTGCAACAGGATTGGCGCGAACAAGAACGCAGCGGAATAACCAATGTAGTAGGCGTTGTAGCCGTAGCCGCGGGTGGCGGCAGAGATCAATGCCGTATAGAACGACCAGGAACTGACAATTACACCGAGCGACAGAACATACAGAGCGGGATGATTGATCAGCTTCGCCGGCACCCGGCCCTTGTCGGCCAACCAGGCCACGCCATAAAACAGCAGCAGGTAGGCCGCTGCTGCGAGGATGACAGTGGCGGCGCTAAACGTCGTCATGGTGCGGCGGCAGTTGCAACAGTGCGGCCAGAATGATTACACCAAGTCCCATCAGAAAGGGGCTATACCAATCCAGCAGACTACGTAGCGCTTGCATGCCGGTGATGGCGATGATCAGGATAAATACCAGTAGCAGAATCGGGCGTTGCATGGGTACTGCGTTCCGGATACGGAGGTGGGCGGATCATACAGCAGCGGCAGCAGAGTCTTCAATTTCCGGTATTTGCTTGATCCCGTTGAGATTGGCGGGCTGCCAGTGGGCGATGGCCCAGGCCAGAATTGCAGTCGGTGTGGCGGTTGCAAGACCAGGTTCAGGATTTTGCTGCAGGCGTTGCAGCGTTTTGAACAGGACAGGGCCGGGCCGCGCAGGATCCACTGCCTCGGCAAACTGCTGCTTGCCCAGCTTTTGGCCTTGGGTATTGGTGACGACCGGCACGTGCGCATAAGCAGGCACAGCAAAGCCCAGCATCTGTTGCAGGTATATCTGGCGTGGAGTCGAATCAATCAAGTCAATGCCGCGCACAATGTCAGTGATGCCCTGCCAGGCATCGTCGACCACAACAGCCAATTGATACGCAAAGAGTCCATCTCTTCGGCGTATGACGAAATCACCGACATCCTGTCTGAGGTGTTGCGTGTAAGGGCCCTGCAGGCGGTCGCTGAATGCCACCGTACTGTCTGTGACGCAGCAGCGTAGCGCAGTGTCTCTGGCGCGGGGGATCTGTAAGGCACGACACCAGCCCGGATACACCGAACCTTGCGCAGTCAGTTTCTGGCGGCTACAACGGCAGGCGTAAACCAACTGTTGTGAGTCGAGTTGCGCAAGCGCCTCTTCATACGCCGGCGAGCGCTGACTCTGATAGACCACAGTTTCGTCCCAGGTCAGCTCCAGTGCTTCCAGCGTGCTCAGTATGTCAGCAGCAGCTTGTTTGCTTTCGCGCGGGGGATCGAGGTCTTCAATGCGCACAAGCCACACACCGTTGCGGGCGCGGGCATCGAGATAACTGGCTAGGGCGGTGAGAACGGAGCCGGCGTGCAGCGGGCCGGTGGGCGAGGGCGCGAAACGCCCTCGATAAGGCAAGAGGTATTGTGTCTCAGGCACTGCCAAGCTGTTTTTCTTTGATCTCGTCGAGAGTCTTGCAGTCGATGCACTTGTTCGCCGTAGGGCGCGCTTCCAGACGCCGAATACCAATTTCAACACCGCAGGAATCGCAGTAACCGTAGTCGTCGTTGGCAATCAGTTCAATCGTGCTGTCGATCTTCTTGATCAGCCGGCGCTCGCGGTCGCGTGTGCGCAGCTCGATGCTGAATTCTTCTTCCAGTGTGGCGCGATCGGCGGGATCGGGCGGATTGGCCGCTTCGTCCTGCATGTGATGCACAGTGCGATCCACCTCTTGCATCAGTTCATCGCGCCAGTGCAGCAGAATGCCCTTGAAGTGGCCCCTTTGCTGCTCATTCATGTAAACCTCACCCTTCTTGACTTCGTAGGGGGTGAAGTTGCGGCCGGGCTCGGTTCTGTCACTTGAGCGGGGTTTTGGTTTGCTGGCTTTGACGGGCGGAGCGGGAGTGCTGGTCTTGCCTGAAGATTTCGTTCCTACGGTGCTGCTCATACTGTTGGCTTTGCTGCTATCTTGCTTGGTTATGGAAGTCTTGCCTGCTGGTTTTTTTTCAGCGGATTTTGCGGGTTGCACAGGCGCTTTTTTGGCCTCTTTGACAGGCGTTTTGGCAGGCGCGGGTTTCGGCGGAGCTGCTTTCGGTTTCGCCGGAGCCGGTTTGGCTTTCTTGGCGGCAGGGGCTGCAGCGGGTTTGGGCTTGCTTGCCTTCGATGCTGGCGCGGCTTTTTTGACCGGTTTTTTGGCGGCAGGTTTCTGCGCCGGTTTTTTCGCTTTTGCTTTCACTGATGGTTTAGCAGTTGTTTTCTTTGCCATTTCCGGTTCCCTGCGCTCTTAGCCTACCTTCTTGGTCTAGATCATGTCCTGCAAAAATTTTTTGATACAACCCTGATTTCGGAAAGCGCGCACGCTACCAGATAACCGGGGGCAGTACCATAACCAAACCGCCCCAAAACCAAAGTCCCCCGAACTACGCAAAGCACTCAGCGGTAAATGGCCGGGGCGGCCGGTAATTCGGACGCGTCGATGAGCACAACACCCTCTTCAATGCGGCAGTCGATTTGCCAAAGAGAGTCGCCACGACACGGCCCCTGAATGCAAAGCCCGGTGTTGCGCTCAAACAGTGCGCCATGGGTGGCACAGCGGATGAACATGCCCTCTTCGTCGAGAAAGCGGTTTTGGTTCCACTGTAGGGGTGTGCCCAGGTGCGGGCAGCGATTCAAATAGACGTACACGCCATCCTGATCGCGCACTGCCAATACCTGGGTCTGCGGCAGCGTAAAGGCGCGTGCGCTGCCTTCCGGCAACTCGGTCAGTGTGCACAGGCGCAGCGGCATGGAATCAGGCAAGGGCGTGAGCGAAATCGGCGAGCAAGTCTGCAGGGTCTTCAATTCCGATTGACAGTCGGACCAGCGAGTCGGCTACCCCCATCGATGCACGCCGTTCCGCGCCCATCTCCCAATAGATTGTATGTGCGACCGGGATTCCCAACGAACGGGTATCGCCGAGATTGCTTGAACACACCACCAATTCCAGCGCATTGAGAAAATCGAAACAGTCCACGCCAGCGGCCAGTTCAATGCTCAGGAGTGCGCCGAAATTCTTGAACAAGGCGCGGGCTCGTGCATGCTGCGGGTGCGTGGGCAGGCCGGGATAGAACACCTTGCGCACTTTTGGGTGGGTGCTACAGAACCCGGCTACGACCAAGGCGTTGGCGCAGGATTTGTCCATACGCAGGCCCAAAGTATCTGCACCCACAGACAGGTGGTGGGCGGCTTCGGGCCCCAGCGCCGCACCGAAATCACGCAAACCTTTCTTGCGGATCTGGGTGATGCCCCACAGTGTGGGATCGATATTCTTGTAGGTGTCGTAGATGTTCGCGCAGTTGCGCCAGTCGTGCAGGCCGGTGTCGGTAACACAGCCGCCGAGCGCGTTGCCATGCCCGCCGATGTATTTGGTCAGGGCGTTGATCACAAGGCTCGCGCCCACGGCTTTCGGCTGGAAGAGCCAGGGCGATGTCATGGTGTTGTCCACGACATAAATCAGTTTGTGCTCTTGGCACAGCTTGCCGATGCCTGCCAGATCGGCCACCTGGGTTACGGGGTTGGCGATGGTTTCCACAAACACGAGGCGGGTGTTTGGCTGAATGGCAGCGGCAACCTTGGCTGCATCGGTGGCATCGACAAAGGTTACGCCAATACCGAAATTCTGCAGCGTGGTAAACAGGCTGTTGGTATTGCCGAACAGGTAAGCGCTCGACACGATGTGATCGCCGGAGCGCAACAGGGCAATCAGACTCGAACTGATCGCGGCCATGCCAGTAGCAAAGCACACGGAGGCCAGCCCTTGTTCCATCTGGGTGACCTTGCGGGCAAGCGCCTCTACGGTGGGGTTGCTCTGGCGGCCATAGGCATAGCCGCTCTTCTTGCCCTGAAAGACATCGGCAATTTCGCGCGCGTCGTCATAGCCGAAGGCCACCGAAGTGTGCATTGGCTTGTGCAGCGCGCCGTGTTCGGGCTTGTCCTTGCGGTCGGCATGCAGGGCGGTGGTTGTGAAATGTTTCTTGCTCATGGGGCGGGCGCGGTCCTTAAATCCAAGAGGGGCCAAGTGGGTCCGGTATCAAAAAGAAGACGAATGATACTCCCAACGCCTGCGCGGCTCCACCTTGCCCAGCGCTTCTGACAGGGGCGTGACCCCCTGATTTGGCTGGTTATTCTCCGCCCTTGCGATGCTATTGCGGCAAACATGCGTTACCATGCTAGGGCCCTGATAGTGCCTCGTTGAGGAATCCACCATGACTGCTGCCAGATACATTTTGCTACTCATTCCGGTTCTGTTGCTGAGCGCCTGCGCCAGCACTCCGTCTGCGGATGAAGCCGCCGCGAGCCAGGCTCAGGCTGCGCAAGAACGCGCCACCGCGGAAGCAGAACTCGAAGCGGAAAGACTGCGCCAAGAACAATTACTGGCTGAAGATCGGGCCCGCGAAGCTGCGGCAGCGCGTGAAACTGCTGCCCGTGAAGCAGCTGCTGCAGCTGAACGTCAGGCTGCTCTGGCCGAAGCCACACGTCAGCAACAGCAACCCAGCGTTGAAGAGCGTGCTCGCAGCGTTGCCCGGCAGCAGGAACGCATTGCCGAATTGCGTGCGCAGATTGCCGCCAATCAGACTGAAACCACCAATCTCGAGAGCGCCAACACCTCTTTGCAGCAGGCCATTGTGGCAGCCGAAGATCTGGTGACGACGTTGACCGAAGAGCAGGACAAATACGGCACGACGGACCCGGCCACCGGTGCGACTTTGCAGCCACTGTCCAAAGAGCGAATTGCAGAATTGAACGCGGAACTGGAGCGTTTGCAGACCCGGGCCGCAGCCTTGACCCAGGGACCCTAGAACTGACAATCAAAGCCTTATGGGTAAGCTCATCGATTTCGAGACTCGGCGCCAGCCTCGCGCTGAAAAGCTGAAGGACCAGAAAGCCTCAGAATTACGCTCTGCCTTGCAAGGTGCCAGGGAAGACGCAGCCGGCCTTACCAGTACCCGCAAGTTGCTCGACCTCTACCGCCCCAAGAAACCGAAAAAGCCCTGATTACTGCACGGATTTGCCCGTTGAGCGCCCCGTATTAGCGGCTAAGCCGGCTTGGTCAGGCATGGAGCCTTGTGGTAGAGTGCGCCCTCTTTTTGCAGGGCCGGATGGTCCTCTCCGAAACAACCGTGTTAACCCTATTTAACAGCCGCATCAACTAAAACAAAGCCGGGAGTAAGCTGCATGGCAGGTTCCACTTTATTGATCATCGCCTTGTCCCTGTTCGGGCTGGCCGTTTCGTTTTACTACATGAAAAAGGTCACCAGCATTCAACTGGACAAGGGTCTCAACAAGGAAGAAGGCGACAAGTTGCGCTACATTCATGGCGCTATTGCTGAAGGTGCCATGGCCTTCCTGAAACAGGAGTACAAGGTCCTCTTCTGGTTCATGCTGGCATTTGCTGTAGTCATAGCACTGCTCACCGACAACCACGAAACCGCCAATGCCAATGAGGGCTTGTGGACCGCGGTGGCCTTCCTGTTCGGCGCTGCCATCTCCACTTTGTCCGGTTACATCGGCATGAAGATCGCCACAGCTGGCAATGCGCGCACCACGGTTGCCGCGCGCGACAGTCTGGCTGCAGCCTTTACGGTGGCACTGAACTCCGGTGCGGTAATGGGCTTCGCGCTGGTAGGTCTTGCGGCGCTGGGTTTGATCCTCGTTTTCCTGTTCATGAGTGCTGTGCTCTCAGAAGTTCCGCCCAACGTCGTTATGGAAGTCATTGCCGGTTTTGGTTTGGGTGGCTCTTCAATTGCGCTGTTCGCACGCGTAGGCGGCGGCATTTTCACCAAAGCGGCTGACGTAGGCGCTGACCTCGTGGGTAAAGTTGAAAAAGGCATTCCGGAAGATGACCCGCGCAACCCCGCCGTAATCGCTGACAACGTGGGCGACAACGTGGGTGATGTCGCCGGCATGGGTGCTGATTTGTTTGGTTCCTGCGCCGAAAGCACTTGCGCGGCACTGGTCATTAGCGCACTCGCGTTTTCTGCTGACCTCAATGCCATGCTGTACCCCATCATGATCACGGCCGTTGGCATTCCGGTGAGTCTGATCACCAAGATGTTGGTCTCGGTCAAATCCGAAGAGCAGGTGGGTCCGGCCCTGAAGCGTTTGCTTATGATCTCCAGCGCAATCATGGCTGTGGTCATGTACTTCGTGACTGCATGGATGATTCCGGCAACTTTCCAGATTGATGTGGGCTCCGCCATCTCCTATACCGCCAACGGCGTGTACTTCTGCTTCTTGTCAGGTTTGATTGCCGGCCTCGCTGTAGGTTTGTTGACTGAGTACTACACCTCCACCGAATACAGTCCCGTACGCGAAATTGCCAAATCGTGTGAAACCGGTGCCGCCACCAACATCATTTTTGGTTTGGCGCTGGGTTACAAAAGCACCGTGCTGCCTTACCTCGCCATTGCTGTGAGCATCTACACTTCCTGGATGCTGGCTGGCATGTACGGTATTGCGATCGCTTCGCTAGGCATGCTCGGCACGCTGGTGATTGCGCTGATGATTGACGCCTATGGCCCGGTCTCAGACAACGCCGGTGGTATCGCGGAAATGACCGGCATGGACAAGGAAATCCGTCGTCGTACTGACGTGCTCGACGCCGCCGGCAACACTACTGCTGCTATCGGCAAAGGTTTTGCGATTGGCGCGGCGATTCTCACCTCGCTGGCCTTGTTCAGTGCCTTCATCACCCACTCCCAGAACCTGATGCGTGGGCTGCCGGAAAAATTTGGTGCGGATTACAATCTGGTCAATTCAATCACGCTGTTGGATCCGATGGTGTACACCAGCCTCTTTATCGGCGCGGTGATTCCCTTCCTGTTCTCCGCAATGACGATGAAGAGCGTGGGTTCGGCTGCATTCGACATGATCGAAGAAGTGCGCCGTCAGTTCCGCACCATTCCGGGTTTGATGGAAGGTACGGGCCGTCCTGACTATGCAACTTGTGTTGCCATCTCGACCAAAGCCGCGCTGCGTGAAATGATCGCGCCCGGCGTGCTGATCATTGGTACGCCGCTGGTCGTCGGCTTCCTGTTCGGTGTGCCTGCCGTTGCTGGTCTGCTCGCGGGTTCACTGGTGTGCGGTGGCGTCCTCGCCATCTCCTCCTCCAATAGTGGCGGTGCCTGGGACAACGCGAAGAAATACATCGAGAAGGGCAATCATGGCGGCAAGGGTTCCGATTGTCACAAGGCTGCTGTAGTTGGCGACACCGTCGGCGATCCGCTGAAAGACACCTCCGGGCCTTCGCTGAACATCCTGATCAAACTGTCGGCGATCCTGAGCCTCGTGTTTGCACCGTTCTTCGTCAACTACGGCGGCATTCTGCTGTAAGCGATGGTGCTGTAATCAAATGAAAGTACAACCCAACATTAGCGCCAACCTGCGTCAGGTCAGCCACATTATCGTGGTGGCATCGGGCAAGGGTGGCGTTGGCAAGTCCACCACCGCCGTGAATCTGGCGTTGGCGCTGCATCGGCAGGGCGCGAAGGTGGGCTTGTTTGATGCGGACATTTACGGGCCAAGCCAGCCCATGATGCTCGGTGTATCTGGTCAGCGCCCGCAGATCTTGGGCGGCAACCAGATGCATCCGGTAACCGCACACGGCATCAAGGTCAACTCGGTCGGCTTTCTCGTCGATGAAAATCAGGCTATGGTCTGGCGCGGCCCGATGGTGGTCGGTGCGTTCAACCAGATTCTGAACGACACGCTATGGGGCGAACTTGACTATCTCATCATCGATATGCCGCCCGGCACCGGCGACATACAACTGAGTCTCGCCCAATCGGTGCCTGTCACCGGCGCAATAATCGTTACGACGCCGCAGGACGTCGCACTGCTTGATGCCAAGCGTGGCATTGAAATGTTCCGCAAGGTGCAAGTGCCGATTCTCGGCGTTGTGGAAAACATGGGTCTGCACATCTGCAGCCAGTGCGGCCACAGCGAACATATTTTTGGCGAAGGTGGTGCTGATCGCATTGCCCATGCCTATGGCGTGGAAGTGCTCGGCTCATTGCCGCTCGATGCCAAAATTCGTAAACAGTGTGATGAAGGTAATCCTGCAGTGGCATCCGATCCGCACGGGCAAGCCGCGCAGATCTACCTTAAGATCGCCGCGCGCGTGAGCCAGCAACTGGCTGGCGCCGGCAAACCTGGCAGCGGCATGGTGAACATCAGCGTAACGGATGATTGAGCTGAACCGATGTTCATGAATGCCTATGTAACTCTGGTCTTGAAGCATCCGCGCAAGGTGCTGATCGGGATTGGACTGCTGTGCCTGTTCCTGAGCTGGAGCATCCAAAATTTCAGGCTGGATGCCTCTGCCGACTCACTCGTCATCGAAGGCGATGCGGATCTGGAATTTTCGCGTGAGATCAATGCGCGCTATGGTTCCAGCGATTTCGTGTTCATCGGCTACACGCCTGAAGCGGAACTCTTCAGTGCGCCGGTGCTGGATACGCTGCTTGCCCTGAAGAACGAGTTGCTGGCCATCGAGGGAGTCGCGTCTGTCGACAGCATTCTGGATGTGCCGTTGTTCAAAGTCGCCAATGCCAGCCTTAGCGATGTAACGGAGAATGTCCTCACGCTGCAAAGCCCCGGCGTTGAACTCACCGCAGCGCGCGCGGACCTGACCAGCAATGCCGCCTACCTTGATGTTCTGCTAAATGCGGATGGGTCCACGACAGCCTTCATCGTCAACTTTGTAACGGATACCCGGCTGCAGGAGCTGTTGGCCACGCGCAGCGAATTGCGCGGACAGGATCGCACCGGCAGTCTGGATCCGGCAGGTCATCTGCAGCTTGCGCAGACCGAGTCGGATTACGATGAGCGCCGCGACCAGGCTGCAGTAGATCTGCACGAGGACATCCTGGCCATTCGCGATGTGTTGTCGCGTTATCGTGGCGATGCACAGATCGTGATGGGCGGCGTCCCCATGATCGCTGATGATCTGGTCACGTTTGTGCGCAGCGACCTCGAAACGTTCGGTATTGCAATTCTGCTGTTCATCATCGTGGCGCTGGGACTCTTGTTCAGGAAACCACGTTATGTGTTGCTGCCACTGACCTGTGGCCTGGTGGTGACTGCCGGCATGATGGGCTTGCTGGGTTTGCTCGACTGGCCGGTCACGGTGATCTCGTCCAACTTTGTATCCCTGCTGTTGATCACGACGGTCTCGCTGACCATCCACCTGATCGTGCGTTACCGTGAACTCGAAGAAATGTATCCGGAAAGCACGCATGAATTCCGGCTTGGCAAATCGTTGACGGACATGTTCGTCCCGGCCATCTATACCTGCCTGACAACCATTGTGGCCTTTGCGTCACTCGTGACCAGCAGCATTCCTCCCGTTATCGATTTCGGCTTGATGATGTTCATCGGCATTCTCGCGGCTTTTGTCCTCAGTTTTCTGCTGTTTCCCGCGGCGATGGCCTTGCTGCCAATCCGCAATACCACGCCGGTAAATCACGGACTCGACATCACCCCGGCAGTCGCGCGCTTCACCGAGAAACGGGGCTGGCTCATCATGGGCGTGTCCGCTGGGCTGTTGCTGTTTGCCGTGATCGGCATCAGACAGCTGCGGGTGGAAAACAGCTTCATCAAATATTTCGATGAGAGCACCGATATTTATCAGGGCATGGTTGCCATCGACGAGCAACTGGGCGGCACCACGCCGCTGGATGTCATCATTGATCTGGCCAAGCCCAATCCGTTTGAAGAGCCTAATCCTTTTGCAGGGACAGATGAGTTCGCGGACGAAGAAGATGCTTTCGGTGACGAGTTTGCCTTCGAGGAAGATGAAACCGAAGGAGCGGCCAGCGACCCGGATGCTTATTGGTTTACCAGTGACAAAATGCAGCGAGTCACCGAGATCCACAACTATCTGGATGCCATGCCGGAAACCGGCAAGGTGCTGTCATTGGCCACACTGCTCAACATTGCCACCGAACTGAACGACAATCGCGCGCTGAGCAGCATTGAACTGGGTGTGTTGTACAACCGCATTCCTGCGGACTACAAGGAAACCCTGCTGCGGCCGTATGTGTCAGTTGAGAACAATCAGGTGCGTTTCTCTATCCGTGTCCGCGAAACCGATCCGAATCTTGTGCGCAGTGAATTGCTGACTCGGATTCGTGAGGGTCTCGTCAGTCGGTTCGGCTACGAGGCAAGTCAGGTGCGGGTCACTGGCATGCTCGTGCTCTACAACAACATGCTGCAGAGCCTGTTTCAATCCCAGATCAAAACTCTGGGCTTGTCGATGCTCGCTACCTTTCTGATGTTCGTCGTGTTGTTCCGCTCGCTCACGTTGGCGGTGCTCGGCACCATTCCCACCTTCATCGCCACTTTGTCGGTGCTGGGTCTGATGGGCTGGCTGCAGATTCCGCTCGACATGATGACGATTACGATCGCGGCGATTTCGGTGGGCATCGGCGTGGACAACACGATTTACTACATGCACCGCTTCAAAGAAAGTTTCCATACCTTCGGCAACTACAACACAACGATGCACTATTGCCACAGCAGTATCGGGAAGGGGATTTACTACACCAACTTCACGATCATCGCCGGCTTCTCGATTCTCGTGCTGTCGAATTTTGTGCCGACGGTGTACTTCGGTTTGCTGACGAGTCTGTCGATGATTCTGTCGCTGGCTGGTTCATTGACGCTGCTGCCGCAACTGTTGATCCGCTTCAAACCGCTAGGCCCCGAGTCCACCGTCTGACCCGGCCTTTATTTCTGCCGCAGCTTGAACGTCACCAGGGAATTGCCTGAGATGATCGCCACGTACTGCACGCCATCAATGGCGTATGTGATCGGGCCGTTGACGATCTGCCCGCCTAAACTCGCTTTCCACAGCTCCGTGCCGGTGAGCGCGTCGAGCGCGTAGAAGTAACCCTCGCGGCCTCCGGTGAAAAGCAAGTCTGTGGCTGTTGTCAGGATGCCGCTGTCGGTGACGTCGTACTGTTTGAAGGTCCACTTGCGCTCGCCTGTGTTGGGATCGAGCGCGACGACAGCGCCGTTGCCGACGGCATCGGTCCAGTTGTTGATCGGCGTTGTGCGGCCGATGCGTGGGCCTGGCGCACCGGGTATGGGTACGACGGGATTGTTGCTGCCGCCCCCGAAATTGCGGCCGGGCACGTATGTGACTTCTTCTTTGCGCGGGGTCGACGCATAACCTTCCCAGGCGCTGACGTACATCAGGCCCGTGCGCGGACTGAACGAGGGTGAATACCAGTTGGTGCCGCCTTGGTTGCCGGGCCAGAGAGGTTCACCGACTGGCGGAGGGGTCTGGATGGGTCGGCCATTGGCGTCGAAGCCGCTCGCCCAGCTCACCTTCACGAACGGTGTGCCTTGCAGGAAGCGGCCGGTGGTGCGATCAAGCACGTAGAAGAAGCCGTTGCGGTTTGCCCACAGCATGGCCCTCGTCGGCGTGCCATGCCACGTGATGTCGGCCAGTACCGGAACCTGCACGGAGTCGTAGTCATAGCCGTCGTTCGGCGTGAACTGGTAATGCCAACTCAACTCCCCGGTATCGGCATCGAGTGCAACGACCGACTCGGTATAAAGGTTGTCGCCCGGACGCTGGTCAGGATTCCAGTCGGGGCCCGGATTACCAACGCCCCAGTACGTGAGGTTGAGTTCCGGATCGTAGGAAGGCGTTACCCAGACTGAGCCGCCGCCGTTTTTCCAGCCCTCGTTCTCCCAAGTTTCATGGCCGGGTTCGCCGGGGCCGGGAATCGTGTTGAAACGCCACAGCTCCGCGCCAGTGGCTGCATCGAAGGCCGTAATGTAACCGCGGATGCCGTATTCGCCGCCGCCAACGCCGACGAGCACCTTGTCCTTGACGACGAGCGGCGCGAGCGTGAGTGAGTAACCGAGCGCCGGGTCGCCGACGGGAACGTTCCACAGTGAAGTGCCCGAACGCGCATCGAGCGCGATGAGCCGGCCGTCGAGCGTACCCATGAATAGCCGCTCGCCGAGTATCGCCACGCCACGATTGTTCGCACCGCAGCAGACGCGTGCATCGGTCGAGACCTGGTGGCGATACTGCCAGAACACACGGCCGGTCCGCGCATCGACAGCGAGCACGTCGTTGGGCCGTTGCGTGACATACATGATCCCGTCGACGACAAGCGGTGTGGACTGCCACGCGCCGAACACCTGGTTCGGCAGTATCCAGGCGAGCTCGAGATCCTGCACATTGTCGCGACTGATCTGATCAAGTGTGCTGTAACGCTGACCGGAGTAGCCGCCGGAGTAGGTGAGCCAGTTCTGCGGCTCGTCAGCGGCGCGTTCGATGCGATCGCCGGTGACCTGTGCAGCGAGGGACGCAGGAAGGGCGAGCGCTAGTACCAGCGCAAGCAGACAAGTGTGCAGCGTTGAGAAGGTAGCGGGAATCGGGGTGCGCATCAGCGTTGCCTCAGTGTCAGCAGGTAACCGACGATATCGCTGATCTCCGCATCCGTGAGAAGACCGGCGAACGCGGGCATCGGCGAAGTGGTATCAACGTCCAGCGTGCGGATGTCGCGCTTGTCGATGGAGCGCAACTGCTCTTTGTCGTCGATGAGCTGCACCGTCGCGGTGTCCTCGTTGAGGCGACGGCCGTTGATTGTGCTGCCGTCGAGCATCACGACGCGCACGGGTCGATTGATCGGCAGCATCGCGGAAGAAGGATTGCGAATCGAGCGGTCAAGCGCTGCCGGTGTACGCGCGAGACCGATGTCGGTAAGCGGCGGTGCGACTAGCGGTCCGGTCGTCCCGACGCGATGGCAACTTGCGCATGTGCCTTTGCCATCGAACAGCGCTTTGCCGCGTGATGGATCACCAACCTGGATCGACGCGGTGCCGTCGAACGCCGCGCGCATGTAAGCGATGATGCCGGTGAGGTCGGCAGCGGAGAGAACGAACGGTGGCATGCCGGCCGGTGTGCCCGTGTTGATCACGCGCGCGAGGTCTTCATCGGCAAGCGCTTGGCGAAACACGCCACGCCGCAGATCGATGCCCGATATCTGATCACCGTCGCGACCGTGACAGAACTGGCACTGCGCCGAGTAGACGCGGCTCCCTAGTGCGATCTCTTCCTGCGTGTACTGGCCAGGATGATCAGAACTAAATGACTGCGCCAATATAGGTCCGGCCACTGCCATCAGGAAGGCGAGGAGAAGTGTTTTGGATGCAGGAAGCATAAAGCCTCTTGTTCGAAGTGAGCGCGGCAAGGCTACCTTGATCCGTGAGCGAATTTCAACCGGTGAATTATTCCTTGAGGAATCCCGGCTGGACTCTCAGACTCCGTACAACTGGCGCAACAACTGAAACAACTTGCGGCTTGCCAGCGGAGTGGCCTCCTGTTGTTGTTCCTGGTGCGCCTTCTTGATTAGCTGCTTGACCTGTTCCATGTCGGCCAGCGGTTGTTCTTTGGCCAGTTGTTCGAGGCGCTCCTTATTGTCGGCCAACAGGCTGGTGCGTAGTTCTTCCAGCGCCATGTACCGGCGTTTGACCAGCGTGACATCCTGATTGATCTGAGCGTTGATGCGGGCTATCACTTCTTCAGGCATGTCGCGCATTACTTTGCCGATGAACTGCATCTGCCGGTTGCGCGCGCCGTGCTTATTGGGCAGCCGCTGGTACTCTTTGATCGCGTCGAGCACCTCTTCTGGCAGCGCGCATTTTTTCAGCGCGACGGGCGTGAGCTCGGTCAGTTTTGCGCCCAGCTCTTGCAATGCGCTTGAATCGCGTTTGCGCTGGCTTTTGCTGGGTGCTGTTGCGTCGAACTCTGACATGGCGATGCCTTTCAATAAAAGAGTGTGGCGAGACCGAGAAATGACAAAAAGCCGGTCACGTCCGTGATCGTTGTCAGCACTACGCTGCCAGCCAGCGCCGGGTCGATTTTGAGCGACTTCAGGATCAGGGGCAACAAGGCACCTGACAAGGCTGCAGTGACAAGGTTGATGATCAACGCGCCGCCGAAGATCAGGCCGAGGGTCGTGTCGCCGAACCACCAGACAGCGGTCAGGCCAGCGATCAGGGCCAACATCAGGCTGTTTAGCATGCCCACCATCAGTTCGCGGTTCATCAGCCATAGCGCATTGCCTTTCCCGATCTGGCCCAGTGCCATGCTGCGGATCACGAGCGTGAGTGTCTGATTTCCGGCCACGCCGCCCATGCTGGCAACGACAGTCATCAACGCGGCCAGCGCCACGACCTTGTCGATGGTGGCAGAGAACTGGTCGATCACCGAGGAGGCCAGGAAGCAGGTGAGCAGGTTGATGGCCAGCCATAACGCGCGCCGCCGTGTGGTCTTGAATACCGGGGCGAAGGTGTCTTCCTCGTCGCCGAGACCAGCCATGCTCTTGATGGAGTGATCTGATTCCTCGCGGATGACGTCCACAATATCGTCGATGGTGATGCGGCCAAGCAATTTGCCGTGCTCATCCACAACTGGTGACGAGATCCAGTCCATACGCTCAAACAGTTGCGCCACTTCCTTCTGGCCCATGGTAACCGGGATGGCGTCGAAATCGCTCAGCATCACATCTTCGACAGTCAGCCAGGGATCCGAGACTAGCAGTTTGCGCAGCGCCAGGATGCCGACCAGCACATCGTCGCGGTCGACTACCAGAACGTTGTCAGTCATTTTCGGAATTTCGTCATGGCGGCGCAAATAGCGCAGTACGACATCGAGAGTATGGCTGCGGCGTACAGTGATGGTGTCGGTATTGAGCAGGCCGCCGGCACTGTCTTCTGGATACGAGAGTACCGTTTCCAGGCGCTTGCGGTCCTGATCGTCCATCGCCTGCAACACTTGGTAGATCACTTGTTCCGGCAGGTTCTGCAGGATGTCGGCGAGGTCGTCAGTGTCGAGACCTTCGGTGAGGTCGACAACTTCCTCGGGGCTGAGCTTGGTGAGGATGTCAGACTGGATGTCGTCGTTGAGGTAATTCAGGACCTCGCCTTCAATGTCCTTTTCAACCAACTTCCACAGCAAATCACGGGTTTTGGCGGGTGAAGATTCAAGCAGGTGGGCTATGGCGGGTGCAGGCAGGTGGTTGAGCATGCGTCGCACCTGGACAAAGGAGCCGCTTTCGAGGGCCTCGGTCAGAACCCTCAGGTGTTCGAGGCTCAGCAGTGGCTTGTCGTGGCTGGGGCTTTCGATCACAGTCCGGCTCTTATAGTTGAGCGCATGGGTGTTTGCGCGTTTAATCCTCGCCGAAACGACGTTCCAGCAATGTCAGTATGGCCTTTAATGCATCCTGTTCGTCGGCCCCTTCGAGCCGCAATTGCAGTTCGCTGCCTTGCGGCGCGGCCAGCAGCATTAACGACAAAATGCTTTTGCCGTCCACGGTTTTCTCGCCATTGCTTAGTTCAATGCGACTCTGGAACGAAGCAGCGGTTGCAACAAACTTGGCGGCGGCACGGGCATGCAGGCCGGCACGGTTTGGAACAGTGATGGTAGTGCTGATCATTAAGGCTGCTGCTATCCGGGAAGGGAGGGGCTACTTTTTGGCTGTTTCGGTCTTTACTCAGGCGAGTTCCTTATGGCGAACCTGCACATTATAGCCGCAGGCCGTAAAGTGCTGCTTAAGTTTTTCGCAAAGAAATACCGAACGGTGCTGACCACCGGTGCAACCGATGGCCACAGTGATGTAGCTGCGGTTGTTGCTCTGGAAACGGGGCAGCCAGCGTTCGAGAAATTCGCGGATGTCGTCGAACATTTCCTGCGCATCGGGCTGCGCATCCAGAAAGTCGATTACGGGCTGGTCAAGGCCGTTGAGCGGCTTCAGCTCCGGGATCCAGTGCGGGTTTGGCAGGCAGCGGGCGTCATACACCATGTCCGCATCCACCGGAATGCCGTGTTTGAAACCAAATGATTGGAATTGCAGCGCCAGCCCGAGATGTTCGTTCTCGGCGACGCGGTTCTTGATGATGTCGCGCAGTTGGTGGATGGAGAGATCGTTGGTGTTGATCGTCAGGTCAGCGAGGGCCGAGATCGGTGCCAGCAGCTCTTTTTCATAAGTGATGGCCTCCATCAGCCCCAGATGTTCGCTGGAGAGAGGGTGTTTGCGCCGGGTTTCACTGAAGCGTTTGAGCAGGATGTTGTCGTCGGCATCGAGAAAAATGATCTGCCCGCTAATGGCGCAGGCTTCGAGCCTGCCGTAGATTTCCGGAAACTGTTTGAGGTCTTCGGAGATATTGCGCGCGTCGATACTGACGGCGACTTTTTCCAGCCGCAGATTTTCGGCGCTCAGGCGTGTGGCCAGCGCATCCAGCAGACTCGCGGGAATGTTGTCCACGCAGTAATAACCGAGGTCTTCCAACAGATGCAGGCAGGTGGTCTTGCCCGAACCGGAGCGCCCGCTGACGATCATCAGTTTCATGGTGCACCTATTCTCAGGAAATGGTCGTGGCGGCTGTGTACAGGTCAGCGTCGGTGCGGGCGGCGCGTAGCCGCTTGCAGAAATCCGGGTTGCTGAAATTCTCGGCCAGCGTTCGCAGCGTTTCCAGATGAGCGTTCAGGGAGTTTTCTGGTACCAACAGGAAAAACAGCAAATCAACCGGCTTGTTGTCGATGGCGTCGAACGCCACTGGCTCGGCCAGCTTGACCAGACACCCGATCGTCTGCTGGCAGTTCGGAACGCGGCAATGCGGAATGGCTATGCCATCGCCAAGCCCGGTACTGCCCAGCTGCTCGCGTGCGGTCAACGCAGCGTATATCTGGTTGGCATTGGCCTGCGGAATCTGGTTCGCGATCCGTGCGGCGCTCGTTTCCAGCAGTCGCTGTTTGCTGCCACCTTGTACATTACAGAGTGCGAGTTCAGGGCTCAGGAGGCTGTGCAGGTTCATGGACTTTTATCTCTGTGTGCGCGCTCTGCGCTGAGTCCTGTTTGCGTGCCGCGCTATGCGGCCTATATGGCATTAGACCAGTTGCTTGCGCTCATTGCTGGGTGCAATCGACAGGGCTTCGCGATATTTGGCAATTGTGCGCCGGGCGATACGTATTCCCTGGTCGGCCAGAACATCGACGATCTTGCTGTCGCTTAACGGCTTCTTCGGATTTTCTGCGGCGACCAGTTTCTTGATGATGGCACGGATTGCTGTAGATGAACATTCGCCGCCGGTGTCGGTATCCACATGGCTGGAAAAAAAATATTTCAGTTCGAAGATGCCGCGTGGTGTGTGCATGTATTTCTGCGTCGTGACCCGCGAAATCGTGGACTCGTGCATGCTGACTGCTTCAGCGATGTCGTGCAGTACCAGCGGCTTCATCGCTTCGTCTCCATAGTCGAGAAAATTCTTCTGGTGCTCAACAATCTTGTTGGAGACCTTCAGCAGGGTTTCGTTGCGGCTCTGCAGGCTTTTGATAAACCAGCGTGCTTCCTGCAGGCTCTCGCGCAAAAAAGTGTTGTCGCTGTCCTTGCCCCGGGTAGCAAGAGACGCGTAATCGGGATTCACCCGGATGCGCGGTGCAGTTTCCGGATTCAGCTCCACGCGCCAGCGGCCGTTGTGCTTGCTGACAAATACGTCAGGTATGACGTAGGTGGTTTCAGGTAGAGTAATTTCGGAACCGGGGCGGGGGTTGAGACTGGTGATAATGGCGATCGCTTCCTTGAGTTCGCTTTCCTTGATACGCAGTTTGCGCAGGATGTGGCTGTAATCGTGGCTGGCGAGTTGCGGCAGGTAGTCGTCGATGATGCGTGCAGCAATCTGGATTCCGGAAAAGGTCGGGTCGAGGTGCTTGAGCTGCACGCTGAGGCATTCTTTCAGATCGCGGTAACCAACGCCCACCGGGTCGAACTGCTGGATACGGTGCAGCACGGCCACCACTTCTTCTTCATCTATATCCAGTTCGCGGATCAAGCCGGCGTGAATCGAGCCAACGGTGGAGGCCAGCATGCCGTTGGGGTCGATGGCGTCGATCACGGCGGTGGCGATCAACCGGTCGCTGTCCGTCATCGGAGTCAAGTTCAACTGCCACATCAGGTGGTCTTGCAGTGTGGTGCCGGCACTGTTGCGGGAAGCGAAATCGCCATCGTAATCTTCGTTGTCGTTGCTGCTGCCGCTGGAAGCACTGGTCTGGTTGTTGGTGTAGACGTCGTCCCAGGAACTGTCTGAGGACATTTCCTCAGGAATGTTGGTGTCGCTCCAGTTGTCTTCCGCATTGAAATCGGAGGCTTCCTGAAAGTCCTCATCGTGGGAGGCAGGCTCGGCTTCGTTTTCGTGGGAAGAGGTGTGTTCGTGCTTGTCGACTGCGGCGGTGGCTTCGGGCGCTTCGAAGTCTTCTTCGATCTCGAGCATGGGATTGGATTCGAGCGCTTCCTGAATCTCCTGCTGAAGATCGAGGGTCGACAACTGCAACAGCCGAATGGCCTGCTGCAGTTGCGGGGTCATCGTCAGTTGCTGGCCCATCTTGAGTTGGAGCGATAACTTCATGCGGGGGGATGGCAGTCGGACGTGTAAGGGGGCATCTTAGCAAAAAGCATGCCGCCCGGACAAACTGCCTTCTGGCGACTTACATACGGAACTGTTCGCCGAGGTAGACCTGACGTACCTGGGCGTTTTGCAGAATGGCGGAGGGGGTGCCTTCAGCCAGCACTGAGCCGGCATTGACGATGTAGGCCAACTGACAAATATCCAGCGTTTCCCGTACGTTATGGTCGGTAATCAAGATGCCGATGCCGCGCGCGCTGAGGTTCTTGATGAGGCTTTTGATGTCATTGACCGAGATTGGGTCAACACCCGCGAACGGTTCGTCGAGGAGCATGAAGGCGGGTTCGGTGGCCAGTGCCCGGGCGATTTCAACCCTGCGCCTCTCGCCGCCGGAAAGGCTCATCCCAAGGGTCTTGCTCAAGTGGGTTAAATGAAATTCGGCAAGGAGTGCGGTCAGTTTGGCGGCGCGGGCAGCGCTTTCCAGTTCGCGCCGGGTTTCGAGGATGGCCATGATGTTGTCGGCCACAGTGAGCTTGCGGAACACCGAGGCTTCCTGTGGCAGATAGCCGATGCCCTTGCGCGCGCGCTCATGCATTGGCGCCTGCGAAATGTCTTCGTCGTCGAGCAGAACCTGCCCGGCATCGGCTTTCACCAGCCCGATGATCATATAAAAGGAGGTGGTCTTGCCAGCGCCGTTAGGGCCGAGCAGGCCGACGATCTGGCCGCTTTTCACCGTCAATGAGGTGTCCTGCACGACTTGGCGGCCCTTGTAGCTTTTGGCGAGATGCAGGGCCCTGAGTACGCGCATGGGAGAGTCGGGACTGCTCAATTGCTGTCCACAGGTGCCGGAAACGTCATCCGCCCCTGTGCTTCGTCAGAACCGCTGCTGGATGCGCTGCGGGTTTCGAGGTTGTATTCAATATGCTGATGAGTCAGCACGTTGCCTGCCTGGGACAATTCGGCGCTTTCATCGAGGGTCAACAACTGTGCGCCATTGTCGAACACAATGGTAAGGCCACTGGCATGCACGATTTCCTGTTCTGCGGCGGGTTGCTGCTGAAAACGCGCCGGAGTGCCCGTAACAGTTACCTTGCGCAAACTGCCATCACTCGCTTTTTCAAGCCGGATCTCGATACCGCTGATTTCAAGACTGCCTTGAGTGATGCGGGCAGGCTGTTCGGCAGTTCCCCGGTACACGAACAGACCTTGATCAAACAACAACTCGTTGTAGAGGGAGTCCACAACGATCAGCTGTTTGGCATCATCGGGCAAGCCGAAGGCGAGGGCGGGCAGCAGGGTGGCGAGCAGCAGTGAAGCGGAAAGTTGCGCCACAAACAGCTGTGCAGCTGGTTCCAATTCAAGGAAGCGGGGTAGGGTCATGCGTGCCTCTGACATTGTTCAATTCGATTTTTTCCTGCGCCAGTAGTGTGCGCATACCGGTACCTACTGTCTGGGTATTGCGTGTGCTCAGCGTAACAGCTGCGGTGGTCAGCGCTTCTTCAGAGCCGGTATACACCGTAAGTGCCGCCGTGCGCACTTCCAGATTGTCACCTCTGGCAAGGGGCTTGGTGAGTACAACTTCGCCGCTGAGCTCCAGCCGCTCTTCGCCACGTTCGGCGTCTGGACTCAGTGTGCCAGTTGCGGCGCTGACCTGCCAAGCCTTGCTGACGGCACCAAAGGCGGCAAATCCTGGAGCCTGCAGTTCGGCACGATCTCCTTCCGGGTAATGTGTCACACGCTCCGCCTGCAAGCGGGAAACGGCCTGACCCATGCTGTCGAAGTGGGTCGACTGCATATCCTGAATGTAATAATCATAGTCAGCTTCCAGCGGTGAGGAACCGGTACTCGTCCCGGTTGCCGTCTCACTGCGCATTCTGCCCATCAGCAACACCGCTGAGCCACCGGCAACAAGTACGAAAAACAAAGGTACATACAGGTTTTTCATGTTCAAACCACGTTGGCCCGCAGCAGGTCATGCATGGTAATCACGCCGGCAAGCTGCTTGTCGCTGCCCAGCACGACCAGACTGTAAATCGCATTCTCCTGCATGATGCGCGCTGCCTCTGAGGCAAGCGCAGTGGCATTGACCGTTTTGTAGATGCTTGTCATCGCACTGGCGACACGCGTGACATGGATGTCGAGGCCCTTGTCCAGCACACGGCGCAAGTCGCCGTCAGTGAACACGCCGCAGATGAGGTCTTTGGCATTGTGGACGGTAGTCATGCCAAGTTTCTTTGCCGTCATTTCCAGCAGGCAGTTGCTGATGGTGGTGTCTTCGCGCACAGACGGAAGGTTGCTGCCGCTGTGCATGATGTCTGCAACTTTCAACAGGAGTTTGCGCCCGAGGTTGCCACCCGGGTGAGAAAACGCGAAATCTTCCGCGGTGAAACCCCGCGCTTCGAGTAATGCCATGGCCAAGGCGTCGCCCATGACCAAAGCTGCCGTGGTACTGGTGGTTGGTGCCAGTCCCAGCGGACAGGCTTCCTTTTCCACACTCACGTCGAGATTGATGTCCGCGGTGCGCGCGAGCTCTGAAGCAGGATTGCCGGTCAGACCAATCAGGGTCACACCTTTGCGCTTGAGGATAGGCAAGAGTGCCAGCAGTTCAGGAGTCGTGCCGGAATTGGAAAGAGCCAGCACCACGTCATCGCGCGTTACCATGCCGATGTCGCCGTGGCTGGCTTCGGCGGGGTGCACAAAGTAGGACGGCGTGCCGGTGCTGGCCAGTGTGGCGGCAATCTTGGTACCGATGTGGCCGGACTTGCCCATGCCCATGACGATTACGCGCCCCTTGCTGGTCAGGATCAGCTCGCAAGCGCGCGTGAAGTTGCCGTCGATGCGTGCTTTCAATGCGGCGATTGCTTCGCATTGCAGGGCGATGGTGGTCAGCGCGGTCTGGATCAGGGCGTCGGCTTCTTTCATGGGGAGCATGGGAGCTATAGGGAGACAGATGTGAAAAATCAGCTTCGCAGTGTATGTCAAATGAAATTCGATGAAAACCGCTGGATTTTTAGGGCAAGAATGAATTATTCGCAACAAAAGAGGCGGGTGCGTGCTTGCGTTCCAGTTGGGTCGCAAGCGTCTTTCAGGTAAAATCGCCGTCCGCGTTGTTCAGATTCAGCCTTTCTTGTCCGAAGATTAGCCTTGAAACCCGGGGAGATGTTGTCATGACACGTATGTGTCGCTGTCTGGTTGTGTTTTTCATGCTAATGGCCAGCACCTGGATCCCGGCCCTGCGCGCGGCGGAAACTTCAGCGGAAGCTGCGGCCATGACCACTGCGGAAGCGGCAGTGAATACCTATATCAGCAATCTGTTGCAGCAGATGGGCACCATAAAGCCGCTCTATGAAACGGATCGGAAAGCCTACTTTGACGCGGTCGAAACGGCCCTTGTCGAGTTTGTCGATTTTAATGAAGTGGCGCGTGGTGTGATGGCAAGATACGGCGTCGGCCCCAATGGCGCGACCCCGCAACAGTTGCAGCGCTTCTCCGATGTATTCAGGGCCTCGCTCGTTGATTTCTACGGCAGCGCACTCGCCAACTACGGCGGCGCTGAATTTGAAATCATCCCGATGGAGACGCCGCCGGACGATCCCCAGAATGCCACCAATGTGCGCATGATCATCCAGGCCGACGATGGCAACCGCTTTGAAGTGCAGTACACAATGTTCCTGAATCAGAACCGGGTCTGGCTGCTGAAAAATCTGTACATCGAGGGTGTCAACCTGCGCCGGCAATACTATTCACAGTTCGACAGCATGATGACGAGCCACGACTACGACATCGACAAGGTGATCGACAACTGGCAGGTAGCTAAATGAGTAGCGCAATGAATACGAAGGCAATCGCCATCCTGCTGACAAATGCATTTCCAGGCGCGAGCGTGGAAGTGCAGGGTGAGGGCGGCAAATTTCAGGTGCAGGTGACGTCGAGTGCGTTTGCCGGACTAAATCGGGTCAAGCGCCAACAAACCATATACAAGGTGCTGAATGAGCACATACAAAGCGGTGCGATTCATGCGGTCAGCATGCAGTTGCAAACGCCTGAGGAATCAGGTCTTGCCGTTCGTTCTGGCCAGGGTTAAGGAGCAAGCGTGGACAAATTAGTCATTCAGGGCGGCCTGCAGCTCAACGGCGAAATCCGCATTGCCGGAGCCAAAAACTCGGCCTTGCCAATCATGGCAGCGGCGCTGCTCACATCCGATGTTGTGACGATCGGCAACCTGCCGCATCTGTACGACATTACCACAATGGTCGAGCTGCTCGGTTGCATGGGTGTGGAGTCGGTTGTTGGCGAAAAACTCAAGCTTGAGATCAACAGCAGCACGATCAAGCATTTCAGCGCGCCATATGAACTGGTCAAAACGATGCGCGCGTCGATTCTGGTGCTCGGCCCGATGCTGTCGCATTACGGCGAGGCCGAAGTGGCCTTGCCCGGCGGCTGTGCTATTGGCAGCAGACCCGTGAACCTCCACTTGGCTGCGCTCAAGAAAATGGGCGCGCTTATTACTGTTGAAAACGGTTACATCAAGGCGAGAACCGGCGGCAAGCGGCTCAAAGGCGCGCACATCCTGATGGATATCGTCACGGTGACTGGCACGGAGAATGTCATGATGGCGGCGGCGATCGCCAACGGGCAGACCATCATCGAAAACGCCGCGCGCGAGCCGGAAGTTGTGGATCTGGCCCACTGCTTGCGCGCGATGGGAGCCGATATCAGTGGTGACGGCACCGCCACTATCACCATCAATGGTGTGGAGAGACTCCACGGTTGCGAATATCCGGTGATGCCCGATCGAATTGAAACGGGCACCTATCTGATTGCCGCTGCGGCAACGCGTGGGCGCATCAAGGTAAAGGATACGCGCCCCAGTATTCTTGAAGCGGTGCTGAGCAAGTTGGAAGAAGCGGGGGCGCAAATCGAAATTGGTGATACTTGGATCAGTCTCGACATGCATGGTCAACGGCCGAAGGCTGTATCGCTCACAACGGCGCCGTACCCCGCCTTCCCCACAGACATGCAGGCGCAATTCACCGCGCTCAATGCGATCGCAGATGGCTCTGGCTCGATCACCGAAACCGTGTTCGAGAACCGCTTCATGCACGTGCACGAGATGAACCGCATGGGCGCCGATCTGAAAGTGGAAGGCAACACGGTGATCTTCCGCGGAGTACCGAATTTGAAAGGCGCGCCAGTGATGGCTACTGACTTGAGGGCATCCGCGAGTCTGATCATTGCGGGTCTCGTGGGTGACAGTGAAACGATCGTGGACCGCATCTATCACATTGATCGCGGCTACGAATGTATTGAAGAAAAGCTGCAGCTGTTGGGCGCCAAGATTCGCCGGCTCCCTTCCTGAAACAACCATCGTTGAGAACAGCATGGCCACACAGAAACTGGTGATTGCGCTCACCAAAGGGCGCATTCTTGATGAAGTATTACCGCTGCTGGAGCAGGCGGGGATTATTCCTGCCGAAGATATCAGCAAGAGTCGCAAGCTGATTTTCGACAGTAATCTGCCGAACGTGCGCCTGCTGGTCATCCGCGGTTCTGATGTGCCCACTTACGTTGAGCTCGGCAGCGCCGACATTGGCATTGCCGGCAAGGACATGATTCTGGAGTGTGGCTCACGCGGTTATTACGAGCCGCTTGATCTGCAGATTGCACGTTGCCGCCTGATGACGGCTGCGCCTGTTGGATCGAAGCTGGATTCACCGCGGCTGCGGGTTGCCAGTAAATTCGTCAATATCGCCAAACAGTATTTTTCCGAATCGGGCCGTCAGGTCGATATTGTCAAGCTCGGCGGCGCGCTGGAATTGGCGCCGTTGATGGGGCTCGCCGATTGCATCGTTGATATCGTGGACACCGGCAACACGCTGCGCGCACACGGGCTTGAGCCGCGCGACCTGATTGCTGAAGTCAGTACGCGCGTCATCGTCAACCGGGCGTCGATGAAGATCAAACACGACATGGTGCAGTCGCTGCTGCAACGTTTGCAGCAGGCAGTGGCTGCGCAACAGAAAAAAGCACAGAAAGTGTCATGACTCTTTCAGTCGCCAGGCTCTCTGCCTCTGCCACAGGCTTCGACGCAAAACTGCGCAAAGCGTTGGCCTGGGACAGCATCTCTGACGGCACTGTTGCCGCGCGCGTCCAGGAAATTATCGCTGACGTGAAGCTGCGCGGCGATGCCGCCGTGTTGCACTGGACCAACACCTTCGACAAGTTGGGTGCAACCAGCATCGAAGCCTTGTCGATTCCACGGGAACGCCTGCAACAGAGTCTGGCTAATCTGCCTGAAGATCAGGCGCAAGCTCTACGTACTGCCGCTGACCGGATCCGCCGTTATCACGAAAAACAGAGGCAGGGTTCCTGGCAGTACGCAGAAGCCGATGGCTCCATCTTCGGCCAGCAGGTTACCCCCATCGACCGCGTTGGCATGTATGTGCCCGGAGGCAAAGCGACCTATCCATCTACGGTACTCATGGATGCAATTCCTGCGCGCGTCGCCGGTGTGCGCGAAATCATTGCAACCTTGCCGACACCGGGTGGGCAGATCAATGAACTCGTGCTGGCCGCGCTCGCATTGGCTGAAGTCGATATGGTATTCACAGTGGGTGGTGCCCAAGCCATTGCCGCGCTGGCTTACGGCACCGCCAGCATTCCACAAGTAGACAAGATCGTCG
>CAMDML010000016.1 GCA_945902215.1 Klebsiella pneumoniae | reverse complement strand
GGCGCAATGTCAGTGTCTTTATCTCGTCTGAAGTGAGCGCACCGTCGACATGGTCCGTGGGCGCCCAGTAGTCTGTGCCAGTCTGGTTGAGATAGGGAATACGGTATTTCAAATCCGATGTCAGCACCGCAATGCTGTGCCAGTCGCTCAGCACAATGTACGGCCGCGCCACGGTCGACAACAAATTCTGCCCCAGACTCCAGCCGTGGGTTTCCGCACCAGCGCCCAGTTGTTGCAGCAGTGTTGTCGCAATGTCGACATGGCTGGTGAGCCGCTCGATCACAGCGGGGGCTTGCTGCGGCAACCAGACCACCAGCGGCACGTGGGTTTGTTCTTCTACAAATGCCGAGTTGTGTCCCCAGGCGCCTTTCTCCATGAATTCTTCGCCATGGTCACCGGTGATGATGACGATGGTGTTCGCCAAAAGTCCCTGAGTTTCCAGTTTGGCGTAAATCCGGCCCAACTGGATATCGAGCCAGTGCGCCGAATTCCGGTAGCGGTTGTACAGTGGCGTAATCTTTGCGGCCAGTTCCGCGCGCGAAAGTTGGGTGTAGTCCACATTGTCCTGATAGTCCTGCGTCAGTGCTGATTCAACCGGGAACGAGTAGGACGCATGCGTGGATTCAAAGAAGAAGAATTCCATGAAGGGACGCGCCGGGTCGCGCGTATCCAGGAAGTTCAACAACGCATCCGTATTTACTTCATCACGCCGCCATGGCACCAGGTCTTCGTCCGCAGGATGCAGCACGCCTGGGTCGGCATTGACGAACAGGGTCTTGTTGAATTCAGGATAAGTAAACGAGGCGCTGGTCCTGATATCGAACTGGTAATTCAATTGCTGCATGCGGTCCATCAACAGCGGACTTTGCCCGGCGTGCATGAAATTTTCCCAGTAGGAACCGTACAGCCCGTAGAACATGCCGAACAATCCTTCACGCGTGCCGTTGCCTGAGGAATAGTGCTGGGTGAAACGCAGCCCTTGTTGGCTGAACTGCCAGGTATTGGGCATCGTCTCGGGAGTCAATTGATCCCAGCGCAAGGACTCCGCCACGAGAATGATGATATTGGGAGGTTGCTCAACTGCGGCGAACTCCACTGCGGCAAGTGGATAGTTCAGGTTTGCATCATCAATGGCCGCAGCGAACTCATTGCGACTTTTGTGCTCAAAGCCGAACTTGGCTGCCAGCGTGCGAAACCGCATGCGTTGAAACAGCGGATACACTTTGGACGAATCCAGTACCGCCCCCATGTTCCCCACATCGCTGATGCCATACACAGTCCCCTGCACCAGGAACAGACCAAGAAGCCATGTTGCGATATGCCAGTAGCGCACATGCAGGCAGCGGGTCTGCCACAACGCGAGCAACATGAATGCGCTCTGGATGAAAAGCACGCGCATACCCAGCAGGAAGAAGGACACGAAACTTTCGGAACCAGAGCCCAGGGAACTGATACCGCCGGGTGTGAAAATCAGATTGAGCACAAAGCTGTTGATATGGAATGCGTATAAGTCATAGATCATGCTGTCGGTGCGGATCAGCAGCAACGTAAGCACGGACAATAGCACTGCAAAAAAAACCACCGGTAGTACGCTGCCCTTGACCAGTCTGCGCGCAGCCAGCGTGAAGCCGATCGCGGGCAACAGGTATATCAGGCTGTATAGCGGCCACGCAGTGACATGGAACAGGGAGTTCAGATTCAGGCCAACGGTGCCGAGCCCCAGATAAAGGAAACCGGAGGTGAGCCACAGCATATGCAGCCATGTGAGCAGGAAAAAAGTGGGCAGGCAGGCTCTGGAGTGGCGTGGTTGCCGTTCGCGCTCGTGCTCGTGCTCGTGCAAATTGCTCACCCCGGGATCTGAATTTCCCAGTCTAGCAGCTTAAGTGCCCAATCTTAACGCAAACTTAAAGTAAATCAGGGCCGTGGCAATTGGTTGGCTGATAGTGATTTGTCAGAGGGTATAGCGCAGGCCCAGACTCACCACTTGGGTTTCGTAGTAGTTTTCGTAGATGGCATCGAAGCCATTGCCTGCGATTTCCTGCCGGATGCCGAACTTGTTGAACAAGTCGGTGACGCTGAACACCACTTCACCCTTGCCAGCCAATACTTGCTTGCGCAGCCCCAGATCCAGCGATGAGCGCGCGGCATCCTCCCCCTGGGCGAAGTTCTTGGCTGCGTAATACGTCAGTGAGAGTTGCATACGGATGTCGTAGGGGAGATCGATCTGGTTGTTCAGGTTGAGATTCCAGGTGTCGTCGGAGGTGGCTGCGACCGTGAACGGACGCACTACCGGAAACAGCAACTGCGTGTTGAATTCATCAAAGGTGTTCTCATACCAGTTGAAGCTGCCGGAAAACTCCCAGAAGTCGGCAAAGTCCTGCGTAAGGATCAGCTCCAGGCCTTCGTTGGTGGCATGACCTACATTGGTGTACAAACGGTTAATGATGCTATAGCGGGGGTTGCTGGCGTCGATATCGAAGACGCGGATGAAGGGATCGTCGATGTCGCGCTGGTAGAGGGAGAAAATGAAGGAGCCGCTGTCCCACAGTTGCTCGTAGGCGAGTTCCAGGTTGTTGGTGAACTGGGGGCGCAGATACGGGTTGCCGACCTTCAGGATTTCGGGGTCGTCGTACTTGGGGAAGATGCGTAATTCCTGCTCACCCGGGCGGTCTACGCGGCTGGTGTAGTACGCGGCCAGCTTGCTGCTGTCGCTCAAGTTGTAGCTGACACGAAAGTTGGGATACACCTTGAGATAATCATAGGCGTCGCTGGTGGGGTAATAGATGTTCTCGGGGGCGAGGTCGTAGTAGACATCAGTCTGCTCAATGCGAACGCCGCCTTCAATGCCCCAGACGGGTGTCTCGCGCACCAGATTGGCATACCCTGAATAGACATCTTCGCCCCATTCCGACCAGTCGCCCAAGCCCTGGTAAATGATCGAAGCCACACCACGTTCCACATCGTAGGTCACCGGCAGTCTACGGTGCTGGTACTTGGCACCGATTTCCACGCGGCCGTTCTTCAGGGGTTTCACGTAATCGATCTGCGCCGGCAGGGTATGCGTGGTGGCCTTCAAATGGAAAACGTCCGTCGAACTGCGAATGGCAGAGCGGTCGTTGAGGAAGTAATCCTCATCTTCGTTGCCCACGGTATATTGCACGCTGCCGGAGATCTGGTGGCCCGGTTCGCGGAAGCGGTGTTCATAGTTGGCATTAAGATTGAAGAACCCGGTGTCTTCTTCTTCGCGCCAGAACCAAAAGCGGTAGCGCTGCATGCTGCTGCCATCAATGTAGGGGACTTCGGCGTTGTCCTCGTGACTTTCGTAATCGATAACTGTGGACAGCGTGAACAGATTGTTCTCATCGATGTTCCAGTCCATACCGGCATTGAGAATGCCCTGGCCCTGTTTTCGGTTCTCGGGCACCTGCGAGTAAGTAATACGGCCATCGTCGTAGAAGCGGGTGGTGAATTCGTTGTTGGGCAGTCCTTCGCGCAGGAAGGCTTCCAGATTGAAGTAGTAGCGAAACTCATCGGTGTTGTACGCCAGATTGACGCTGGGAATCACTTTGGGATTGTTGCTGAAACTGCCAAGGTCGGTGGGCAGATCGTCTTTGCGTTTTGACAACTGGCCGACGCCGGCCGTCAGGCCGATATCGCCGGTCAATCCCTGGGTGTCGTCTTCCTTGTAGGTAATGTTGATGACCCCGGCCATGCCCGTGGCATCAAACTGCGAAGACGGGTTGTTGATGATCTCGATGCTCTGGATGTTGCCGGCGGGAATCGAGTCGAGGCCGGCCTGGTTGCCGAACCCGGTGAGACTCGACTGCTTGCCATCGATCAAAATCACCACACGGTCACTGCCGCGCAACTGGATACGGCCATCCTGTTCCACTGTTATGCCGGGCAGTGTGCGCATCACATCGGCGAGCGAGCCGGTGGCCTGTGCGACGTTGTCGTTGAGATTGTAGATGCGGGTGTCGAGCGTGGGTACTGCGTTGCTCTGCTGACCAGTCACCGTGATTTCCTCGACGCCTGTGGAGGAGATGTTCAGTGCCAGCGTGCCAAGGTCATAATTGTCGTTGCCGGCAAACACCAGCACGGAGCTTGCGGCAGGTTCAAACCCGGCAAGCGTGGCAGCCAGTGCATAGTTGCCCGCTGCCAGCCCCGAGATTTCAAAATAGCCGGTTGAATCAGTCAGCGCCCCCAGCGGTTGGGCGCCTGCAGTTTCGGTCTGAATAGTCACAGTGACGAAAGGTAGCGGCTCAGAGGAGATGCTGTTGATCACAGTTCCGAATACAGTGGCATCCCCTTGAGCGAGGACGGTATTGGATAGCAGAAGAACCAGGAGTCGGATCAGATTTTTCATCGGCGTTTTCCTGTCGTTACTGCTCTAGAAGACAGTGCCTATGATAGTTTTCTTTTATGGTGCAAGACAAAGAATTCCGCTGCTGACCTCAATCGCTGGCGGTGACAAATTCCGCAGCCTTGGTATGGACAATCAGGTCCATATCGGGTTTGTAGATATCGGTCTCGACCTCCATCAGCCCCAGCACGGTATGAAAGTAGTTGTCGTGTGACACCGGCTCCAGTGCGCGCGCCTGCAGCGCTTTCCGATCAACCCTGTAGGAAGAACCAAGCCACATCACCGATGCCACGTGTTTCTGTATGTCTGGCGCGAGCATAAAGGGCAGGCCGTGCAGATACAGGCCGTTTTCGCCCAACGATTCACCGTGGTCGCTCATGTAGTACATCGCGGTTTCAAAGCGGTCAT
The DNA here is from genome assembly GCA_945902215.1 of Klebsiella pneumoniae. Taxonomy (GTDB): domain Bacteria; phylum Pseudomonadota; class Gammaproteobacteria; order Pseudomonadales; family Pseudohongiellaceae; genus CAILUG01. Next base: position 45,459 of record CAMDML010000016.1, on the reverse strand, counting down.
CGTAGGTTTGCAGAAAGTGGATTACCTGCGTAAGGAACCAGTCGGTGTAGAGAATCGCATTGTCGTAGGCATTGCTGATTTCCGCGTCTGTGCAGTTTTCGAGTTGGTTGGTCGCACACACAGGCGCGAACTTCCCAAATGCGGCAGGATAGCGTTTGTAATAGGCCGGACCATGGTTGCCCAACTGGTGCATAACGATGACGATGTCGCCCTTGTCATGGCTGGCGATGTATTCCGGCAGACCAGCCAGCATGCCAACGTCGCGGCATTCGATATCGCACACCGGGTTGGTGTCCGGCGCGCGCCAATCCTCAAACGGAATGGCCACCGTCACACCCTTGGAATCGGAGTTGTTGTCGCGCCAGAGCACGTTGGCGCCGGCATGAGTGAGGACATCCAGCAGGTTTTCCTTGTGGTTGGCTTCATCCAGGCTGAAATCCCTCCGATCGGACAGGGAGAACATGCAGGGCAACGAATACGCGGTTGAAGTGCCGCAGGAGGTCGCCTGGGTAAAAGTGATGACATCTTCTTTTGCCAACAGTGGGTTGGTTTCCCGAGTATAGCCGTTGAGCGAGAAGCGGTCGGCGCGTGCCGCTTCGCCAGCCACGAGAATGATCAGTTCACGGGAGGTGTCGGCGGCCGGGATATGTGCATCGAGTCCGATCGACGCGCGCTCAATGGGGCCGGTATCGGCCAGCGCGCTGCTGATGAAACTGAAGCTTGAATAGAGGAACGTGGCTGGGTTGGCGTAATAGCGTAGGATTTTCTGCTCACGGAAAAAGCTGGTGTAGTTGGATGTAAAAGGAACAACGCTGACCAGTATCAGCACAGCTGCCAGGCCCATCAACTTGAGGCGCTGGTAAATCTCCCTGCCAAAACCTGAGCACCGGATGCGTGTTTTGTAGATCAGCAAGGAGGGCAGAACGCCAAATAGCAACATCTGTAGCACCAACTGTATGCTCATCAGGTCTGCCACTTCATGGCTGTCGGTCTTGGCAATATTGGTCAGCATCGTGGTATCGATTATCACGTTGTAGCTGTTCATATAGCTGCGGGCTGCGGCAGCGCCAAGTATGACGCCGATCAGGACTGGCTTGGTCACGAAGCGGCAGCAGAGCAGGGACAGTAGCAGCACAGTGACTGCGAACAGGAATAGGCCCAGGGAGCCAACGAACAGGAGCCCGCCTGGGCTGCCGGCGTAGACCGTGTAGGTGTTGCGAAAGAAAGCGGGGTTGTACAGGAGAGTGAAGCTGAGCGCGCTCAAGAGAATGAGGTGCGAAATATCCAGCTGCAGGGAAAGCCTTGGAAGCAGGCGAGGGCTCAGTGGCCAGTAACGCATCAGCATGGGGCGGTCTCAGTGTTGGCAGGTCTGCACTCTAGGCCACAATCCTTAAGCAAGCCTTAAGCATTGCCCGATACGCTGGCACCCATGCCAAAATTCGAACGAACCCACCCACTTCTGGCCAGCCACCTCCTTTGGCCCTTGCTGTTATTGAGCGTTGCAGGGGTAACCCTTGAGATGGCCGGCATTGATTTGCTGGTTGCAGACCGGATTTATCTTTGGTCCGGTGGTGCCTGGAGTTTGCGGGATGCATGGATTACCAGCGAACTGATCCACTCAGGCGGCAGAACGCTGGTGGGTGTGTTGACCTTGGTCCTGTTACTGTTGTTTGCAGGTTCGTGGTTGTTGCCGGCCTGGCATAAATACCGGAGGGCCCTGTCTTACCTGCTGATCGCCACATTAACTGCAGGGCTGCTCATCAACGTACTGAAGCAACTATCACATGTCGACTGCCCCTGGGATCTGCTCCGTTACGGAGGCAATAATCCCTATGCAAGCCTGTACGATCTTGACACATGGAGCCAGCGGCAGGGCGGTTGTTTTCCAGCGGGCCATGCCAGCGCTGGTTATGCCTGGTTCGGGCTGTATTATCTGGCGCGGCAATTCCGGCCGCATTGGCAGTTGCTGGTACTGTGTGGCGTGATCTTGGCAGGACTGGTGTTCGGACTGGGTCAGCAACTACGCGGCGCGCATTTTGTTTCGCACGATCTCTGGACGGCCGGTTTGTGCTGGCTGGTTGCGACGGGGTTCTACCTCCTGTTTATTCCGGAACCGGCTAAGCTTTTGCGCAGTGGTTGATATTCGTCAAGCAGGTAAATCAAGGATTTCTTCCCATGCATTCTGTAGTCAGACTCCCGTTAAAATTCGCCTTCATGTGCACCCAAACTGAACAGGAAAAGCACCCGTGCCATCCATAATTCCAATCAGAAACATGCTTGCGGCAATGCTGTTCGCGAGCTTTCCATTCCAGGAAGGTATGGCGCAAAGTGACCATCGGCCGCTGGAACTGAGTACGACACTTGGCTTCGGGGAAGTTCTTGAGGCCGCGCTGCGCAATGCGCCGGAGATGCAGGAAGCGCCGGTGCGGCAGCAGCAAGCGGATGCGTTCACGAGCGCCGGTCGCAGCTGGATCGCAGGTAGACCCAGCCTGCAGCTCAACTATTACGATGATGCCGCGCTCGACAATCGTGGCCAGACGGAAGCCCAGTATGGTGTGCAGTTGCCACTGTGGCGGCCAGGTGAGCGCCGTGCGTTGGCGGCATTCGGTGACAGTTACCAGCAACAGGTACGGCACTGGGAGGATGCGCTGAAACTGGACATCGCCGGCAAAGTGCGCGTGGTACTGGCGGGTATATATGAGGCCCAGTCCATGTTGCAAGTGGAGCGGGATGCAACCGCGACCGCACAGGAGTTGGTGCGCGTTACTACTGTGTTGTTTGACGCTGGCGCTGTCGCCAAGCTCGATGTGCTACAGGCGGAAAACCTTCTGCTGGACCAGCGGCGGCGGGAATACGAAGCCGAAGCCATGCTGGTGGATGCCGAGATTACGTACGAGTTCATGACCGGACTGGTCGTCAGGCCCGCCGGGCAGCATGTGGAAGTACAGAGTGCGGAAACCGAAATCAATGTCACACATCCCGTATTGCGCTATCTGCAGAGCGATATCACCGTGGCCGACGGCGCAATAAAACAAGGCGAGATAGCCGCCAAGGGTAATCCGCAGTTGAGCTTCGGCACCCGTCGTGAACGTGGCGACCGCTTTCTGCCGTATACAGATTCGGTCAACCTGTCACTGACAGTACCGTTCGGCGGCAAGTCTTGGGTGGCGTCCCACAGCAGCACCGCACGTCGCGCCAAGGTGGATGCCGAAGTGCAGTATCTGAATACGCAGCGCACGCTGCAGCTGGCGCTGCATGATGCAGAGCATGAGCTGTTCCTGACCGGTCAGGCCCTGCCGCTGGCACAGCAGCAGGCCGCACTGGGAGAACAGCGCCGCACGATGGCGCAGGTAGCTTTTGAACAGGGAGAGATTTCCCTGGCGCAAATGTTGCCCGCCGTGCAGGAAGACAGATTGGCGACCCGCAACCTGACACTATTGAATATCCAGCAACAGCGCCTAATTACCGAATACAACCAGCTCATTGGAGTGTTGCCATGAAGTCGAGTTCATTCTTGTTGTTCGCGCTGCTGAGTGGCGGCACGCCGCTGTTGCAAGCGCAGGACTTGATCGCGCTGGATGCCGCCACGGTAAACCGCCTTGGACTAGTGTTCATCCCAGTTGCCGCGCCGGACACGAGTAGCGGCGCACGGTTTCCCGCGAGTGTCATTACCTCGCCGCGCACCGAGTCAGAATTGCATGCACTGCATGGCGGCGTCCTCGAAAGCTGGCAGGTCCAAGCCGGCCAACAAGTCGCTGCTGGCGACGTGCTTGCCGTATTACGCAGTCCCGAGGTGCTGACCCTGCAACAGGATTGGGTAGCTGCGCAGGCTGCGGAACAGAATGCCTCCTTTGCGCTGGGTCGCGACCAGAACCTGTTCGATCAGGGTGTTATCGCGCAGCAGCGACTGCAGGAAACCGACCGTCAGGCACGTGAAGCACGCTTCAGGCTGCAGGCGCTACAGTCGGCGCTGGCACAGGCAGGTTTCACGGCGCAGGAACAGCTTGCACTGCAGAGTGAGGGCCGTGAACTCGGGCGTTACCGGATCAAGGCGCAGATCGCGGGTCTTGTGGCGCATCTGGATCACCGCGCAGGCGACATGATTGCTGCAGGAGAGGCCGTGGTTGCGGTTACTGGCGGCATGCTGTGGATCAGTGCAGAACTGCCGGCAACACTTGCGGCCCGTGTTAGTGTCGGCCAAACCCTGCGCCTTGCCGACACGGGCACCGCACTGCTCGTGGTACAGAAAGAACAGGCTCTCGACGACCAGACCCAGACTGTAGGTGTGCTGGCCGAGTTCACCGCTCCGGTGAATTTGTTGCCAGGCCAGATCGTTACCCTCTTGTTGCCGCCACAGGCCGATGGCATTGTTGTGCCGGCCGATGCGGTAGTTCGCAATGGCGCCGACACTGTGGTGTTCGTCAGGGTTGCGCAAGGTGTCGAAAGCCGGGTGCTATCGCTACAACCACTTGGCCCCGACTATCTGGCAACGGCTGGCCTCGCTGCCGGTGAAGAAGTGGTGGTGCGCGGCGCCTCCGTTATCAAGGGTATTACGCTCGGCCTTGGAGGCGAATGATGTTTGCCGGTCTCATCCAATTTGCGCTGAGCCAGCGCCTGCTCACTTGCCTGCTGGCGCTGCTCTTGGTTGGAGTTGGCAGCAATGCCCTCGTCAATCTGCCGATCGACGCCTATCCAGACATTTCGCCTACCCAGGTCAAGATCATCATCAAAGCGCCTGGCATGACGCCGGAAGAAGTGGAGGCGCTGATCACACAGCCGGTGGAAGTGGAACTTCTTGGCATTCCGCAGCAGGAAATCCTGCGTTCAATTTCCAAGTACGCGCTCACCTCGATCACGCTGGATTTTACTGAAGGCACTGATATTTATTGGGCGCGGCAGCAGGTGGCCGAGCGTCTGAACAATGTCTGGGCTGATCTGCCCGGTACGATCACCGGCGGGTTGGCGCCGATGAGTACGCCGCTCGGCGAAATGTTCATGTTCACGATCGAAAATGAAGCGATGAGCCTGGAAGAAAAGCGCTTTCTGCTCGACTGGACCATCCGGCCCGCGCTGCGGACCGTGAATGGTGTAGCTGATGTGAATGCGCTTGGCGGTTTTGTCAAAACTTACGAGGTGGTGCCGAGCCGCTCCAATATGACGAAGTTGCAGTTCCGCGATGAGGATATTGTCAGGGCACTGGAAGCCAACAACCGTAACGATGGCGCCGGACGTATCGATCAGGGTGAGGAAGCGATCCTGGTGCGCGTCGCCGGAGCCATTGGCAGCATCGAGGACGTTCGCAACATTCAGGTAGAAAATGCACAAGGCCTGCGCGTGCCGCTGTCTGAAGTAGCTGAAGTCATACTCGGCACACTGGAGCGCTATGGTTCGGTGACGGCCGACGGTCGTTCCGAAGTGGTGCAGGGCCTCGTGATCGGTCTGCGCGGCGCCAATGCCCGCGAAGTGGTGACCAACGTGCGTATCAAGCTGGCGGAGCTGGAAGCGACCTTGCCAGCCGGTACTTCCGCCGCGATTTTCTATGACCGCAGCGACCTGATCGAAGGCGCAGTAAGTACTGTGGCAATGGCGCTGATTGAAGCCGTGGTGCTCGTCATCGCGCTGTTGGGTCTGTTTCTCGGCAACATCCGTGCCGCGCTGACGGTAGCCGTGGTACTGCCCTTGTCCGCGCTGATCACCTTTATCCTGATGAATACGCTCGACATGTCTGCCAACCTGATGAGTCTCGGCGGTCTTGTAATCGCGATTGGCATGCTGGTTGATTCGTCGATCGTTATCGTGGAAAACATCGTCTCCACGCTGGCCCATGCATCACACCAAAAGCATCCCCTGCCGCGCCTGCACCTGGTCTTTCGCGCAGTGAAGGATGTTGCGGTACCGGTCACGGCCGGCATCATCATCATTGTCATCGTGTTCCTGCCCTTGCTGTCGCTGCAGGGCCTGGAAGGAAAACTGTTCGGACCGGTGACACTTACCATCGTGTTTGCGTTGTTGGGTTCACTGGTGTTGTCGCTTACCTTGATTCCTGTTGTTGCATCGTATGTCATCAAAAGTGAAGGCCACGACGAACCGTGGCTTAGTCGCCAACTGACCCGCGTTTATAAACCGCTGCTGGAAGTCACGCTGGCACGACCCAAATTCCTGCTGATTGCCGCTGCTGCACTGTTGGTGGTAACCGTGGTGCTGTTTCCGTTTGTTGGCAAGACCTTCATGCCGACGATGGACGAGGGTGACCTGCTCATTCAGTTGGAAACGATTCCGTCAGTGAACCTCACCAGCACCACCAGCAACGTGCAGGTGGTAGAGCGGGCGCTGCTGGCGGAAATCCCGGAGATCGTTCGTATCGTTTCGCGCAGTGGCTCCGACGAGCTCGGCCTCGATCCGATGGGGCTGAACGAAACCGATATGTTCCTGAAGCTGAAACCGCGTGCCGAGTGGGAGGTCGACACCAAGCAAGAGCTTGAAGACAACATGCGTGCGGTGATGAGCAATTTCCCCGGCATCAACTTCGGCTTTACCCAGCCGATCGACATGCGCGTATCCGAGATGCTGACCGGCTCGCGTGGCGACGTTGCGATCAAGCTCTTCGGCAGCGATCTGCTTGAGCTGAACCAGTACGCTGAACAGATCGCTGAAGTGGTTGGGATGGTCGATGGCAGCATCGACACCATCGCTACGATCAACGAAGGTGCGCAGTACCTGCAAGTCACCGTGGACCGGCAACGTGCAGGTCGCCTCGGCCTCAACGTCGACGAATTGCAGGCACGACTGCGTGCTGGTATCGAAGGCTCACGTGTGGGTACCGTCATTGAAGGCACCGCGCGCGTGCCGCTGATGTTGCGCTACAAAGGCTTGCAGGGTGATGCGTTGGATCTGCTTGGCCAGGAGTTCATCGCCCTACCCAACGGCGGCTCGATACCGCTCGCCGAAATCGCCCGCATCGAGCATGTCGAAGGCCCGGTCGTAATCAACCGCGAAGGTGGCCAGCGCTTCGCCGTGGTGCGCACCAACGTCGAAGGACGCGATTTGGTAGGTTTTGTCGACGAAGCACGTGCGGCAGTGGCAGCGCAAATCGATTTCACCGAAGGCTACACTCTGGAGTGGGGCGGTGAGTTCGAAAACCAGCAACGCGCCGCCGCGCGCTTGATGCTGGTGGTGCCGGTGGCCTTGCTGATGATCGCGTTCCTGCTATTCCTGACCTTCCGCTCACTGAAGCAGACACTGATCATCCTGTCGATGATTCCGTTCGCGCTGACCGGAGGCTTGATCGCACTGTGGCTGACCGGCGAGTTCATCTCGGTGCCAGCTTCAGTCGGTTTCATCGCACTGCTCGGTATCGCGGTGCTAAACGGCGTGGTCATGCTGTCGTATTTCAACCAGATGGCGGCAAAAGGCATCGCGATCGGGCAGGTGGTATTTGAAGGCGCGCTGCGCAGGCTGCGGCCGGTGATGATGACTGCCAGCATTTGCGCAATTGGCCTTGTGCCCTTGCTGCTTGCCACCGGCCCGGGTTCCGAAATCCAGAAACCCTTGGCGATCGTTGTCGTTGGTGGTCTCATCAGTTCTACATTGCTGACGCTGTTCCTGCTACCGGTAATCTACCGGCACTTTCACCGCCATTCTGCTGCCAGATGAGGTCACCCATGGAAACTATGCTGATCCTGAACATCAATCCGGAGCTTGAAGAAGACCTGGTGGATTACCTGCTACAGCTCGATTACGTCAGCGGCTTTACTTCCTTCCAGGTGCGCGGCCATGGCCGGCACAGCGCCATGTCACTTGCTGAACAGGTTAGTGGTCGCCGCAAGCGCACGCAGATCGAAATCGTGCTGCAGGAAGCGGATGTGCCGGAGGTGCTGCAGGGACTTGAAAGCAATGTCGGCCGTGACATTACCTACTGGCAGCAGCCGGTGAGCAACTATGGGCGTATCCCGGAGCGCCGGGAGTGATTTGACTGGCAACTCATTGAAACGGATGATTCTTGATGATGGTCTCTTCGCGATCAGGGCCGGTAGAGATGATGTCGACGGGCGCTTCGATCTTGTCTTCGATGAACTGGATGTAATTGCGCGCATTGACCGGCAGCTCTTCCAGCGCACGCACGCCGTAGGTGGACTGTTTCCAGCCCGGCAATTCGGCGTAGATCGGCTCCAGCGTGTTGTAGCTGTCGAAACTGGTGAGGCAGGCCATGGAGCTGGAGTGAATGCCTTTGTAGCCCACGCACACTTTCACGGTGTCGAGGCCGTCGAGTACGTCGAGCTTGGTCAGGCAGATGCCGGACACGCTGTTGATGCGGATCGCGAGTTTTACTGCGGCTGCATCGAACCAACCGCAGCGACGCGCGCGACCGGTAGATGCGCCGATTTCCTGCCCCTTCTTGAACAGCAACTCACCGACGGAATCGAACAATTCGGTGGGGAAGGGACCGCTGCCAACACGCGTGGTGTAGGCCTTGGTGATACCAAGAATGTAATCGAGATAGAGCGGACCCATACCGGTTCCGGTCGCAGCGCCGCCAGCGGTGGTATTGGACGAAGTCACAAAGGGATAAGTGCCGTGGTCAATATCGAGCAGCGAACCCTGCGCGCCTTCGAACAGGATGTTGTCGCCTTGATTGCGTGCCTTGTGCAGCAAATCAATGGTGTCGCAAACCCAGGGGCGAATGCGTTCGGACATGCGCAGCGTAGCATCCAGCGTCATCTGGTAGTCGACGGCTGGCACCTTGTAGTAATGGGTCAGCATGAAGTTGTGGTACTCCAGGACTTCAGCCAGTTTTTCCCCGAAGTGTTTGGCGTTCAGCAGTTCGCCAAGGCGGATGCCGCGCCGCGCGACTTTATCTTCGTAAGCAGGGCCAATGCCGCGGCCGGTGGTGCCGATCTTGTTGGCACCTTTCTTTAGTTCGCGAGCCTGGTCGAGTGCGCTGTGATACGGCAGGAGCAGCGGACATGCAGCGCTGATTTTCAGGTTCTCGCCCACGACGATGCCCTGCGTGGCGACTTCATCAATTTCTTTCAACAGAGCTTCGGGGGACAACACCACGCCGTTGCCGATGATGCAGGTAACGTTCTGACGCAGCACGCCGGAGGGCAGCAGATGCAGGACGGTTTTGCGGCCACCGATCACGAGGGTGTGTCCGGCGTTATGGCCTCCCTGGAAGCGCACCACATGTGAGGCCTTTTCGGTAAGCAGATCGACGATCTTGCCCTTGCCTTCGTCGCCCCATTGGGTACCGAGAACTACTACGCTTTTGCCCATCTGATCCACCATCAATGATCTATCACAAAGTACTACGTTTACTGCTACTTCAAATTCACTACTTTCCAAACGCTGCCATCCTTGACCAGTTGTTCATTGCAACCGGATTCCGCAGCTGTTTCCGTTTGGCCGCTAAAGGCCTGAATCACGCGCCGGCCTTCGCCACGCAAACGTTCGATCGTTTGCAGCAGTGCGGCATCGGTACCTGCAGGGGCGAAAATCTTGCCGCCGACAGGGAACTCGCGCCGGCTGAGCTTCAACAGTGTTTTCAGGTCGGCATCAAAACCGGTTGCCGCGCGCGCGCGGCCGAACACGGCACCGAGTCCGTCATAACGGCCGCCATTGGCGATTGCTTCGCCGTGGTCGGCGACGTAGGCAGAGAAGATCACACCGGTGTGATAGTCGTAGCCGCGCAGTTCACAGAGATCGAAGTGCAGCGTTTGTTTGGGGCACGTGCGCATGATGCCGATGGCAATGGCTTGTAACTGGTCGAGCGCCGCAGTCAGCGTTGGCTCCATGCCTTTGAACAAGGTAGCGGCTTGCTGCAGAACTTTTATATCACCGTGCAGTGTGGGCAGGATCGCCAGGCACTCGCGCACCTGTGTGGGGATGCTGCTTTTGGCGAGCAACTGGGTAATGTCGGCAGTCGCTTTGTTCTGAAGGGCGACATACAGTTTCTCCGCATTTTCATCGTCCAATGCGGCGGCCTTCAGCAAGGTGCGAGTGATGCTGCTGTGGCCGAGGGCAAGCAGTGGTTGGTCAATGCCGGCGATGCTCAAGGTCTTGAGCATCAGGCAGATAACTTCCACATCGCTTTCAACGCCACTGTGGCCATACAGTTCCGCGCCGATGAGCTGTGGGCTGCGCGAACCGAGCTGGCCTTTCGGGCGGGTCAACAGCACGCTGTCGGCATAGCACAAACGCGTCGGGCCATTTTCCTGCAGCACATGCGCATCGATGCGCGCAGCCTGCGAGGAAATATCGGCGCGCACGCCCATACTGCGGCCGCTTAATTGGTCGACGATCTGGAAGGTGCTCAATTGCAGCTCGTGACTGGGCACAATCAGCAGGGAGTCCAGAAATTCGATGAGCGGGGTTTTGATGAGGTCGTAACCGCAGGTGCGGTAAAGATCCAGAATGTCCCGGCGCAGGGTTTCGAGCTGGTCGGCACGGGGCGGCAGGATTTCATCCACGCCGTCCGGCAAGAGCCAGCGGTTCGCTTTGTTGTTCATGCGCTATTCCGCATCGCTCTCATTCAGATACTTGAAAAAGTCGCTGTCAGGGCTGAGCAAGAGCAGATCGCCGCTGCTGCTGAAAGTGGCCTGATAGGCATTGAGGCTGCGGACAAACTCGTAAAACTCCGGATCCTTGCCGAATGCGGTCGCATACAGTGCCGCAGCGTCGGCGTCACCTTCACCGCGAATGAGCTCGGAGTCGCGATAGGCCTCGGCTTCGATCACAATCTGCTGGCGGTCCGCGTCGGCGCGAATGCCTTCGGCCACTTCGCGGCCGGTGGAGCGCAGTTCCTGGGCTTCTTCCTGGCGTTCTGAGTTCATGCGGCCGAATACTGAATCACTGACATTGTCCGGCAAATCGATTTTCTTCACGCGCACGTCGATCACTTCAATGCCAAGTTCATCCTGGGTGATGGTGTTCAGCATGGCGGTGAGCTGTTCCATCAGCGCGTCGCGCTGGCCCGAAACCACATCATGCACGGTGCGCACACCGAACTGGTTGCGCAGGCCGGTATTGATGCGCTGCGTCAGCAGGTTTGCAGCGACGAGCTCGTCGCCGTTCGTGGCCCTGTAGAACAACGCGGTGTCGGAAACCCGCCATTTGGCGAAGGAATCCACTTCCAGATAGTTTTTCTCGGAGGTCAGGTAACTTTCCGTGTTGATCTCCAGGGTCTGGATGCGGCCGTCGAAGCGGCGTACGGAGTGCATGCCGGGCACCTTGAAGTGCATGCCGGGCTGAACGTCGATGTTGGTTACTTCGCCGAAGGTGAGCAGCACGGCACGGTCGATTTCGCGAATCACGTACAGGCAGTTGTACGCCACGAGCACGCCGAGCGACAGGGAGACAAGGGTAAGCAGGCTGGAGTTTTTCATTAGCGGGTCGTCCCCCGGTCCGGAGTTTGGCGGGGTGTGATCGGCGTGCCGATTGCCCGGTCAATGGTTGCTTGGCTGTCAGGTATGTCAGTAAGTGTCGTTACAGGACGGCGTGTCTGCTGAAGTATCTGGTCGAGCGGGAGGTAGATCATGTTATTGCCGCCTTCCACGTCGATCATCACCTTGGAGCTATTGCTCAGTACCGCCTGCATGGTGTCGATATAGAGGCGCTGGCGCATGACTTCAGGTGCTTTCTGGTATTCCACCAGCAACTGTTCAAAGCGCTGGGCTTCACCTTCAGCTTGCGCGACCACACGTGCCTGGTAAGCATTGGCTTCCTGCACCTGGCGGATGGCCAGGCCGCGCGCTTCGGGCACTACCTGATTGGCATAACGCCGGGCTTCGTTCTGGTAAGACTGATTGTCTTCGCGCGCCTTGATCACGTCGTCGAATGCGGCGCGCACCTGTTGCGGCTGCTGCGACTGCGCAATGTTGAACTGGCTAACCGTAATGCCGGTGCCGTAGCGGTCAAGATAGGATTGCAGACGCGCATGGGCGTCTTCGGCCAGAATTTCGCGACCTGTGCTGATCACTTCGTCCATCGCGGAGCCACCCACCACATGACGGATCGCGGATTCGGCAGCCTGTTGCAAGCTGACAATCGGCTCTTCCACTTCGAGGAAGAATTTGCGCGCGTCGGTAATCTGGAACTGCACGGTCATCGTGATATCCACGATGTTGTCGTCTTCGGTCAGCATGGTGTTACTGAACTGTTCGTCGTAGACGCGGGTGACGTTGATTTTGGTGACATCGTCGATCAGCGGCGGATTCCAGTGCAGGCCAGGCAGCACCACAGCTTCTTGGGCAACGCCCAGCCGCAGCACGACACCGCGTTCCTGTTCGTCTACCGTATAAAACCCGGCGCCGATCCAAAGAATGGCTAAAATGACCACAATACCTGCGATCAGTCCGGTAGAAAGGCCGTCACCAGAGTCGCTGCTGCCTGACCCTTTGCGGCCGCCACCAAAGATGCCGCCCAGTTTCTTCATGAAATCACTGAGAAATTGGTCAATATCAGGCGGTCCCTGGTCCCCTTTACCTGGCTTACCTGGCCGGGAGCCCCATGGATCGTTTTTGCGATCGTCATTGTCCGGTTCGTTCCAGGCCATTTTTATGCTCCAGTGTGCTGCGGTATTACAGCGAAAATGATGTGCTGACTATTGGGAAGGGCCTGCGGGGATAGAGATGCAGGGCCGGGGCGGGATTTTAGCGGAATTAACCCGCCTCATCCACCTGCGGGAGGCCTGAATTCGCGTCCTTTGCGAGGAGTACGGGATACGGGGTGGGGTCAAAGGCGGCGGGGTCGAGGTGTTCCTCGGCAATCAGACGCAGCAGGTCTGCCCGGGGCATATGCAGTTGAATCAGGGCATTGCCGTTGTCGGCAGTCGTTTCTTCCTTGATCACGCCCAGCTTGTAGAGCTTGGCGCGTTGCCTCCCCTGGGTAGGGGCGAGCGTCAACATGGTGGACATGAAGTCACCGCCCAGCAGCTCGGAGATGGCAGTAACTAGGTCCTCAATGCCGGCACCGGTGTGGGCGGACACCCAAACCCGCGCGGGTTTGCCCCTTTCATCGCGCTCGATGCCCGCGAATTTGTCATCCAGCAGGTCGACCTTGTTGAAGACCAGCAGGGTTGGAATGGTATCGGCATCGATCTCGGCAAGCACCTTGTTCACTTCTTCGATCTGCAGTTGGCGCTCATCGTTGTTGCAATCCACCACATGCAGCAAGAGGCGCGCTTCGACCGTTTCTTCCAGAGTGGCGCGGAAGGCATCCACGAGCTGGTGCGGGAGATCACGGATGAAGCCTACGGTATCGGCAAGGATTGCAATGCCGAAGTTGGGAATCTGGACTTTGCGCAAGGTGGAATCAAGCGTAGCAAACAGCATGTTGGCCACGAAGGTGTCATCGCCACAGACTTTGTTGAACAGGGATGATTTGCCGGCGTTGGTGTAACCGACCAGCGCGACAGTCGGCACTTCGGCACGCAGGCGTGCGCGGCGGCCCTGGATGCGCTGGCTACGGACTTTTTCCAGGTTCTTGTTGATCTGCTTGATGCGGTCGCTGATAAGGCGCTGGTCAAGCTCAAGCTGGGTTTCGCCCACACCACGCTGGCCGATGCCGCCTTTCTGCCGATCAAGGTGAGTCCAGCCGCGGATCAGGCGCGTGGACGCATGCTTGAGTTTGGCAAGCTCCACCTGCAGCTTGCCTTCATGACTGCGGGCGCGCTGGGCGAAGATGTCGAGGATGAGGCCGGTACGATCGAGCACGCGACAGCTCAGGTCCTTTTCCAGATTGCGTTCCTGACTGGGCGAGAGCGTGTGGTTGAAGATGACGAGCTGGGCGCCGTGCTCTTTGACGGCTGCGATGATTTCCTGGAGTTTGCCGGTGCCCACAAGATAGCGCGGCGAAGTCGATTTGCGCGACGCCGTAATAGTGACAACGGGGATGGCACCTGCGGCGATGGCGAGCTCTTCGAACTCGCGCGCATCCGCTTCGTCCTGAGTCGACTCCATGCCGATCTGGATCAGGACCGCCAGCTCACCGGTTTCGGGGCGATCAAAAAACAAGCGGACCTCGACAAGAGCTACGCAACACTTGCAGGTAAATCTGTGGGTAACTCAAAAGTTGTTGCCGGGCCCTTCTTCGCCGCCCTCACCACCTTCGCCACCTTCGCCGCCTTCGCCGAGCATCGGCACGCGTATTTGACGCGCAGGCACCACGGTGGAGATGGCGTGCTTGTAGACCATCTGGTTAACGGTGTTCTTTAGTACGATCACAAACTGATCGAAGGATTCAATTTGACCCTGCAGCTTGATGCCGCTGACGAGGTAAATAGCGACTGGAACCTTTTCCTTGCGTAACACGTTCAGAAAAGGGTCTTGTAACGAATGCCCTTTTGACATGGGGTAATCTCCACAATAATAAAAGTTATATGCCTCAACACAAAGAATCCATCTCTGTGACCGGCAATTATAGGTTCAGTTCCCATCCGGCTACCAGTAATTGGCGGCGAAGCTCAGATTTTTCAAGGCATTCTTCACAATATTTCCATCTTCAACTGCAAGGTTGCATTCCAATGTGTGTAACGCCGGCCAACTGCGTAACCAGGTGTGTTGCCGCTTGGCCAGTTGCCGGGTTGCAGCGATGGCCTTGTCAGTCATCGTCGCAAGGTCATATTTGCCATCAAGAAATTCCCATACCTGACGATAACCAACACTACGCAGCGCCGGCATATCTGGATCAAGGTCCCTGCGTGCACGCAGGGTGGACACTTCTTCAACGAGTCCTGCCGCGAGCATTGCGTGGAAGCGCTGCGCAATTGTTTCGTGCAGGGCAGCACGGTTCGGTAGCATACCCAGAAAGATCAGTTCGCAGGGGAGATCGGCCGCGTCGCCTGGGGGTTTTTCTGCGTGCAATTCACTCATCGGGCGGCCACTCAGTTCATACACTTCCAGCGCGCGCTGCAAACGTTGCGGGTCGTTGGGATGAATGCGGCGCGCTGCTGCAGGATCAACTTCCTGCAAACGCCTGTGCACGGCGCTCCAGCCCTCACGTTCGGCAAACTCCATAATTCTTGCGCGCACTTCAGGCGAGGCCGAAGGCATGGGCGCGAGCCCTTCGCGCAGCGCCTTGAAGTACAGCATCGTGCCGCCGACAAGCAGCGGAATTTTTCCTTTGCTGAGGATATCTTTCATTTCTCGTAATGCGTCAGTACGGAAGTCGGCGGCGGAGTAGGGTTCAGCGGGATCGCGGATGTCGAGCAACCGGTGCGGTGCGCGGCGGAGTGTAGTTCGATCGGGTTTGCCTGCGCCGATATCGAGACCACGATACACCAGCGCCGAATCAACGCTGATGATCTCGAACGGAAACTGCTGCACAAGTTCAACCGCCACACGGGTCTTGCCGCACGCGGTGGGTCCCATCAGGCAGATGGCGGGGGGCAAGGAGTTTGGCACGGGATGTATTGTGTCCGGATCAAATCGGGTGTGACTATAACACGGAGTTTTCCGCGTCCCCATTGCGCTTCTCTCTGCGTTACAATGCCGTAGCCATCAGTGGGTAGCGCATTCTCTGCATATAAAGGGTTTCATGTCAGCGGCACTTTCATCAGCACCGATAGGCGTGTTCGATTCCGGCGCAGGAGGGCTGTCAATCCTCTCCGGTATCCACCAGTTGTTGCCGGCTGAAACCTTGCTGTATGTCGCTGATTCAGCCCATGCGCCGTATGGCCCCAAAGGCGACGAGTTCATCCGTGCGCGCTGCGAACTCATCATGCAATTCTTTTTGCAGCATCAAGTAAAAGCAGTTGTCGTGGCCTGCAATACCGCCACGGCTGCAGCCGTAGCGCCTTTGCGTGAGCGCTATTCAATGCCGATCATCGGCGTGGAACCTGCGGTCAAGCCTGCCGCTGAACAAAGCAAGAGTGGTGTCGTCGGCGTACTCGCTACCTCCGGCACCATTGCCAGTGACAAATTCCTGAACCTGCAAAGCCGCTTTGCTCAGCAAGTACAGATTCTCACCCGCGCCTGCCCCGGGCTTGTTGAGCTGATCGAAACATTGCCACCCCCCATGTATGCACTGGACCGGATGCTGCGCGATTACATTCAGCCGCTGCTCGATCGTGGTGCTGACACGCTGGTGCTTGGGTGCACGCACTATTCCCTGATTCGTGCACGTATCCAGCAAATAGCGGGAGCGGAGGTCGGCATCATCGATGCGGGCCAGGCAGTGGCGAAGGAGTTGCAGCGGCGGCTGGTGACGCAGGGCCTGAGCAATGCTGTTGGTGGGACGGGGTTGGTGCAGTTTTATACGAGTGGTAATGTCGAAAAGCAAAACGGCTTGCTGGGACACTACTGGGGCAAGCCGGTGCAGGTGTTGGCGCTGGGTTGAATTTCAAAGACGGCCGATTCCTGCTTTTGCGGGAATCCAGTGTCATTCAGGACTATTGCCCGCGCATAAACAGCTTGTCGAGATCGCTGACCGACAACTGCACCCAGGTTGGCCTGCCATGGTTGCACTGGCCGCTGCGCTCGGTGCGTTCCATGTCGCGCAACAACCCGTTCATTTCCGGTATGGTCAAGATCCGGTTCGCTCTGA
The DNA here is from genome assembly GCA_945902215.1 of Klebsiella pneumoniae. Taxonomy (GTDB): domain Bacteria; phylum Pseudomonadota; class Gammaproteobacteria; order Pseudomonadales; family Pseudohongiellaceae; genus CAILUG01. The sequence goes on along the minus strand of CAMDML010000016.1, from coordinate 28,920 downwards.
CCGAACCATGACACGCCATTGTTGAGAGCAATTCGTCACGCGCCGCCTCGATGCGGTCACTCGTTCCGTGTTCGAGCAAATCGGACAACACATCCCGCAGCAATTGTTCGACATTGGCGTTTTTCAGAATCACCGGCACTTGGCGGACGCTCAATGTTTCCGGGCCCATGCGTTCCACGCTCAGGCCCAATTCTTGCAGTTGCGGTTGAAACTCTTCTGCGCAATCCGCTTCTGACTGACTCACGGCGACTGCCAGCGGCACCAGCAGGGGCTGCACGCGAATGCCATCCTCGGCAGCCGCTGTTTTCATGTGTTCATAGGTGATGCGTTCATGCGCGGCATGCATATCGACAATAATTAGCCCATGCGCGTTCTGCGCGAGGACGAAGATGCCGTGTATTTGGGCAACTGCATAACCGAGTGGCGGCATGTCAGCAGGCGACTCGGGCAGCGGCGTGGCAGATTGCGTGTTGCGAAAAGCGTCATAACCGCTGAGTTGGTTGCGGATTTGCGTCATTGAAGGCATGCCACCGGAACCTCCTGAATATGAGGTGGAACCTGGTGAGTACAGTGGCATACGGGTTTGGCCATCGAAGCTGCCTGCAGCGAAAGCGGATGCTGATTCAGCATTGCTGCGATTTTCCAGAGTGTCCTGCGGCCGCACATCTGCGAGTGCGCGATGCAGCGCGCTGAACAGAAAATCATGCACCAAACGACCATCGCGGAAACGCACTTCATGCTTGGTGGGGTGCACGTTTACATCGACCACTGCCGGATTGAGCTCCAGGTAAAGCACGAAGGCAGGATGGCGGCCGTGGAACAATACATCGCGATAAGCCTGTTTCAGCGCATGGCTGACCAGCTTGTCGCGAATCACGCGACCGTTCACGTAGAAATACTGCAAATCCGCCTGGCTGCGCGAAAAGGTTGGCAACGATACCCAGCCCCACAGACGCATGCCATTGCTGTCGAGATTGATGAACACTGAATTCTCGACGAAGGCAGGTCCGCACACTTGCGCCACGCGGCGCTGCCGCTCTTGCGGGCTCTGCGCCTTTTCATATCGGTGAATGACGCGCTGGTTGTGCTGCACACTGAACTGCACATCGAAGCGGCTCAACGCCACGCGCTTTATCATGTCTTCAATGCGCTGGAATTCGGTTTGCTCCGTGCGCAGGAATTTGCGGCGAGCTGGGGTATTGAAGAACAGATCGCGCACTTCTACGGACGTACCCGGGGGATGTGCTGCGGGGGTGATTGACGAAACCATGTCGCGGCCTTCGGTTTCTACTTGCCAGGCAGAGTCTGCGGTGCGCGTGCGCGAGATGAGGTTCAGCCGCGACACCGAGCTGATGCTGGCCAAGGCCTCGCCTCTAAAGCCCAGGCTGCTGATTTTTTCGAGATCTTCAAGGCTGCTGATCTTGCTGGTGGCATGCCGGCTCAGCGCTAGCGGCAGGTCAGCTTTGTCGACACCGAAACCGTTGTCACGGATGCGAACCAGTTTGACACCACCCTGTTCCAGCTCAATGTCGATGCGGTCGGCACCGGCATCCAGGCTGTTTTCGAGGAGTTCTTTGACAACGGAGGCGGGGCGTTCTACGACTTCACCGGCCGCGATCTGGTTGCTCAGACGCTGGCTGAGAAGGTGGATGCGGGCGGGCTCTTGCGGGTTCACGAAAGTGACGGATTCACTAGGAGGTTGGGATTTTGAGAACTTGTCCAACCTGTATGCTATCACTCTTCAGTTGATTGGTTGCGCGGATGCGGGCCATCGGTACGGAATAACTTTCGGCAATCTGCGAAAGGCTGTCGCCGCGCTTCACGGTGTAGGTGGCCGGGAAGATACCGCCATGGTCCTTTTGCCAGGCGACCCAGGTGCCTTGTGGCGGACGTTCGTAGAACCATTGCGTGATGCCATCGGCCAGTGCGCCGGCGAATTGGCGGCGCCACTGCGGGGAGTCGAGATTCTTGGCATCCCGCTCATTGGTGATGTAACCGGATTCAACCAGCAGCGACGGAATGTCGGCCGATTTCAAGACGAGAAAGGCTGCCTGTTCCACGGTGTCTCGACGCATACGGATAACGTCATCGAGCGAGTGGATTAACTCACTGCCAATTTCGAGACTGGTGGCGATGCTGGCGTTCATGCTGAGATCGAGCAGCACGCTGCGCAGGACTTCATCCTTGTCATTCAGGCTTACGGTACCGATGCCGCCGATAAGGTCAGATGCGTTTTCCTTTTCTGCCAACAAGCGCGCCTGTTCACTGGTGGCTCCATTTTGCGACAGTGCGTAAATCGTTGCGCCCGAAGCGTCTTTATTGGTATGCGCGTCGGCGTGAATCTCGAGAAAGAGATCAGCATTGTGGCGGTGCGCGATTTCCATATGTTCGCGCAGACCCACATAGTAGTCGCCGTCGCGGATCATCACTGCGCGGTAGCCTGGTGTGTTGTTGATCATGGATTCCACTTCACGCGCAATCGCAAGCACCACGTTCTTCTCACGCAAACGATTTACGCCGATAGCGCCTGGATCTTCACCGCCGTGGCCGGCAGAGACAGCGATGACAATGTCGCGCTTGCTCTCACTTAAATCTGCAGCGGAAACACTGGCCACGCGTGGTGCTTCTTCTGCTATACCTGTAGCGGACTGGTCGTAGAGATCAACGATGAGACGATCGCCGTACTGTTCATTGCGCTCCACCATGAAACTGCGCGGCTGCACTTTGCCGCGCACATCAAGGACGATGCGCAAGTCAGAGTCATGCGGCGCACTGCGTACACTCGCAATCGGCGTGTCGCTGAGTTCGAGTGTGCTAAGGTCGCCACGCAGTTGGGTGCTGGAAAGATCAATGACAACGCGGTCGGGATTTTCCAGAGTGAATACCTGGTGTTGCAGGCTCTGGTCGAGCTCGAACACGAGGCGGGTGTATTCGGGGGAGCGATAGGCGCGCACGCTCTCCACTACGGCGGCACGGGTCAGTGCCGGGCAGCTGAGGAGCATTAATAGTAGTGGCAGAATTAGGCGCTGGGGCATCGCTCAAGAATTTCTGGTTGCAATAACTTCATAATTTACAGTTATTTGCAGGTGAAAGCTAGAAATAAGATTGATTCTGCTCGGAGTCAGAGTAAAGCTGCGGCCAGATGTCGGCCATGTGGGGTGAGGGCTTGCCAACTTAAACGGCGGCTGGTGGGAAGGACTTCCAGCACCAATTCGAGGTCGGCGGGAGGCAGAAACCCGGCTGCTTTCTCTGGCCATTCGATGAGGGTAAGGGTTTGTTTGTCGAGACTATTGGCAAAAGAATCCCGCATGCCCAGATATTCGGTTTCTTCAGGATCGAGGAGTCGATAAAGGTCGTAATGCAGCACGTGGCAGGTCGCCAACTCGTACGGCTCGACCAACGTATACGTAGGACTTTTGACGGCGCCGCTATGCCCGAGGCCGCAAATCAAACCCCGACATAAAGTGGTTTTGCCGCTGCCCAGATTGCCGCGCAAGGTAATAAGGCCCTGCCCTTTGGAGGCGAGGGCGAGGCGCTTGCCCATATCGAGGGTGGCAGCTTCGTCCGGCAACACGCGGGATTGCAGCTCCTGATTCATAGAAGAGGAGCTCATGGATTTAGCAGGTGGCGAATATGGGGCAAAAGATCAGTAGCCAATAAACCGCGCTCTCCGTCAGCGGCCGCAGCGAGGTCCGCGGCTTTTGAATGTACGCAAACGCCGAGGCGCACACTGTCAGCCAGGGAAAAATGCTGCGCGAGCAGCGCACCGAGTACCCCGCTCAGCACATCACCCATGCCACCGCTGGCCATGCCGGGATTGCCATGAGTACAAGAGGCGATCTGTCTCCGTTTGCCCTGCGGATAACAAATCAGTGTTCCCGGGCCTTTGAGGACGACGGCACCGCCAAATTTGGTCTGCAGGGCGAGTATGGCGGCAGGTCGGTCGCGCTCAACTTCCTCCCTGTCAATGCCCAGCAAACGGGCCGCCTCGCCCGCATGGGGTGTGAGTATACACTTACCTTTTAGCTCTTCTATATCAAGGCTACTTTCCTTGCTGAGCCAGTTAAGTGCATCGGCATCCAGTACCACAGACAAGGCCCGCTTGCTGGCAACCCGCAGAGCTTGGGCAAGGCAGTCCAGCGACCAGGTGCTTTGGCCCAGGCCTGGCCCAATGATGAGTACTGACGCACGATTGAGAAGTTCAGTCAGATCGCCACCAGCGGCGATACCACGCACCAGCAATTCAGGCCGGTGTACGAGACAGGCAGATACATGCTCAGGTTGGGTTGCAACAGAAGTGAGACCTGCACCGCTGCGTGCCGCGGCTTGCGCCGCCATCAACACCGCCCCACCCATGCCGTGGTCACCACCAATGACAAGCACGTGGCCGTAATCACCTTTGTGACTCTCACGCGCGCGTACCGCGAGCAAGAGCTTGAGTGATTCGTAGGAAAGTGGATGAACTGCGGTCATGGCTGCAAATTACGAGCGGCGGGTAGAATTAATCCAGAAAAACCGGGGTCCCAGATAAAACGAACCCCACCGGAGGGCAGGGTCCAAAGCAGCATTGCAGCAAAAAATCGGTGTGTGTTTATTGGGCTTGCAGGTGACGCTTGCCCAATGTGATATGACGCGGGCCGGATGTAGCAACCTGGCCGCTTACGCCCAGCGCGATCTGTTGGACCTTACCGCCGGAAGCGAGGAAGCGTGCAGTCTGTAGTTCAATCGAAAGAGCGGAGAAATCTGCAGTCGGAGTTACGACCGGCTTGCTTTTCTGAGTTTTAGGAGTTGCCATATAGATAGTGATCCTTAAGTCTCTGACTGATTTGTAGATTTGCTTTTGTCGTTATTAACGAGCCTTCGTCCCGCGTGTCGCCCCTCAGGCTGATCAAAACGCGGACGGTGATTATAGTGACTCCCCGGGTGTATTTCATGTCTTGACGGGGTCTTTTTATGGGCGAAAGTGCGTGTGCCAGCTATAGGCACAGAGACACAGCCTGAGGCGGGAGAAAAGGGCTAGCGGGAGCTGAAAGCCAGCCTGGCAGCGAGGCCCAAAAATACCAATGCAGTCAACCTGTTAAGGATGCTTTGGGCTTTGGTCGAGCCCTTCAGCCAGATTGCCAGCCAGCCTGCCATAAACGCTATCAAGCAGAACGCCAGTAGCGTCACAATGATAAAAAGTGCTCCAAGAACAAGGAGTTGCACCGTAATGGAGCCGGCTTCCGGGCGGGCGAACTGGGGCAGAAAGGCCAAGAAAAAGATCGCAACCTTGGGATTGGACAGGTTCATCAGGATGCCGCGCAGGTAGTACTGGCGGGCGGTGAGCGCAGGCGCGTGCTCACTTTTAGCGACACTGGCAGCGGCACGGAATGCCTGCACGGCGAGATACACCAGATACGCGGCACCGATGAGTTTCAGCATCAGAAACGCGGTGGCACTAACCATGATGAGCGCGGCGATGCCGAGCGTTACTAACGTTGTGTGGACAAGCAAGCCCGTGCACAAACCCAGCGTGATGAGTACACCGGCACGGCGACCATGCAGCGCTGACTGCATCAGCACAAAAAGATTATCGGGCCCCGGCACGAACGCCAACACTGTGGAGGCAAAGATGAAAGTGAACAGCACTTCCGGCGTCACGTTCAGTCACTCGTGATCAGATTCAACAGCGCGGACTGACCCTTGGCGTTTGCTTCCAGACAACGCTGCAGTGCGCCGGCTAGTTCAGTGGGGTCTGACACCTTCTCGCCATAGCCGCCGCACGCTTTCATGATGTCCTGATACTCCGGTGAGTCGCCGAGAGACACCAGCGGCATTATTGTTTCCTTCGACGCAAGTCCGTCTGGATACATGCCGAGGGTGGAGCGATGCACGGCATTCCAGCGAGCGTTGTTCATTACCAAGGTAGTGGTGGCCAGGTTGTACATGCGCGCCACATGATGAGCAGCGGTCGGGCAACCGAACATGTAGGAACCATCACCCACCATCAGAATCACGTTCTTGGCGGGTCTACCCAGCTTGGCACCAACAGCGCAGCCGAGTCCGAAACCAAGTCCGCCTGCGAGACTGCTCGAGAGATACGAGCGCGGTTCGCTCAGCGCAAGAAAGTCGAGCGGTACGCCCATTTCATTGACGATGATCGTGTCCTTGTTCACCACCTGGTTTACACAATGTGCAATCCAGGCCGGATGCAATGGCGTGCGCTTGGCAACGCTCTGCACAAGGTTCATTTGCTTGACGTTGCGCTCGGCGGAAATCGCACGGAAAGTCTGCTGGCGTTTGCTGATCTGTGCCGCTTTGCCGGCACTGGCGCTTTTCAGTGCGTTTTCCAGCATTTCGAGAGCGATTGACGAGGAACCGGCCAGCGCCAGATCTACCGGAAAACCGCGCACTGGATAGCGGGTAAAGAAAGGATCGGGTGCGATGTGAATGATTTTGGCGCCGGCTTTGGGGCTGACCTTGCTCGGCCACCACGGTACTTCGCAGTCGATGGCGACGATAACATCTGCTTTCGCGATGGCTTCGGCGGGATGCACACCCACGAACATCGGATGCGTTGTCGGAATATTCAGTTCACGCGCACCCGGCTCACCAGGCATGGCTACACCGATGCCATATTGTTCGGCGATTCGCGCCAGACGGTGCACGTTCTGCGGATCGCGCCCGGTGCTGGAACTGATCACGAGCGGAAATTCGGCTGCGGCTAACCATTGTGCCGCTTGCTCAATGCCGGCAGCGGAAGGCGTGGAAGGTAGCGAACCCAGTTGGCGCTCACGCGGCGCGGGAGTTTGCTTGTCGGTCAGATCACCGAGCACTTCGCGTGGCATGCACAGATACACCGGACCCTTAGGCTCGCTCATCGCGATGTCGAGTGCGCGCCCGACGATTTCATCCGGCGGCTGGCCGGGGCGCAATTCATAGTCCCACTTCACCCATTCGCGCACGATGCCGCCCTGGTCGAAGCTGTCCTGACCCCAGTGGATACTGGCATTGCGTGAACCGATGTGGCCGGTTTCGGTGCTTGGCGTACGGCCGGCAGTTAACAGAATCGGGGCTTGATCACGTGCGGCGTTCATCAACCCGCACAAGGCGTTCGCAGTACCCACTGTCACGTGCACCATGACTGCCGCGGGTTTGCCGGTGGCAAGAAAATAGCCGTGCGCCATGGAGATGGCGACATTCTCGTGCGGCACTGTCAGGAACTGCGGGGTTTTTATTCCGGCTTTCTGCGCGGCGACCAGCGCTTCGATGATTGGCGCAGTGTCAGTACCCGCATTGGCAAAGACGTATTCAATGCCACGGTCGAGTAGGGCCTGCAGGTAGTTGCTGGCAACGGCGTGCGTAGGAGCGCTCATGTCAGGATCCAGAAAAAGGGGTTGGTGGAGCGGGTTTGACGAACTGGGTGACTACCGGGGCAGTGCCCGGTTGCAGCAGCACTTTTATTCTTGCTTGCACCAGCGCGTCCTGCTTGCTGATTCTCTCATGCTGTCGCAAATGATCAAGCCAGGTATTGACCACGTAGGTTTCGAGAAACGAACCAGGTTTCGTCGCATCTTCGAAGATTTCCCAAAAGGTTGCGCCATCACGCTGGCGCGCTTTACCAAGCAAGTGGATTTCATGCAGGAACTGCGCGCGTTGCGCGGGTTCCGGTTCGTAGCGGATCGCGATCATCACCGGTCCCTGATGCGGCGCTATCGCCAGTTTTGGCTGTGGGGCTTCCCAGTGTTTCGACGGCGTGTGGTCGAGTTGCTCGTTGCCACTCAGCGGCCAGCGGCGCGTGTACAGACTGGCAACCGCGAGACAAGCGGCGGCGATCAGCATTGAAGAGGGCAGGTCGGTGACTTCGGCCACACTGCCCCACACCACTGGCCCGATGGCCAGCGAGCCCATAAAGAAGGTCTGGAAAATCGCGATGCCGCGTGACTTCACCCAGTTGGGCAGCGCGGTTTGCGCCGACATCTGCGCGCCGGTCATCACCGTGATCCATGCCGCGCCACATACGCACAACGCCAGCATGGCCGCCGCGTGGTTGTGTACCGTGGCAGTGGTGCTGATCCCGGCTGCGAACACCAGACCAGCGCGCGTGAGCAACTGGTCGTTGGTCATGTAACGGCGCAGGGTTGGCAGCAGAAAGGCGCTGCCAATGGCGCCGATGCTGATCGCGGCAAACAAATAGCTATAGGTGCGTTCGTCGCCTTCGAGCAGATCGCGCGCAATCAGTGGCAGCAAGGCCCACATCACACTGGCGAAAAAGTAAAAGCCGATACTGCGGTAGATGGTTGCCTGCAAGGCGGGCGAATGACGCACGAAGCGCAACCCGGTCAGCACCGCCGGCCAGAACCGTTCTGGTGGTAACGGTGATTCCGGTTGCACGCGCTTCCATTTCGCCAGCACGGTGATGATGAAGAGCAAACTCACCGCGTTGCAGACGAATACGGCACCACTGCCGGAAATGGCGATGATGGCCCCAGCGATCAGCGAGCCCAGGACGCGCGAAATGTTCATGCCAAGAGTGTTGAGGCCCACGGCACCCTGCAGATCCGCACGCTGCACCACTTCCGGTATGATCGCTTGCCATGTGGGCATGATCATTGCGATGTTGATACCGAGAAACAGCGTGAAGATCAGCAGTGACCATTGGCTGATCATGCCCGTCAGTGTCAGCCCGGCAATGGCGACGGCGACCACGAGCCGGCCGATGTTGGCCGTGATCAGATATTTGCGACGATCAACAATGTCGGACAGTGCGCCCGATGGCAGCAGGATGAAGAATGCGGGCAGCGAGGTGGCCGTTTGCATCAGCGCCACCATCACTGGCGAGGTGGTCAGCGTAGTCATCAACCAACCGGCGCCGACTTCGTGCATCCACGAACCAACGTTGGAAACCAGCATTGCCAGCCACAGCCAGCGGAAAGTGCTGTTTCTCAGAGCAGCCCAAGGCGAAGCGGGTTGGGAAGCGGGGGTTTGCGTCATGGCTGCATTCGCAAGCGTTGTGCCGTCAAGCGCGCGTCAAGTCCGCGCAGTGTTGGACTGCATAAGTAAAAGGCCAGCACAATTGCGAGCAGGATCAAACAGCCCACAAAAAGCGTATGCGAAATACCATACCGTTCGGCAGCGAAGGCAATCGGCAACACACCGAGCGGCGTCAGACCCATTGACACCATCACCAGACTCGACATGCGTCCGCGCACCTCATCGTGAGCCAGCTGCTGCACCAAGGTGCTATTCAGCGTCTGGTTGATGTTGAAGAACATGTCAGCTGCGAACAATAACATCAGTGCCAATATGAAATACGGGCTCAAGCTGAAGCCGGCCAATGCGATGCCAAACATGAATGCTGCAATCATCATCAGCCGCGCGCGCCGCTTGTGATCACCCATTCTTGCCACTATCAGCGAGCCTGTGATGCCGCCGAAACCAACGGTCGCCATCAGTATGCCAAAACCGGTTTCGCCCACGTGCCACACCTGTTCCGCGAACACGACCATCAGACTCATCAGTGGCAGCAACAATAGCAAGGGAAATATGCCGAACAGCAGGCACAGCAGGATGTCGCGGTGCTTTGCCACATACGTGAAGGAATATGCGATGTCCTTGATCAATGATTTGTTGGGCTTGTGCTCTGGAAAAGAGCGCGGCAACTTCAGCATCGCGAAGGTGGAAAGCGCATACAAGGCGAGCGCCATGACATAGGCACCTACTATAGTGATGAACGGGATCAGCGCGCCAGCCAGGGCCGGGCCGAGGATGCGCCCGATATTCAGTGCCGCCGCTTGCAGTGCGATTGCATTACCGAGTTTTTCGGGCCCGACCAGACCATAGATCATGGTGGTACGCGTGGGCATAACGAAGGGATACAACACCCCAAGGAAAAACGCGGTAACCAACATGTGCCAGAACTGCAGCATGCCAGCCAGCAGCAGGCCGAGTATCAGCAAGTCATTGGCCATGATGATGAGCTGCGCAACGATCACAAGCCGCCGCCGCTCGACACGATCAATCAACGCGCCGGCCACCAGTGAACCCAGCATCATCGGCACTGCAACAGCGAGGTTCACATACGCCAGAGCGAGTTCACTGTTCGTCAATTGCCAGGCCAGCAGCGCACGCACCACGTGCTGACCCTGCATCGGCAGGAAGAAGGTCAGCATACTGCCGATCAGCCAGCGGAAAGGAATGGATTCAAACGCAGAAAACCCGCGCGGCAAGCGCCGGCCGCCTGAAGCAGGAGCATCGGAGATTGGTGCGGAATCCGACATGATGGCGGGCAAGGGCAGGCTGGGAAGCGCGCGATTCTACGCCCATCAACCTGCACTGGCCATGCAAAACCCCATCCTTTTGGGTATCATGCCACCCTGTTCACCACACCGTTTTCAGCGCCTGTAGCTCAGTTGGATAGAGTGTTGCCCTCCGAAGGCAAAGGTCAGAGGTTCGATTCCCCTCAGGCGCACCATTACATCTCATATCACTTTCCGCGCTCGTAGCTCAGCTGGATAGAGTAACTGGCTTCGAACCAGTTGGTCGGGGGTTCGAGTCCCTCCGGGCGCACCAATTCAAGATGCTGTTCCTCGAATTAAACGGTACCGCTGTCGAGTAAATCCAAGTTTTTCCCGGCGAACTCTAGATAGACCCCAACCCAAACTCCACCCGAAAATCTGTAACCTTCACTACTGGCGCCATCCTCCCTCCCTCCTTGGGCAGATCCACGATGCCAACTCGTTCCAGAGTTTTCAAAGTGCGGGAAAGATTCGACTTCTTTCGTGCAGTCAATTTTTCCAATTCAGCAAGCGATTGTGGTTTGTGTTCGACAATCAGTCGCAGGAGTTCGCGGTTCTCGTCACTCAGGACTTGTGCCATGGATTTCAGCGATTCGAACCAGATTTTGGGTTCGTCCTTGCGCGGCTTGTACTTCCCTTGAACGATCGCAAAGGTACGCTTGATGTATTCATCTTTGGAGATGATGCCAATATTCATGATCTTGGTTGTCATTGACTGTATCCCGGGTTTTCCTCAATCAGTGTGCAGATATCCTGCCAGAAGTCAGCCAGCAACTGGTTGGCATTCCTGAATACGTAAGGTTCGACTCTGTTTCTGCGGTGCCTGTGGTCCCAGACTCTTCTCGTAGCATTAAAGCGGTTTTTGCCGTAACGGATTCCATTGGCGTTGTCGTAGCCCAATATTCGTCGATTGTTGCGATCATGGAGTGTCAGAGAGTACTTGATTCCATGAGGTGTGTTAGCTGTCGGCGGTACTGTCCGTGCTTCGATCAGCGACCAATAGCCGTTCCCCAAAACGAAGGTCTCGCCATTCAAATCCAAAAGATAGTTCAAGCCCTGATGATAATTGGTCAAATTCGGCATTAGGCATCCTTGCCCTGTTATCAGCGGATGATAACTCAATTGAATTGACGGATTCCAGACTTTTAAGGTTCTGGAGTTGATACTGTCCGCAACATAGTAGTGAAATCGAAATATCGCCTGTTTTTTGTTACCTTTGCTTATTAGATTAGCACTCATCCATTCCAAGAGTTTTCCCGTGATGTCGACCCGCCTGTTGCAGATGCTTGCCTGTTTCCTGTTGTTGTCCGCTTGCACACCCGCGCCCCAAGAAGCGGCTCCTGTGCCTCAGGCTCCCGCGCCTGCTCCAGTCGTGGTTGAAGCACCACCCTACGACACCACCAACTCCATCAAAGACCTAATGACTACCATGATCGTCCCAAACGCTCAGGCGTTGTGGAACTCTGTGAGTTATGTCGTCACCTCAGAAGGAGCCACAGAAACGCTGCCACAAACCGATGAGGACTGGACCCGCTTGCGGGCGAGTGCGATTGCGCTGATTGAAGGTGGCAATGCCTTGATGGTGCCGGGGCGGGAAGTGGTTGGGGGCTTTGCCGTGGCCGGAGCGCCTGCGTTTCAGTTTACGCCGGAGGAAATCGCGCAGCGCGTGGCTGATGATCCGCAGGTATGGCTGCGCTACGTGCAGGAATTGCAAGAATCCACGCGGCTTACGCTACAGGCAATTGAACTCCGCGACGTGATGGGCCTGACCGAATGGGGTGCGCAAATCAATGATGCCTGCGAGGGCTGCCATGCGCAGTTCTGGTACCGGCCCCAGGGTGACATGCCGCAGCAATAACGGCATCTCCAATCCTGCATGGCTGAAGCGCGTCAGGGTTCGAGCGAGGCCAGGTACGCGGTCAAGTCGACAATTTCGTCCGTAGTCAGATCCTTCACCACATCCGCCATCAGCGGCGCCCACAGTCCCTTGCGACTGCCGCTTTGCAAATCGTAGAGCTGTCTTCCCAGATAACTTGGTGAGCGGCCTGCCAAACGCGGCACCGGCCCCAAGCCTTTCAGATCGGCACCATGACACGCCGCGCACGGCGTGCTGCCGTCACTGCTTTCCGCCAAAGCCTTGCCTCGTGCAATGCTGCCCACCGGTACATAGGCAATGAAGCCCGAGCGTGCATCACGCAGTTCGGTTTGCTCCAGATTCTCGGGCATCTCCAGCACGCGGTTGCCAATGGCTTCGGTGCCACCGCCTTCTTTCTCGATAAACATCCAGCCGGAGACAACTGTCTCGGGCACAGTGCCGGTCTCGACAACTCTTATCCATTGGCGCGGAGTCAGGCTTGCAAAATACGCCGCCGCTTCCGCAACTTCTTCTTCCGTGGCATTCACGCCGATTGCGAGCATGTTGTTGGCGGGACCATGTTGTGGTTCCGAACTTGCGCGTAGTCCTGCACGATAGTCACGCATCTGTTGCATGATGTAGTCCGCCGCCAAACCGGTGAGGCTGGCATTTTCCGGACGCCCCTGGCCGTTGGGCAGGTGACAATAACTGCACGGGAATACCCCGGGATTACGGCCCTGCGCGACGATAGGTGGCATCGCAGGATGATCGCCGGGATGCCAGTCAGGCGGAGCGTACAGGCTGCGCGGATTCGCGAAGGTGAATTCCAGTTCGCTGCCGGGCACGCGCTGCGGGCCTTCCGGCACTTCAACCGGGATGCCAGGCGTGTTCAGCGCATAGGCCCAGGGCAGGGGAGTTTGCGGTTCAGGTGGCGGCGTGGGTTCGGAATTTTGCGCGCTGGTGGCGCAAGGTAGCAGGGACAAGAACAGCAGCGAGGCGAGCTTGTGCATACGAAGTACCCGGGTGACGTTGAGTTGACTGTGACTGACGTAGCGCAGGATGTCTCACGTCAGGCACAGAGGTCAATCACCCTGGCACAGCAACCTTGAGCAGTTTTTAGGTTCGGAGCGCAGTATTTATTAATTCTGGATTGCCACAATCTGCAGTTCCACGCGCCGGTTCTGCGCCTTGCCGGATTCGGTAGCGTTGGACGCTATCGGCTGGTCGGGACCAACGCCTTGCGAAATCAGGCGCGCCTGGTCAACGCCGTTCGAGGCGAGATAGTTGGCGACGCTGGTGGCGCGGCGGTTCGACAGGTTGTAGTTATAGTCGGCGGCGCCGGTTGAATCGGTGTGACCCGTGACAACCAGCCGCGTGTCGGTGAATTTGTAGAGCACCTGCGCCACGGCATCGAGTACAGAAAAGAATTCGTTCTTGATGGCGTACTCATCGGTGTTGAAAGTGATATTGCCGGGCATGATCAGGTTCAACTGATCACCGTCGCGCTCCACTTGTACGCCGCTTCCGGCCAGTTGCTCGCGCAGCTCAGCTTCCTGCGCGTCCATGTAGGCCCCGACGCCGGCGCCGATTGCACCGCAACCGAGTCCCGCGTTGCGGGCCCGCGTGCTGCTTTCAGCTGCTCCGATCAGTCCGCAGACCACGCCGCCGATCGCGCCGTATTTGACGGCTCTGCTGGTTTGTTGCTCACCGGTGTAGGGATTGATTGTTGAACAGGCGGTAACGAGGAAAATACCCGAGAGGATCAGGCTTTTGATGAGAGTTGCTTTCATATTGAGCTCCTATATATGTGTATGGCAATGAAACTGTGCATTTTTCTGCCATCACAGTGCTACATAACATGCCTGTCGGATGGCGGGTGTTTTGTGACGAACGTCGAGAAAATAATACGTTGCCAGACTGAACGCGGGCTGAACCCAAAAAACTTCCGTGCTTGCTCCACTTTTTTCCGTTGCGCGGCTACACTGCAAGAATTGAAGGCAACATGCCTGCGAGGCAAACCCATGACCACACCCATACGTTCATTCTTTCTTGCTCTGCTGTGCGCACTGCCAGCTTGTACTGCCATGGCCCAACTTGCCACCGACGGCGTTGTGCACGAGTTCGTGCTGCCGAATGCGAACTCAGGGCCGACAACACTGGCGATCGCGGCTGACGGCGTAGTGTGGATGACGCTGAGCAGTGGTAATGCCATCGCGCGCATCAACCCCGATCTGTCCGGCTACCAGGAAGTTGCGCTGCCCAATCCGGGTAGCTCGCCGCGCATCATTGCACAGGGTAGCGACGGAAATATGTGGTTTTCCGAACATACAGGGAACCGGATGGCGCGTATCACACCGGAAGGTATTGTCACTGAGTGGGATATTCCGACCCCGAACAGCCAGCCGCGCGCGATTGCGCTGGGCAGCGACGGCAATATCTGGTTCGGTGAATTCGCCGGCGGCAAGATTGGTCGTATCACTCCTGACGGCGTCATCGACGAATTCCCGATTCCGACAGCGGATAGTGGCCCACGCGCGCTTGCGGCCGGACCAGACGGCAATATCTGGTTCTCTGAATTCAAGGCCAGCAAGATCGGCCGCATCACCCCAACTGGCGAGGTTACGGAATTCAATCTGCCGCGTCCGAACTCCGGCCCGGGGGATATCACCGCCGGTGCAGATGGTGCGATGTGGTTCCTCGAACTGGACGGTTCCATGGATGGTCTGCAACCCGACGGCAACCGTGTCGGCCGTATCACCATGAGCGGTGAGGTCAGCGAGTTTCAGCTCCCGAATGACAACAGTACGCCGATCAACATCGCGGTTGGGCCGGACCGCAACGTGTGGTACACCAAGGATGCCATGCTCGGGCGCGTGATACCTAACGGCAGGATCATTGAATACCCGGTTGCCCCGGGTCTTGCGCGCACCGTTGGCCTGACCGCCGGCAGTGACCGTCAGCCGCCGGATCGGCTGACCGACAAACTGTGGTTCACCGATGGCTTGAACAACCGTATTGGCTATTTGCAGTTTGAATGATTTTGTCGCGGTCGCTTCAGTGTCCGGGCAGCGGAATAAACTCGGGATCGCCCGCCACCATCGCAAAGCGTTGGTTGAGCCAATCATCCTTGGCTTGTTCGAGGCGGTCGAGACTGCTCGACACGAAGTTCCAGTAGAGATGGCGCGGGCCGTCGAGCGCGGCACCACCGAGTAACATGCAGAGCGCAGTGGTTGTTGCCGTAATGACAACAGAACTGGCGGGCTTTAGCACGATCATGCTTCCGGTATTGTACGTCTGACCTGCGAGTGTGATTTCCCCTTCTGCAACATACAGCGCCTGTTCCTCGGCCAAGGCTGGGACGTACAGAGACTTGCCTTGTTGCAGCTTGAGTTCCGCATACAGCGTTTCACTCGCGGTGACCACCGGCGAACGCTGGCCGAACGCGGAACCCGTGATCAGCGCGATGCTGATGCCTTTGTCGTCCATGCGCGGAATGTCACTGGACGGGTAATGGTGAAACGACGGCGCGACTTCTTCCTGATTCTTCGGCAACGCCACCCAAGCCTGAATACCCGCCAGCGTGGCGCCACTTGCGCGTGCCCAGGTTGGCGAACGCTCTGAATGCACAATGCCGGACCCGGCTGTCATCCAGTTCACTTCGCCAGCGCGTATCGTTACATCGTAACCAAGGCTGTCCTTGTGCTGAATCTCACCCTGGAACAACCAGGTGATTGTAGATAGGCCAATGTGCGGATGTGGCCGCACGTCCAGCGCTTTGCCGGGCGCAAAATGCACCGGGCCCATCTGGTCGAAAAACACAAAGGGGCCAATGCTGCGGCGCTCCGCAGCCGGCAGTGCGCGCCGCACTTCGAAGTCGCCGAGGTCGCGGGACTTGGGGATGAGCACTACGGCGATTGGTGCGGCAGCGGACGGTTGTGAAGTATCGATTAGTGTCCACTTCATATAAAAGCTCCACTCAATTGAGATTGATCAAGTACAACTTTACCTTCCCGCGAGGGTAAGGAGTAGGCTGTGTCCCTAATGTAGCACTTTTCGTGCGAGGCAAACGGAGATGGCCATGAGTGACAAAGCCAAGGATCCGATCTGCGGCATGGTAGTGGACAAGTCCACGCCGCTGCGCGCCGAGCGCAACGGCAGGGTCTACTACTTTTGCAGCACCGGTTGCCAGCATAACTTCGAGTCCCCCGAGCGCGAATTGAAATCGATGAAACACCGCGTGACGATTGCGATGAGCGGCGTGCTTGCGTTGGCTTTGTTGCGCGCGAGTGCGTTCATAGCTCTGGCCACTGGCGCCTCGTTGCTGTCGTGGGCACCGGTACCCTTCCTGCCCTGGTTCACTTGGGGCATGTGGCTGTTCATCCTGGTAACGCCGGTGCAGTTCATCGGCGGCTGGAGTTTCTACAAGGGTGCCTGGGCAGCGCTGCGCACGCGCAGCATCAACATGGACTTCCTCATTGCCCTCGGCACTTCCGTAGCGTATTTCTACAGCGTGATCGTGCTGTTTTTCCCGGACATTCTGCCGGTGGAAGTCGGTGAACGTGAGGTGTATTTCGAAACGTCCGCGGTCATTATTGCCTTCGTGTTGCTGGGCAAATACATGGAGGAAATCATCAAGACCAAATCCTCTGCCGCCGTGCGCCGCCTGCTGGATCTGAAACCGGCCATTGCGCATGTGCTGCGGGATGGGCGGGAACAGGACTTTCCGGCGGATCAGGTGATGGTTGATGAATTGTTGGTGATCCGTCCTGGGGAAAAGTTTCCGACCGATGGTTTGATTCTGGAGGGTAATTCATCTGTGGATGAATCGATGCTGACCGGCGAGTCGATGCCCAGCGAAAAAACCACAGGCGATCCGGTGACGGGAGGCACCCTGAACCAGGCCGGTGTGCTCAAGGTCAAGGCAACCAAAGTCGGCGCAGACACCGCGCTCGCGCAAATCATCAAGATGGTGGAAGAAGCACAAACCAGTACCGCGAAGATCCAGCGCCTGGCAGACAAGGTCACCGGTTACTTCGTGCCTGGTGTAGTCAGTGTGGCCTTGCTGGCGCTGATTGGCTGGTCACTGGCCGGGAATTTTGCGCAGGGGCTAATGGCTTTTATCGCGGTATTGATCATTTCCTGTCCTTGCGCGCTTGGGGTTGCCACGCCTGCGGCACTGATGGTTGGTGTGGGTAAAGGTGCAGACCACGGCATTCTGATTCGCGGTGGCGAAGTGCTGGAACGCGCTGAACAGCTTACCACGGTTGTGTTCGACAAAACCGGCACCATCACCAGAGGAAAACCCTCGGTGACTGACGTGATAGTGCTTGGCGAAATTAATGAGGCCGGATTGTTGGCGCTCGCGGCCGCGGTCGAGTTCGGCTCCGAACATCCACTGGGTCGCGCTATCGTGGATGCTGCGCAGCATCGTGGCTTGGTATTGCCTGATGTACGCGATGTCAGCAACAGCACAGGGCAGGGAATCCAGGGCAAAAGCGGCGAACAAGTCATGCGCCTGGGCAACCGCCGCTTCTTCACTACCGAGAAGGTGGCAGTAGCAGCAGCTGAGAGCAGACTGACCGCGCTGGAAGCGGAAGGCAAAACGGCCATGCTGGTGGGGCGCGACAGTGAACTGCTCGGCATCATCGCCGTGGCCGACACGCTGAAGCCCGAAGTGCCGGAAGCAATTCGCTCGCTGCGCAAACGCAATATCGAGGTAGTGCTGTTGACCGGTGACAATGAGCGCACTGCGCAAGTTATCGCCAGGCAGGCGGGCATTGAGCGCGTGTTTGCGGAAGTATTGCCGGATGAGAAAGCCGGCGTCATTCGTAAGTTGCAAAGGGAGGGCAAGGTGGTGGAAATGGTCGGTGATGGCGTGAACGATGCGCCGGCGCTGGCCACAGCCGATATTGGTATTGCCATCGGTTCCGGCTCGGATGTGGCCAAGGAAACCGGCAGCATCATCCTGATTCGCAACGATGTGCGCGACGTCACCGCGTCGATCCTGCTGTCACAGGCCACGATGCGCAAGATCCGCCAGAACCTGTTCTGGGCCTTTTTCTACAACATGATCGGCGTGCCGGTGGCTGCGCTCGGCTTGCTGAACCCGATGATCGCCGGTGCGGCGATGGCGCTGAGTTCACTGTCGGTTATCATCAATTCCTCCCTGCTGAAACGCGATAAAATCCACCTTTGATTAGTGGCTTCATTGACCTTCCCTCAAAGGCAATGTTAGCCTGAATCCAATAAACGCTACTGCACCAACCCTGTAGACATGCAATGAGTGCGCTGAAGAGAAGATGAAGAGAAGATGAAGAGAGGGACGCGCAACACGCTGGTAACTCTCACCCTGCTGATGATGTGGGGGCAGGCGCTTGCGAGTCCGTTTCTGGCCTGCCGGCATCTGCATGCATCACAAATTGAAAGCGAACAACAGCATGTCGAACATGCACAGCTGCCCATGGAACCAACGCCTAACGCGGTTCATGCCGGCCATCACATGCACATGCAGAGCGCGGTGATTGCTGAGCACGCTGCCACGGTTGCTGAGCATCATCCGGCTGGCGCAGTTGCCAGCCATCCACACTCAACCGCCGATTGTGACCAGTCCTGCCAGTTTTGCCGGAGTCTGAATACACCGGACCTTGGCGACGCCTTCAATCCGGAACATCCTGCGCACATGCCGTGGAACGGATTAACCTTTGAATTTTCGATTGCCCTTCCTCCTCTCATCGATCATTTCCGACCTCCCACGGTTGCCTGATTCCGCGCCGGGAGCCTGAACCTTGTTGGGTCAGGCATTCAGCGTGCGGAAAGCACCGTTCCACTATCCTGCAGTACAACGCAGTATCACCATGGCTTTTGCCGTGGCAACTTTGAAAAGGTCAGCGCTCATGAAACGCATGAAAGTATTGTTGTTATTGCCCGCCTTGTGGCTCGGCTCTACTCAGTTGTATGCCCATACAGCACTAACGGAAGCCAATCCTGCTGATGGCGCGGTGCTGAAACAGGCGCCCGCCATGTTGGATTTGGGCTTTACTGAAGCAGTGCAGCTACTGAAGCTGGATATCGCCGACGGCGCCGGTGTGCCGCTGGCAACCGGGTTTGAAGCCTCCGCCGCCCCTGCGAAAACGTTCTCGATCCCACTGCCTGCGCTTTCGCCTGGATCTTTCAAGGCCAGTTGGACTGTGCTGGGCGGCGACGGCCATCGCGTTGAAGGCAGCCTCAGCTTCACGGTGGATCCGGATGCGACTGAAGTGGCAGGACCGCTAGCATCGCAAGAGCCGCATGATCGGTGAGATCCAGTCATGACGGTCGGCATCTGGGAACTGGCGTCAGTAGCGGGCAAATGGCTGGGCTTGCTGGCCACGGCGGGTGTTGTAGGTGGGAGCTTCGGCGTAGCGCTGGCGCGTAGTCAGCGCTTTTCTGAACAGCCCGAGCTACGGCGCTATCTGCGCTTGAGCGCTGTGCTGGGTCTGTTGGTGGTGCCGGTTTATTTCCTGTTGCAAGTCGGCGCTGTCAATCAGAGCGGGGTTGCGGGCATGTTCGATCCGCTGATGGGCAGGATTCTGTTGCAGTCAGGATTGGGTCAGGTTCTGGGAGTACGGATGCTGGCTTTTGCGTTGGTGGCGTTGTGGTTGTTGTGTCCTGTGCCGGTTGCCATAAGTTATCGCCGTCAGGCTGAACGCATCGTGTGCGCATCAGCGACTTTGCTGCTGGCCGGGTCTTTCGTGCTGACCGGGCACATCAGCACACTGACGCTCGTGGCGCGGGGCGTGCTGGCTCTGCATGTGTTGATGGTCTTCCTGTGGATCGGCGCCCTATATCCGCTGTTGCAACTGAGTCGGACCCGGGACATCCAGCAAGTGCAGACTCTGATGCAACGTTTCGGCGCGCTGGCGCTGGGCATCGTGGCCTTGCTGCTGGTTTCCGGCATGTGGCTGGCGACCCAGGTGCTGCAGGCACCGACCGATCTCGCGACAACAGCATATGGGCGTACCTTGTTGCTGAAGCTGGTTGGCGTAAGTGGTTTGCTGCTAATCGCCGCCGGCAACAAGCTGGTGCTGGTGCCAAAACTGGCAACAACCGGATCCGCCGCCACTCTGCAAACGTATATCCGGATAGAAATTGGTGTCGCGCTATTGGTGCTCGCTGTGACGAGTTGGCTGACGACTATCACGGGACCGGCATGACATTGAATCCGGTTCCCCACTACATTGATAACCAGAAGCGGCTCTTGTGCGGCTCCCGAAGAGGAACAAGATGAAAAGACGGGAATTTTTGCAATCTTCGCTGCTGCTGGGCGGCGCGCTCGGCTGGCAGTCGCTCCTGCCGGCCTGGGCGCAATCCGGCGCGCTGAACACCTTGGCCGGTGTGCCGGCACTGCAAGGTAATGACTTCGATCTGACAGTGGCCGAAGCGCATTCTCAGGTGGCCGGCAAACGCGCGCGGCATATCACGGTCAACGGCCAGTTCCCGGCACCGCTGCTGCGCTGGCGCGAAGGCGATGACTTAAGCCTGCGCATACACAACACGCTTGCCGAGCCCACTTCGATTCACTGGCACGGCATTTTGCTGCCTTGGCAGATGGACGGTGTACCTGGCGTCAGCTTCCCCGGCATCGCTGCCGGTGACACGTTTACCTGTCGTTTCCCATTGAAACAGGCCGGCACCTATTGGTATCACAGTCATTCAGGGTTGCAGGAGCAGATCGGGCATTACGGGCCTGTGATCATCGACCCGCGCGAACCGGAGCCATTCACGTACGACCGCGAATACATTGTACTGCTGTCCGATTGGAGCGCTGAAACTCCGGAGCGTGTGTACTCCAAGCTGAAGAAGATGAGCGACACCTATAACTTCCAGCAACGCACCGTGGGCGACTTTTTCCGCGACGTGCGTGCGAACGGGCTCGATACCACATTGGCCGAACGCAGGATGTGGGGCGACATGCGCATGAACCCAACCGATCTCGCCGATGTCACCGCCGCAAACTATACGTATCTGGTCAACGGCCACAGCCCGGGTGAAAACTGGACGGCGCTGTTCCAACGCGGTGAACGCATCCGGTTGCGTTTCATCAATGCCTCGGCGATGAGCATCTTCAACATTCGTATTCCGGGATTGCCGCTGACCGTGGTGCAGGCCGACGGGCAAAACGTGCAGCCGGTCGAGACCGACGAATTCCAGATCGGTACCGCTGAAACCTTCGATGTCATCGTGCAGCCGCAAGCCGATCAGGCTTACGCCATCTATGCGGAAAGCAACGACCGCTACGGCTATGCAGCGGCAACGCTGGCTCCACGTGCCGGCATGAAGGCAGATGTGCCGCCGTTGCGTCCACGTCCGCTGCTGACGATGAAAGACATGGGCATGGATCATGGAGAGCATGCAGCGTCGGCAACTGCAGCAGATTCCCCTGTCATGATGGCAGGGATGGACCACAGCGCTCACACGGCAGCAGCGACTGAAGCACCGGTAGTTGACCACTCTGCCCATGCCTCGTCAGACCCGGCCGCGCCTGTGCCGACAGGCACGGTACATGCACATGCGCAAGGTCCCGGCGTGGCAAGCCTTGCCGCCAATCCGGTCAATCGCCTGCATGAGCGTCCGCTGGGCCTGGAAAGCGAAGCGCATCGGGTGCTGGTTTACACCGAGCTGCGCAGCCTGACAACCAATCCCGATGTGCGCGCACCCGAGCGCGAACTGCAATTGCACCTGACGGCGAACATGGAGCGTTACATGTGGTCTTTTGACGGGCTGAAGTTTTCCGAAGTGGATGGCCCGATCCCGCTACGTCTTGGTGAGCGTGTGCGCCTGACTTTCGTCAACGACACAATGATGCCGCATCCGGTGCATCTGCACGGCATGTTCTTCGACGTCGTCACCGACGAAACCGCCAACAAGCCGCGCAAACATACGCTGGTGCTGAAGCCTGGAGAAAAGGCTTCTGTTGATGTCACGGCTGATGCGCCCGGCGACTGGGCCTTCCATTGCCATCTGCTGTACCACATGCACGCCGGCATGATGCGGGTGTTTGCAGTGGGAGCGCAGTCATGAAGCGCTTGCTGTTGCTACTGCTGTTTCCGGCAATCCTCAACGCCGCGGAACATGACCATTCCGCTGCTGCACCTGCTCCGGCTGTCGACCACAGTGCGCATACGGCGTCCCCGGCGGTTGTAGTGGACAGGGATGACAGTCCCGCCATGCAGGAAGCGCGGCACATGAATCTGATGATGCACGGTGACTCGCTCAACTTCCTGCTGCTCGGTGAACGCTTCGAGCAGGCGGAGGACGATGGCGTTACCTCACGTCTGTGGGAGGCCCAGGGCTGGTACGGCTCGGACATCAACAAGTTCTGGTTCAAGACTGAAGGTGCTTATGATGTGGATGCAGATGCCACCGACCACAGCGAAGTGCAAGCGCTGTACAGCCGCGCCGTCGCGCCGTTCTGGGATCTGCAGGCCGGTGTGCGCCGCGATGACAGTGGTTCCGCCTCGCGCACCCACGCGGTGCTCGGCCTGATGGGACTCGCGCCATACTGGTTTGAAGTCGATGCAGCGGCTTTTCTCAGCGAGCACGGCGATGTCAGCGCGCGGCTGGAAACAGAATATGAACTGCGCTTTACCCAGAAAGTGATATTGCAACCGCGGCTCGAACTCAACTACAGCTTTGCCGACGATCCCGCGCTGGGTATTGGCAAAGGGTTGAGTGACGCCGGCTTCGGGCTGCGTCTGCGCTACGAAGTACGCCGCGAGTTCGCGCCGTATGTCGGCGTGGAATGGTCAAGGGCTTATGGCGACACCGCGGCACTGTTACGCGCCGCGGGTCGGGAGTGTGAAGAACTGAAACTCATTGCTGGTTTGCGGTTCTGGTTTTGAATGGGGCGTCAGAGTCGCCACCCTGACACCTGGATCATTTCTTCCAGCACCACTGTGATGCGATGCGCGCGCCTTCCGCAAGTGCTTTGAATTTTAGCCACACCACTTGCGGGTCGATCGCGGCCTGCCCCACATGGATGCTGAAACCGCAGTCGGTGCCAGCCATCACGTTCTCGCGGCCAACGAGGTCGGCATAGCGTTTGATGCGCTGCGCAACGAGCTCGGGATGCTCAATGTAGTTCGACTGGCACTCGATGACGCCCGGGCACAGGATCTTGCCGGGTGGCAGTTTCACTTTCTCGAACATCGACCATTCATGCGCATGGCGCGGGTTAGCCGCTTCAAACAGATACATCTGCGGCTTGGCTTTGAACACGATGTCGACGATGTCAGTAAAATTCACGTCGTGGTGGTGCGGGCCGCCGTAGTTGCCCCAGCACAGGTGCATGCGCAACTGTTCTTCGGGAATATTGGCAACCGCATGATTCAACGCTTCGACGTGCAGTGCGGCGCGTTTGCGGAAATCCGCCAGCGTGACGCCAGTGGAGTTCATATGCCGCCCCATCGCGAGGTCGGGGCAGTCAATCTGCAGAGTAGCGCCGGAGCGCGCAATCGTTTCATATTCGCCGCGCATGGCATCGGCGAGCGCGAACACATATTCCTCGTGTGTCTTGTAGTACTCGTTCTTGAAAAATATCGAAGCAACGCCGGGCGAGGCCGCGCTCATGAAGACGTGGTTCATGTTGTCCTTGCCGGCCGCGTTGCGGAGGTTGGCCACGTCTTCTTCCGGACCCTTGAGATCCTTGACACTGAGCGGGCCGACGCAGCCCGGCGCATGACGATGCTGGCGCGAAGGGTCTTCACCAACACGGCGCGCGATGTCAGGAAAATCCACCAGGTCATCGAACACATAACGGTTTTCGCTACCGCCAAAGCCGTTGAGCCGGTCTTTGATGTAGGTGGCATAACTCGGTTTGGACACTTCGCCGTCGTTGACAATGTCGACACCAATGTCCATCTGCTTTTTGACGATGTCATGCACTTCCTGCTGCACACGTGTGCGTAGTGCATTTTGGTCAACCGGCACGCCGTCTTCCTTGGCCCACATCATCAGCGTCAGGTCTTTGGTGCGCGGCAAACTGCCGACATGCGTAGTGAGAAAGCGTTCGGTGCTGCGGATCATGGATGTTTCCTTTTTTTATATGGAACCCATAGGCGGGCGCCCGCCAATATAAGGCGCAAACCGACATTTGCAACGTGGCGGATTTGGCCAATCGTTGGCGCAGACTTGAACCGCGATGGTGTGGCGGAAGCTTTTAAAATACTCCAACCAATTGATATTTAAAAATATTAATTAGATGGCACGGACTTGGCATTACAGCCTACACAATACTTTTGAATATCAGGAGCAGGAGAACACCCATGAACGTCTTAGTCGCACTATTGTTGCTCGCCCTTGTGTGGGGCGCTGTTGTGGTGCTGGTACCAGTACTGACTTTTGCCGCTGTGGGCGTGGTGATTCTGGCCTGCATTTTCCTGTGGCTGCTGCCGATCCTGATCATCGCCGATTCCGAGAAGACTACCGGCGGCGAAAAGTTCGCCTGGATTCTGGCGATCATCTTCCTGTCCTGGTTCGCGTGGATCTTCTACTTCCTGCTGGCACCGATCAAACCGCGTGCGCGGTACTACTATTAATAGTTACAGCCAAGAAAATTTCACGAGCAAACAAACCATGAGTCTCTACGACACATCTACTACCAATGCAGGACTGACCAGAACCCCCCAGCGAACGCACGACTCCCACTGGTTCATCAAGTTGCTGGCCCTGGTCATTTTGCTGCTGTGTGCAGCGATCGGGATGGCGGGGATCATACTTCCCGTCATCCCGGGACTTTTATTCCTGGCTGTCGCCGCAATCATTGCGGCGCGGCTGTTTCCTCCGCTGGACCGGCGCTTGCGCAGGAACGCAATGTTCGCCCCTTATATGGACAAGACAGACGGTTTCTGGCGTCTGAGCCTGCAAGGCAAAGTGAAATTCGCATTCTGGCTGACCTTGAAGATCATCTGGGATTCGATGGTCCTGCTGGTTCAGTACCTTGGCAAACTGATCGCTTGGTTGGGCAGGGACAAGAGTGGGTTCTGAGCTCGCTCCATGTGATGGAAGTTTTCCCCCTCGTTTGATATGAATCAGCTTGCGGCTAAGGGTGCAGGCCCATAATGGCGGCGCACTTCTTACCCGGATCGTCCTTCGCCTGCAGGAGCCTACGCGATGAACTTCAAGCCACTTGCCTTGCCCTTCTTGGTTGTCCTCAGTGCCTGTTCTTCTACTGACAATCCGCTGGATGACTACGAGCAGTTGACTCCTGCAACACAACTTGATGCGCCTGTCGCAAGCGCCACTGCAAATTTTTCTCCTGAAGAAGTAGAGCGTGGCCGGTATCTCGTCGGGTTGCTCGGCTGCAGCAGTTGTCATACGAATGGCGCGCTGGTTGGCACGCCGAACATGGCACAACTACTGGCCGGTTCCGATACTGGCATCGCGTGGACCAACCCACTGGCCGAACGCAACCCC
Source organism: Klebsiella pneumoniae (assembly GCA_945902215.1). Taxonomy (GTDB): domain Bacteria; phylum Pseudomonadota; class Gammaproteobacteria; order Pseudomonadales; family Pseudohongiellaceae; genus CAILUG01. The sequence continues at coordinate 3,336 of CAMDML010000016.1, read as the reverse complement.
GGGGTCGTTTATCCGGCAAACCTGACGCCTGACATGGAAACGGGTATCGGCACATGGAGTGTTGGCGAGATTGTCGCGATGATCCAGACCGGTGTCGACAAACACAGCGGGCAGACCTTGCCGGTGATGCCGTGGCCGAGTTACGCGAACATTCATGCGGAAGATGCGACAGCGATTGCTGCGTACCTGTTGAGTCTGCCGCCGGTCAGCCATCGGGTGCCGGCCAATGCGCGGCCAGGGCAACGTGCGCCGTCACCCTTTGTGCATTTCGGCGTCTACCAGAGCCGACAATAAGCGCAGGGCTAGACACCTGGATCCGTTCCTACAGGTGATAATGCTGCGGTTTGCCGGTTAAGGGGCAAATAAATTCAAGAGAAACAGCGATCAATTGCAGGCCACGGGCATCCTTGTTGTCCTTGCCATAGGCGGGGTCACCCAGCACCGGAAAACCGCTCTCGGCAAAATGTCGGCGGATCTGGTGTTTGCGGCCGGTAACAAGCTCCACATCCAGCGTACTGCTGTTGCGCACAGCATCGTATGCGTTCCGCGTGAACCGCGTCAGCGCAGCTTTGCCGTCAAGCGGTAACGCAATCTCTCCGTGTTCTGGTGTGTGTCCTTTCACTTCCACGCGATACAGCTTGCGGATTTTGGTTCCCACCTCATGTGAAGCAAAAAGTGCCGAAAAGGCGGCCGCTGCTTTCGGTGTATGCGCAATCAGCATCAGCCCTGCTGCTTCCCGGTCGAGCCGGTGCACCAGAAACACGTCGCGCTTGAGCTGCAGTTCTGCGAGCCGCAACAATGCACAGTGATCCCCTTCCTGGGTACCCTGAGCGAGCAAGCCTGCAGGTTTGTTCCAGACGCTGTACTGTCTTTCATCAGCCAGCAGCCGGGGTTGTGGCGGCACCAGGGCCAATAACTCCGGGTTGTACCAGAGCGACAAGGTGTCGCCTTTCTCTAGCGCAAAGGTGGCGCGCCGCAGCCGCTTGGTCTTGCTGCCGCGGGTCAGGGTTATGGCGCCTTTGGCCAGGGCATCCTTCAAGCGACCTTTCGGCAGGGCGCTGACCCGTGCCAAAGCATTGATCGCGGTTTCTGGTTCACCGGAGTCAGTGGGGGTTTGGGTGAGAGTGTAGTGGCGAGTGAGGGTCACGGCGCTAAGCTAAGGAGTCCAGGGCGACTGCATCTTGTAGGGCGACTGCACAAAGGTCGCAATCACTGACGCGATGCAGTTGTCCTTCACCTTGAACATCTCCAGGAAGCCCCACGTCTGCGGTTCGCGGAATACTGATTTCTGCGGCGTGCCGTCCGTCAGCGTGTATTCATCCAGCACGCCTTTGTGGTCGATAAAGCCGCGCGACATCGCAATACCTCTCTCTTCATCTACCAGAATCGGCCAATTGCGCACTTCTTCGTTGAACAGGTAGCGGCCTGACTTGAACCCGGCTTCGATCTCCCTGAACAGCAACCCGTTCTCGCGGCGGATCGCTTCCGGCGCAAAACAGGTGCCACGGATTTCGCCATTGTTGTGTTCCAGTGTCGCGAAGTAACCAGAGGCATGTGCCATCAGTGCCTCGCGGCTCAGGCGGTTTTCCAGCGGAATGATTTCATTGATCAAGGGGTCGTGCTCGTAGGCGAGATGGTCGCCAATCGGTGTTGGCGGGCTGCTGAGATTGCGCTTGGTCGAGATGATATGTTCGATCTCGGTGATTTCGCGGTTCTCCACTTTCAGCCGCACCCCGAGAAAACCGGGGGTATCGTTTTGCATGATCGCGGTGAAGATCGCGAGGTTGCCGGTAACGGGATCAGAGATCGTCTGCGCCGGCCCCAGCTCTTCTGTCACCGTATCCCAGGTGGCGTCGGGGAAGGTCATTTCCACACTGTTTTCCGAGAAGCGCACATCGGTGGCGATGGCGACCAGCGTGGGATCATGTGCCAGGTAGGCGACACGGTACTGGTCGGCGATGCTTTCCAGGCAGGCTTTGTCGCAACCCACGGGTTGCGCTTGGGCAGAAATGGCGAAGCCCGAAAGTAGGGCAAGCAAAACGCAGATTTTTGTTGTTTTCATGACAAATCTCTCCAGTAAGTTGCGGCAGCGTAGCGTGATTTGCCGGGCCATGAAAGAGATGGCGATGCAGCGAGTCCGTAATGGACAAAGCCCCAAGGGCTGGCATATGCTCAAACCACAAAAAGAACAAGATTGCAGAGGTTGTCATGGTCGATTTCACCCAAGGCCCCGCGCCGCAAGGCTACTTTTCACCCCTCCGTTTCGAAGCAGATGTATTCGATTGTGAAATCGAAGGCACGATACCGCCGGACTTGAATGGCGCCTTCATCCGTGTTGGTGGCGAATGGTTTTACCCGCCGGCGCGACCCGATGACAGTCCGTTCTCAACCGATGGTTACATCAGCAGCTTCCGCATCCGCAACGGCACGGTGGATTTCAAAGGGCGCTGGATCAAGACGCCGCGTTTCATGAACAACCTGGCTGCCCGCAAGCAGCTCTATGGTGTCTACCGCAATCCGTTCACGATTCTCGATCCCTCGGTAGCGTACGCAGACAAACCGTATCTCGGCACAGTGATGAACACTGCACCCATCGCCCACGCCGGCAAATTGTTCGCGCTGAAGGAAGACGCGCATCCGTATGAGATTGATCCGAATACACTGGAAACGCTAGGCCCCTGGAATTTCGGCGGTGACTACAAGGCGCAAACCTTTTCAGCGCATCCGAAAGTGGACCCGGTTACCGGTGACATGATCTGCTACGGCTACGAGGCAACAGGTCTGTGCACTGACGACTTGTGGGTCTATGTGGTGTCGCCGCAGGGAAAGGTGACGAAGGAATACAAGGTCAAGGTTCCCTACGTCAGCACACTGCACGACATGGTGATGACGCAGAAGTACCTCATCTTCCCGGTGTACGGGTACGTCACCAACATGGAACGTCTGCGTGCCGGCAACCTGCACTGGGCCTGGGACAAGTCGCAGCCGACATGGTGGGGTTTCATCCCGCGTGAAGGCGATGGCAGCGACATCCGCTGGTTCAAGGGGCCAGCCAGTGTGGTTATGCACACCATCAATGCGTTCGATGACGGCAACAAGGTTGTGGTTGATGCGCCAATCAGCGATGGCAACCCGTTTCCATTTTTCCCGCAGATTGATGGTTCGCCATGGTCACCGCAACTGGCGCGGCACACGATCCGACGGCTGGTGTTTGATTTCGACTCCGCCGGCGACACGTATCAGGAAGCAATTCTCGACCCGACCGACATCGCCGATCTTGCGCGCGTTGACGATCGCTTCCTCAGTCTGCCGTACAAATATGTCTACTCGATGATG
>CAMDML010000015.1 GCA_945902215.1 Klebsiella pneumoniae | reverse complement strand
GAGCGGAACGTGCCGCCCCAAGTTTCGGCGCACACCTTTGTCAGTGCTGCCGTCAGCGTCGTCTTGCCATGGTCAACGTGACCAATCGTGCCAACGTTTACGTGGGTCTTCTTACGTTCAAATTTTTCCTTCGCCATGGTGGGCCTCCGACAAAAGCAACACTAAAATCAATATTCAATTTTGGATGATCGCTCCAAGACCAGAGATCTTGAAACCGACCGCTATACCGCTTTCTATAAAAATAAAAAATCCCGAAGGATGGTGCTCACACCCAGAGTCGAACTGGGGACCTCATCATTACCAATGATGCGCTCTACCACCTGAGCTATGCGAGCCGCGCACTTTCTGGGCCAATCCCCCCCGGCTACCTAAACAACCCTGGAGCGGGTAGCGGGAATCGAACCCGCATGATCAGCTTGGAAGGCTGGAGTTCTACCATTGAACTATACCCGCGGAACTCTCTCGCTTTACTGCTCCGCTTCACTACTTCGCTTAACTGCCTCGCTTTACTGCCATTACTTCACCGCGATGCCGCCGGCGAAATCACAAAAAACAGTGGACTAACGACATGCTTACGCCTGGGGTTTCTCAGGTTTCAGGATATCTTCAGTCCACTGGCTTTTGAGGTTTTCATGCGTTCGGGATAGTCCGCTTCCTTGCCCCGCTTATTGCCTCACTAACTGCCCGCCTTTTGCCCACCGGCCGGACTGCGCCTGAAATGGTGGAGGGGGGTGGATTCGAACCACCGAAGCTTGCGCGTCAGATTTACAGTCTGATCCCTTTAGCCACTCGGGAACCCCTCCAGCTAAGCATCAGACGGTTCTACTACCCCTGGCACTTTTACACAGGGGCCGCATTCTAGGGGAATTGATTTTCAGGCGCAATCGTTTCACAGGCCTTTTCTGACACCTCGACACCCCCTGCAGAAGCCAGAAAATCAGCCCAATCAGGGGTTTCCCGCAGGGCAGCATCAGGAAGATTGAGGGTCGCATAGAATCGCGCTCCTATCCTGCTTACCTCCTTGATGCTTGCGGCATATCCTTGGTCCGCCAGACGCTGCTGGCCAATCAGTGCGCTCTCCGGCCGGGAATATACCCCAAGAGAAATGCCGCCAGCCATATCACCGCTGCGCATGTAGTAACTGTCGATGTTTTTGTCTTGTAGTTCCTTCAACATGGTCGCGGCTACTTCCTCGGAACTGAAGACCGGCATGTGAACCCACCAGGTCGAGGAAATTGGCTCTTCACGCTCTACCACCATGCCGCTAGCGCCCATCCCCGGCAAGGGGGCGACAAAGGCTTCAGCAGATTCCCGATCACCGAAAACACCCGCTTCGGCACACCAGAGGACGGGCGTAATCGCGGCTTCAGGGGCCAGCTCCAGTATTGGCTCTGGGTCAAATTCTGCAATGGCGGCATCCAAGGCGCCCAGCATAGCCCCCTGCACTGCTGCAGACTGCTCTTGATTTTCGCCAATTTCTACTTGAACTTCGCCAATTTTGCCCTCAACGGCGACTATCTCTTGCTGAAGATCTTCCAGCTCCTGAGAGGCGTTACTTCGGTTGGAGCGAGCCTGAACAAGGGCTGCCATGGTATCCAGCTGCCCCTGGGGCAGCTCACTGAGCAGAAGCAGGCTTTGAGTTGCCTGCTGGAAAGCGGTAACAACGGCAATTTCCTGCTTTGGCTCACTGGGCAACAGCCATCCTTGCTGCCAGACCAGAAAGCCCAGATTCATGAGTATCATCAGCACCAGAAAAGTACGCATCAGGCTGCCGTTTAACCCTGCCCAAGCATCGTTAATTCCAGACCGTCCATGACCAGATCGGGGAAAAGTTGGCAGGCCCAGTCAATGTGGCTAGCCAGATGTGGGGCATCCCCACCAGTGAGGAACCACTCGACTTGGCGTCCAGCTAATAGATCTTGTTGGTGAATATCGCGCAGAAAGCCCAGTGCCATGGCCAAAATACCGTTATGAACTGCAGTGAGGGTAGACGTCCCCGGCGCTGCCGACTCCCAGGTACCGGGTGCCGTGGTAAGCGCCTTTGAGCGCGCCGCCAGGGCATCACGCATCAGATGAAGACCGGGGACGATGTAACCGCCCTGGTGCTGGCCATCTGCGGTTACGTGATCCACGGTAATTGTTGTGCCGCAGTCCACAACACAACATGCGCTGTTCGCACGGGAATACGCTGCCACCACTGCCAGCCAGCGATCAACTCCCAAACGCGACACATCTTCATAGCCGTTGCGCACCCCTCCACACGTAGCACTCACCGCTGCATACTCCGGCTGCAAGTGCCACTTCTCAGTCATTACCGCCGAGAACGCCGTCTTGAAGCCTTCGCCTCTTACCGTTGCCAGCAGCATGCGGTCGATGCGCGTCATGGGCAACTTTTCCAGTTGCTTGCCCAACTCGATGAATACAGAGGGCACCTTCTGTTCGGCGAACACGCTGTCTTCGGCAAGCTTATGCCAGTTCCTGCCATCGCGCTGCTCGCGCAAGCGCCATTTGATGCGGGTGTTACCTGCATCCATCTCCAGAATCATCACCAGACTGTACCTTTATTGTTGCCGACTCCTGAAGCTGCAAGCAAACTCACCTCACCACCCAGAAATCGGCGAATGCCAGCCCCTGTATCCAGCAACAAGGCACCGACAGCATCGACACCAAGCCCCAGTCCTGTCACCGGACCAGTGGCACTGCTCAGCTCCACCTGTTTCCCAGCACTGATGTCCAGCCGGTTCCAGTCATCAGCGAATGCACCAAAGCCACTCATCTGGAAATGTTCCAGGGCAGTAAGTACACGATCCAGAATTCTTCCAAACAACCGGTTGCGATCCTGTTGTACAAAACCCAGCTGTGTCAGCGCGGCCCAAGGCTGCTCCACATCCATCATGTTATCCGCTTTCAGTTTCAGATTGAGGCCCAGACCAATGACCACCTGACAAGTGCCAGCGACATCGCCGCTGATTTCGATCAGGATACCGGCGAGCTTGTGCCCATTCCACAACACATCGTTTGGCCATTTCAGACCCAACCCACTGAAACCCCACTCCTGAAGCGCATTGACCAGCGCGATCCCCATTACAAGACTCAGCCCCTCAAGACTGCTGGCGCCTGAAGTGAATTCGCGCAGGACACTCAGATACAGATTGTGACCGAAAGGACTGACCCACTGCCGCCCTCTGCGCCCTTTGCCTGCGGTCTGCATTTCTGCCATGCAAACGTAAACCTGTCCGGGCCCCAGCAGCAAGACGCGCTCCTGGGCCCGGCGCAGGGAATGCGCATTGGTCGAGTCTATAACCGGCAACAATTCCAGCTCGCGGATTCTGGCGTGATTGGAAACTGACAGGTTGCTTTTAATTGCTATGGCATCAAGCAAGTTCAGCATTTCACTCAGCCGGTAACCCTTACCACGCACCGAATGCACTTCAAGGCCGAGCTCTGGCAGTTTATGCATCGCCTTCCAGATGGCTGCGCGCGTAACACCAAAACGCTCGCCCAACTCATCACCGGTATGAAACCGGCCGTCGGCAAGCGCAGCGATCAAAGCGGGGGTCGTGAAATGCATGGCGAGGGAATACTGATGCGAAGCCGCTAGGGTATGTCAGTTTGCGGGGTGTGGGGAAGGCTCGCGCGGAAGTTACTCTGAACTGCACTGGATTCCCGCCTTCGCGGGAATCCAGTGTTTTAATTACAAATCGTAGCCACTCTCGTTGTGCAGCACGATGTCGAGGCCGGTGTTTTCTTCTTCCGGGGTTACACGGAAACCGGTCAATGCGTTGACCACTTTCAACAAGACGAACGTCAGCACTGCGGTGTAAGCCGCTGTGGCAACAATACCAGTCAGCTGCACCACAATCTGGCCGCCCATCGTCATGCCTTCCGCATAACCCTGGCCGCTGAAGAGGCCCAGCGCAGATGACGCGAAAATCCCCGCAGCAAAAGTGCCTAAAATTCCACCCACGCCATGCACCGGGAATACGTCGAGCGAATCATCTATTTTCAGTTTTTGTTTCAGTGCCTGCGTAGCGAAGAAGCACACCACGCCAGCAATCAGGCCGATCACCAATGCACCGCCCGGGCCTACAAAGCCCGAGGCTGGAGTGATCGTACCCAGGCCCGCCACCATACCGGTGACAATACCCAGAACAGAAGGCTTACCGAATTTCAGTTTCTCCATCAGCATCCAGGCCACCGCTCCGGCCGCTGCCGAGATATGCGTTACCAGCATGGCCATACCGGCGTTGCCGTCAGCTGCCAAAGCACTGCCACCGTTGAAACCAAACCAGCCGACCCACAACATACCGGCACCGGTTACCGTCATCGTCATGTTGTGCGGTGTCATGGGGGTTTTGCCGAAGCCCGTGCGAGGACCCAACACCAATGCGCAAACCAGCGAACCGACGCCGGCTGTGATATGCACCACTGTGCCGCCGGCGAAATCCAGCAAGCCGCGCTGGAAGAGCCAACCATCGCTCGCCCAGACCCAGTGCGTCACCGGCACATATACTGCCAGCAACCAGAGAACGCTGAACAACATCACCGAACCAAAACGCACACGCTCCGCAAAACCACCGAAGATAAGCGCAGGGGTGATGATGGCGAAGGTCATCTGGAACAGCGCAAACACCGATTCCGGAATGAGACCTACAACCGACTCCTGCTCCACACCGGCAAACAGCACTTTGCTCAGCCCACCGATAAAACCGTTGCCCTCAGAAAAGGCCAGGCTGTAACCCACCACCAGCCATACCAATGAGGCCACGCACGTTATCGCGAAACACTGCATAAGAACGGACAAAACGTTGCGGGTACGGACCAAGCCGCCATAAAACAGGCTCAGGCCAGGAATCGTCATGAACAGCACGAGCGCCGTGGCAGTCATTGTCCATGACGTAGCAGCACCATCTACTACTTGTTGTGCCTGAGACAGTGCCGGCAACAGCAAGGCCGCCCCTGCTGTCCAGCGCACCGCCTTATTGAATCTGTTCATGCTGCGTTTCCCCCACCTTGGTTTTAGTTGTTGTGATCCCGATTGATTCGGGAATCATTGTTCAATGCCCGCTTTTTGAGCAGTTAAGGGGCGCCAACTTGATTAAGACCCCTGCATTTCGCACAGAAACTGAGCATAAATTAAGACCCAAAACCCTTACAACAGAAATCTCGGCCTATATCAACTTGTTAGCGGCAGGCGCAGAAAGTCCTGGAAATCCCAAAATGGCGCATATAAAAAAAATACCGCACCAATTATGGGCAAATCCCTGTGTGTGTGTGGGTTTGGCCGAGAGAATACCGGCCAAATGCCTGAGTTTCGATCGTTTTTGATTGGCATGCGCCTTGCTTTGCCTATCTTCGTGTGTAGTGCCAACACCGCCCTTATTACGCAACGACGTACCAGGAGACTGAAACCATGAAAATGATCAATGCGATTATCAAGCCCTTCAAGCTTGATGACGTCAGAGAGGCCCTATCAGAAATTGGAGTCCAGGGGATTACCGTAACCGAAGTCAAAGGATTTGGCCGCCAGAAAGGACACACCGAGCTGTATCGCGGTGCCGAATATGTCGTCGATTTTCTGCCCAAACTGAAAGTGGAAGTGGTCGTGAAGGACAGCGCTCTGGAGCAGACCATTGAGACCATCACCAAGGCAGCCAACACCGGCAAGATTGGTGACGGCAAGATTTTCGTCTACGACATCGAACAATGCATCCGCATCCGTACGGGTGAGACCGGCGACGACGCCATTTAACCTTCAAGGTTCAGGAGATTTGCAATGACAAACGTTCTCTCTCGCATTAAACACGCTGCCTGGGGGCTGGCTGCCGTAGCCAGCGTTCTCCCGCAGATCGCATTGGCGCAGGACGCGCCGGTGTACAACAACGGCGATGTCGCCTGGATGCTGGTATCAACTGCATTGGTACTGTTGATGTCCATCCCGGGGCTGGCCCTTTTCTATGGCGGCATGGCACGGGCAAAAAACATGCTCTCGACCATGATGCAGATCTTCACCATCTTTTGCGTAATTGCAGTGTTGTGGGTGGTGTACGGTTACAGTATGGCTTTCAGCAATGGTAATGCCATTTTTGGCGGTCTGGACAAGACGCTGCTGGCAGGTGTGGTTTATGACGCGAACGGATTCTTCGTGCCAACCGCCACTTTCAGCAAAGGTGTGGTCATACCGGAAATGCTGTTCGCCTTCTTCCAGCTCACATTCGCAGCAATTACTGTCGGCCTGATCGCCGGCGGCTACGCAGAGCGCATGAAATTTTCCGCAGTCCTGATTTTCTCGGTACTGTGGTTTACCTTCTCGTACATCCCCATGGCGCACATGGTTTGGTGGTGGCCCGGTCCGGACGCTTACACCAGCCCTGATGTAGTGGCAGAGCTGAACGCTACCGCAGGTTATCTGTGGCAGATGGGCGCATTGGACTTTGCAGGCGGCACCGTTGTGCATATCAACGCAGGTGTTGCTGGTCTGGTCGCTGCCTTGTTCCTGGGCAAACGTACCGGCTATGGCAAAGTCGCCATGCCGCCACACAGCCTGACCATGACCATGCTTGGTGCCTCACTGTTGTGGTTTGGCTGGTTCGGCTTCAACGCCGGTTCCAACCTCGAAGCCAACGGTTACGCAGTGCTGGCTTTCGGTAACACCTTGTTTGCAACAGCAGTGGCAGCAGTCACTTGGCTGGCACTTGAGTGGATCATCAAAGGCAGGCCCAGCCTGCTGGGCATCCTGTCCGGCGCAGTTACAGGCTTGGTTGCCATTACTCCGGCTTGCGGCTTCGTTGGCATCAACGGCGCCTTGGTGATCGGTGTTGTGGCAAGCATCGGGTGCTTCTTCGCAGTAGCCTACATCAAGAACATGCTGGGCTATGACGATGCTCTGGACGCTTTCGGCATCCACGCAGTTGGCGGCATCATCGGTGCAATCCTCACTGGCGTATTCGTCAATCCGGCTCTGGGTGGTGCAGGTTATGTTGTCGACGGCTGGGTTGGTCCGACGTTCGGCTACGACTCCGCGCAAATCATGATCCAGGTAAAAACAGTGTTGATCGCCATAATCTGGAGCGCAGTTGTAAGCTCCATTATTCTAGCTGCGATCAAGTACACCATCGGCTTGCGGGTATCGACTGAAGTGGAATCCACTGGACTGGATCTCTCCGAACACGGCGAATCGGCTTATCACAACTAAGTCATAGCTGTACATGTTGGATAAAAAAAGCGCCTGCAAGGGCGCTTTTTTCTTGTTAAAGACATTGGGCTCCGGCCTTTGCCGGGGTCCAGTCGTTAGGGAAACAGTTCTGCATCCTTGAACAACACACCTGCATTGTCCTTCGCCGCCAACTGCGGGACTTCACCATTCAGCGGCCAGGAAATCCCCAGCGCCGGATCATTCCACAACAAACTGCGTTCATGTTCGGGGCTGTAGTAGTCAGTGGTCTTGTAGAGAAATTCAGCAGCAGGTGAAGTGACATAAAACCCGTGCGCAAAGCCCGGTGGTATCCAGGCCATGCGCATATTCTCGGCCGACAAGGTGAAGCCCACCCATTTACCGAAGGTTGGTGACGAACGGCGCAGATCCACCGCCACGTCATACACCTCGCCTGCCACAACGCGCACCAGTTTACCCTGAGGCTGTTTGATCTGGTAATGCAGCCCGCGCAATACACCGCGCTGTGATTTACTGTGGTTGTCCTGCACAAAATTGGCCGTAATACCGAGCCCAGTGAGGGTGCGCTGGTTCCAGCTCTCGTAGAAAAAACCTCGGCCGTCACCGAAGATTTTAGGTTCCAGAAGAACAACGTCAGGAATGACTGTTTGGATGAGCTTCATAGTGAATCCAGTATCGTTGGAACAGATGCAACATCAGGAATATACCTCTTTCCTCAACAAATCCTTCAAGTACTGCCCATACTGACTCTTCGCCAGCGGTGCCGCGAGTTTCAGCAGCTGTGCATCATCAATCCATTCCTGCCGCCAAGCGACTTCCTCGGGGCAAGCCACCTTCAGTCCTTGTCGGTGTTCAATGGTCTGAATGAACTGGCTGGCTTCGAGCAAGGAATCGTGTGTGCCAGTGTCGAGCCAGGCCATGCCGCGGCCCATAATCTCCACAGTCAGCTGGCCTTTCTCCAGATAAATGCGATTCACATCGGTAATTTCCAGCTCACCGCGGGGCGAAGGCTTCAGGTCCCGCGCGATATCACACACCTGGTTGTCGTAAAAATAGAGGCCGGTTACGGCGTAGCGTGATTTGGGCTGCTTCGGTTTTTCCTCGATGCTGACTGCATTGCCCTCCGCATCAAAAGACACAACCCCGTAACGCTCCGGGTCGCGCACCGCATATGCAAATACTGTTGCCCCGGATTTCTTGCCGGCGCCGGTCTTCGACGCCTTCTGCAACTGAGTGGCAAAGTCATGCCCGTGGAACAAGTTGTCACCTAACACCAGCGCACTCGGCGAAGAGCCCACAAACTCACGGCCAATGATAAATGCTTGCGCCAAACCATCAGGGCTGGGCTGCTCTGCATACGAAATATCGATTCCCCATTGCTTACCGTTGCCCAGCAGCATCTCGTAGCGCGGAAGATCCTGCGGAGTGGAAATCAACAGGATCTCGCGAATGCCAGCGAGCATCAGCGTGGTCAGTGGGTAATAGACCATCGGCTTGTCGTACACCGGCAGCAATTGCTTGGACACAACCATTGTCACTGGATGCAAGCGGGTGCCGGAACCACCAGCGAGGAGTAGACCTTTGCGTACAGTCATGAGAACAATTCCTTCAAGGTTCGGGATACATGCAACTGCCATGGCGGCAGCTGCAGGGCAAACGTGCGTTCCAGCTTTGAGCAGTCCAGCCGTGAATTCTTCGGCCGCGGCGCAGGCAGCGGATACTGCTCCGTAGTGATGGCCTCAATGTGCTCCGGCGCCAGTTTCAGTTCTACACCCAGTTTACGGGCTTCCGAAATAACAAAAACCGCATAACCGTGCCATGAAGTTTCACCAGCGGGCGCACAGTGATACACGCCATAGGGCGCTTCGCTGCTGGCTAATAGCGTACCGTTATCCTCACTAGTCTTCCTGCTAAATATATGCAGCAAAACTTTCGCGGTCACATCAGCGAGCAGTTCCGCCGAGGTCGGCGCGCCGATCTGGTCGCTGACTACTCGCAAGGAATCCCGTTCATGCCCCAGCCGCAGCATGGTCTTCAGGAAATTCGCCCCGCGTGCGGCATAGACCCAACTGGTGCGCAGAATTACTGCTTTTGCACCAGATGCCAACACAGCCGCGTCACCGGCCAGCTTGCTGTGGGCATAAGCTGATTGCGGATCGGTGGCATCGCTTTCCACATAAGTACCCGCCTTACGGCCGTTGTACACATAATCAGAAGAATAATGAATGAGCGGAATGCCGGCCGCTTGCGCTGCTTCAGCCATAACCGCCGGCGCTCGCGCATTGATCGCAAAAGCCAGGTCTTGTTCCGTTTCGGCCTTGTCTACGGCGGTGTAGGCGGCAGCATTCACTATCGCATCCGGTTGCATGTCGCGGATGGCGGCACGTATGGAAGGCGCATCGCCCAAATCAACCAGCAATCTGGTCAGTGGCAAAACCTTCCTGATCTCACCCAAACTGCGTCGCAACTCCCAGCCCACCTGACCATCAGCGCCGAACAGCAGAATGCCAGGCATTACTTGCGCCCCTGGTAGTTGGTATCGACCCAGTTGCGGTAAGCGCCACTCGTCACGCTGGCAACCCATTCCTGATTGGCAAGGTACCACTGTAACGTCTTGCGGATGCCGGACTCGAAAGTCTCTTTGGGTTTCCAGCCGAGCTCCTTTTCAATCTTGCGCGCATCAATCGCATAACGGCGGTCGTGGCCGGGACGGTCTTTCACGAAGGAAACCAGCCGCTCGTGTTTGCCCTTGGTGTCGGGCTTCAGTTCATCAAGCAGTGCGCAGATGGTCTTCACAATCTCGAGGTTCGGCTTTTCATTCCAGCCACCGATGTTGTACGTCTCCCCCAGCCTCCCTGCTTCTAGTACGCGGCGAATTGCGGCGCAGTGATCGCCTACATATAGCCAGTCGCGCACGTTCAGTCCGTCGCCATACACGGGTAGAGCTTTGCTGCTGAGCGCGTTGAGGATCATCAGGGGAATCAGTTTTTCCGGAAACTGGTATGGACCATAGTTGTTCGAACAATTGGTAGTTAGCACCGGCAGGCCATAGGTGTGATGCCACGCGCGCACCAAATGATCAGACGCCGCCTTGCTGGCGGAATAGGGACTGTTTGGTTCAAAGGCTTTCGCTTCGGTGAAGGCCGGATCATGCGCAGCCAGCGAACCATACACTTCGTCTGTGGATACATGCAGAAAGCGGAAAGCGGCCTTGTCCGCATCGCTCAAAGAATTCCAATAACCGCGCACTGATTCCAGCAGTCGAAACGTGCCGACGATATTCGTCTGCACGAAATCTTCCGGCCCGTGAATGGAGCGGTCGACATGCGATTCTGCGGCGAAGTTGATGATTGCACGCGGGCGGTGTGTCATCAGCAAATGATCAACCAACACCGACTCGCCAATATCCCCTTTGATAAACGTGAGCCGCTTGTCGTTTTTAAGCGGGGCAAGATTCTCCGGATTGCCTGCATAGGTCAGCTTGTCCAGATTCAACACCGGTTCGCCAACGGCAGCCAACCAGTCGCTTATAAAGTTTGCGCCGATAAAGCCGGCGCCGCCTGTTACCAAAATCAAGTTTTGCTCCCGTTATCTGTCTCATGAAAATTCAGCAAATCCTCTACCGACTGTAGCAATCGGGCAGATGTTGATACCGCCTGTTCACCGACGCCATAGCCCCAACCTGCGGCAATAAAGGACAATCCCGCATCTGCTGCCGCCTTCTCATCGTGGCCGGTATCGCCCACGTAGATAGCATCGTTTGGGTCGAGTTTAAGTTCCTGTAGTTGGTTCTGCAGCATTGCTCCCTTGCTGGCATACGGCGGTGTGCGGCTATCCACGCAATACACCGATGCGAACCATGGCTCCCACCCGAAATGCGCCAGCAGCAACTGTGTAGGGCGTTGCCGTTTATTGGTAGCTAGATGCAGTTGACTGCCGGCAGCCCGCATCTGCCGCAAAACAGCGGCAATCCCTGGATAGGCTTGCGTAGCAAATAGCCCTGCAGAATCGTAGCGTGTACGAAAATCGGCAGCCAGTTCCTCGAGCACCCTTTTGTTGGTAGTCCCCGAACAGGCTTGCAGAGTCGCTTGCAAGGGTGGGCCAATCAGTTCACGGCTAAGGGGCCGGACAAGAGCAATACTGCGGGCACTCAGCACGGCTGCAATCGTTTCCAGTATCGCAGGACTGGAATCGATCAGGGTGCCATCAAAATCGAAAATGATGTGTGGTGCCAACATTAGTTCTTGATCGTCACCAGCCCGATCTTGTTCGTGCTGCTCTGGTGTATCAACAAATTATTGTCCTGCGTCGCCCACATGTTCCGCACAATACCCACACCAGATGGAATGGCCCAGCTTTGGAACTGCTCCTTCTGCGGATCAAAGCGCACCAGCGTATCGGGCCTCATGCCTGATTCGTTGTACCAGACTTTGTCGTTGATTACGGCCAGTGCATAGGGTTGTGATTGGGGGCCGCTCGGGGAATCCCACTCTTTCACGTTGCCGGTTGCCGGATCAAGTACGCCGATCTTGCCTTGTGTACCATTGACGAACCAGACCATGCCCTTGCTATCGAGACCCAGGCGGCGGATGCGTGAAGCGGAATTCGGAATGTCGTAGTAGCGTACATCCATCGTTTCCGGATCCATAGCGCCGATCTTGTTGGTGCCGTTGTAGGCGATCCACACCGTGCCGCTGGCCGCGACCTGGATGCCGTAGGGGCGCGCTTCAGTCTGGATTTCTTTCAGCTCTCCCGTTTGCGGATTGAGCCTGCCCAACATGTTGGAATTCTGCGCTGTGAAATACAGATCGCCGTTGGGATGGAAAGTGGCGGTGTGCGGATCGCTCGCTTGTGTGGGGTACTGCGTGATCAGGCCGGTGGCAGGATCAAGCTTGCCAATCGTGCCATTGCTGTTGCCGGTGTACCAGATATTGCCCTGAGCATCCGGCACGATGCTGTGGGGGCGAGCGCTGAACGGTAAGCGGAATTCTTCCATTGCGCCGGTAGCTGGATCGAGTCGACCTACAAGGCTGGCATACATGCCGGTCCACCAGATGGAGCCATCGGGTGCTTCAACCGGATCGCGCGAACGCTGCCCCAGTGTTGGGGCTTGCCATTCGGTGATCTCGATTTCAGTAGGGCCATCGATCAATACCGGCGCACGACCAGGCTGGGCGGGATAATGTTCGGCGAGGTAGGTGGCAATGGTGTTCGCCTGGGCATCGCCGAGGTCGATCATTGTGCTGAATACGGTACGCCAGTTCTCAGGAGTATCGTAACCAGCTGAACCGATAATGTTGAATGCGGTGTGGCAGCCGAAGCAGAGCGTCTGCACCAGTTCCTTGCCCTGCCCCTCGGCCAGATCGCCGACTTGACCGGGGGGTTGAGCTTGGGTATTGCCTGCGGCCACAATCGTACCGATGGCCATTATCAAAGTTCGCATGCTCATGACATTACCCCTCAGAAATTGAAGTATGGGGATGATACCGCACAGTCTCCGTTCCGGAGAACGACACAGAATTTCCTCATTTGCAGGATCGACGGAGGGGAGGCGGGAATGGCGAGTGTGGGTTATCATCCACACCATGCTCTGGGTCAAATCTTTCCACATAATCTTTGTCATTTGCTGGTTCGCGGGGTTGTTTTACCTGCCGCGTTTATTCGTCTGGCATGCCATGACAGAAGACCACGCGGGCAGCGAGCGCTTCAAGCTTATGGAGCGCAAGCTGTACCGGGGGATCATGTCACCCTGCATGGGGCTCACCCTGCTCTTTGGCGGCTGGATGGTGTGGCTTAATCCGGTCTATCTGCAGATTGGGTGGATGCACGCGAAACTGGCTCTGGTCGCGCTGTTGCTTGTTTATCACTTCATGTGCCGCCACTACCTCATCCTGTTCCGTGACGACCGCAACACCCATACCCATTTGTACTACCGCTGGTTCAACGAAGTGCCAACAGTGTTGCTGATCGCCATCGTAATCCTCGTTGTCGTCAAACCCTTCTGATTGTTGCAGGCCACCATGTCTCATTCCCGCCAGAATTCCGAAGACCTGTTCAGCGCCGCGCTCGTACACATCCCCGGCGGCGTTAATTCGCCGGTCCGCGCTTTTAAAGGTGTGGGTGGCAAGCCGGTATTTTTCCGCAAGGCGGAAGGTGCGTACCTCGTCGACGAGGACGGTAACCGCTACATCGACTATATAGGTGCGTGGGGGCCGATGATTCTGGGACACAGCCATCCCAAGGTAGTAGCTGCACTGCATCAGCAACTGGAGAACGGGACCGCCTTCGGGGCCCCCACGGCGCTCGAAGTACATATGGCGGAAAAAATCTGCTCCCTCATGCCAGCGATTGACAGTGTGCGGCTCGTGAATTCCGGCACAGAGGCGACGATGAGCGCAATCCGGTTGGCACGCGGCTACACAAAGCGCGAGAAGATCGTGAAATTCGAAGGCTGCTACCACGGCCATGTGGATTCATTACTGGTCAAAGCCGGCTCCGGAGCGCTCACGCTGGGTACACCGGATTCCGCCGGCATTCCTGCTGAAACAGCCAATCAGACTTTTGTACTACCCTACAATGATGCCGATGCTGTTGAAGCGCTGTTCGCCAAACATGGCAATGACATTGCCTGTCTGATTGTCGAACCGGTAGCCGGCAACATGAACTGTGTGCCGCCTGTGCCGGGTTTCTTGCAGGTCTTGCGCAAGGTAACGCTGCAGTATGGCTCTGTGCTCATATTTGATGAAGTGATGACAGGCTTCCGCGTGGCGCTTGGCGGCGCTCAGGCCTTGTATGGCATAAAACCCGACCTGACTACGCTCGGGAAAGTGATAGGCGGCGGTTTGCCTGTAGGCGCTTTCGGCGGCAGGAAGGACATCATGAACATGCTCGCGCCGCTGGGTCCGGTGTATCAGGCTGGCACCTTGTCTGGCAATCCACTCGCGGTAACTGCAGGTCTGGTCGTGCTGGAAGAGATCAGCAAGCCCGGCTTCCACGCGGCACTGACACAAAAGACGACCGACCTTCTACACGGTCTCAAAACCCTTGCGCACAAGGCCGGTCTGCCGTTCTCGACAACACAAGTTGGCGGCATGTTCGGCTGCTATTTCAACGCCGAGCCGCACATCACGACATTTGCCCAAGTGATGCAGAGCAATGTCGAGATGTTCAAGCTCTATTTCCATCTCATGCTGGAAAAAGGTATATACCTCGCGCCCTCCGCGTTCGAGGCTGGTTTTATGTCTGCCGCGCACGGCGAATCCGAAATCCGGCAGACTCTGGAAGCGGCAGAGAAGGCATTCGCAGCATTGTCCAAACGCTAACAGCCAAAAAACATCCAAAAAGGAAATCCCATGAAAACTTATCACGTCTATGGCATCGGCAATGGTCTGGTCGACCAGGAGTTCGAAGTAAAAGATGATTTCTTCGAACATGAAAAAATCCAGAAAGGCCTGATGACACTGGTGGACGGCGAAGCGCAGGATGTATTGCTGCAACGTCTCACCCAACGCTTCGGCGTCAAAAAGCGTGCAGGCGGCGGCTCAGCCGGGAATACCATCTATGCGATTTCCCAATTCGGTGCCAAGACCTACTTCAGCTGCAAGGTGGCCAGCGATGAAGTCGGCGATTTCTATGTGAAGGAGCTCGGCTCACTGAACATTGCCACCAATCTCAGCGCCCAACGCGAGTATGGGGTAACAGGCAAGTGCCTGGTGATGGTCAGCCCTGACGCGGAACGCACCATGCTGACCTTCCTTGGCATCTCCGAGAAACTGGCACCAGCCGACCTGAACGTGGAAGCGCTGATCGATTCGAAATTCCTGTACCTTGAAGGTTATCTCGTCACCTCTCCCACTGGCCGCCAGGCTTGCATCGAGGCCCGCAAGATCGCGGAAGCCAACGGTGTGCTGACCTCATTGACCCTGTCGGATCCTGCCATGGTGCAGTTCTTCCGCGGCGGTCTGGAAGAAATGATCGGCAACGGTGTCGACCTTTTGTTTGCCAACGATGTGGAGGCGCAGGCGTGGAGCGGCAAGGAAGATATCAAGGAAGCAATCGGTGAATTGCACAAGGTAGCCAAGGTGGTAGTCGTAACCCTGGGCTCCAAAGGCGCATTGGTGTTCGACGGCAAGAACACCATCAAGATTGATGCTGTAGAAGTGAAAGCTGTTGATACCAACGGTGCGGGCGATATGTTTGCTGGTGCGTTTCTGTATGCAGTGGCGACAGGCAAGGATTACGCAGCGGCCGGGAAACTGGCGAGCCATGCAGCGGCAACTACCGTATGCAACTTTGGTCCGCGCCTGAGCCCGGCAGAACACAAGGCGATCATGAAGCGCGCCTGGGGTTGAAGAACCGCCCGCTATAGCACCTGTGGCTCTCGAAGCCACCTTTGCAGAACCGCACCAATAGCTTATCAGTAGCGCTGACGCCAGATCATAAAAAAAGGGCAGTCACTTGACTGCCCTTTTCTTTCCACTTTTTCGTTAAACCGTCTGCCTTACTGAACCGAAGCGCGATCCGAGTCGGTGACTTCTTTCATGCTCAGGCTGATCTTGCCGCGGTCGTCTATCTTGAGAACCTTGACGATGATCTCCTGGCCTTCTTTCAGATGGTCGTTGACGCGTTCTACACGTTCCTGCGTGATCTGCGAGATGTGCACCAAACCATCTTTGCCGGGCAGAATGGTGACAAAGGCGCCGAAGTCAACGATCTTGGACACTTTGCCTTTGTAAATCTGACCAATTTCCGCTTCTGCGCAAATAGCCTGCACCATTTCCAGCGCTGCATCTCTTGAAGTCGCATCTTCGCCATAGATTCTGACGTTGCCGTCATCATCAATGTCGATGGACGCGCCGGTCTGCTCGGTGATGCCACGAATGGTAGCGCCACCTTTGCCGATGACTTCGCGGATCTTGTCAGTGTGAATCTTGATGGTGGCCATGCTCGGTGCATATTGCGAAATCGCTGCACGCGGTGCCGCCAAAATCTTGTTCATCTCGTTGAGGATATGGATACGCGCTTTGTACGCATGTTCCAGCGCGCTTTCCATGATCTCTTCGGTGATGCCCTGGATCTTGATGTCCATCTGCAGCGCGGTAACGCCTTTCGCGGAACCGGCCACTTTGAAGTCCATGTCGCCGAGATGATCTTCGTCACCGAGGATATCGGTGAGGACGGCGAAGCCGTTGTCTTCTTTCACGAGACCCATCGCGATGCCGGCTACCGGCGCCTTCAACGGTACGCCGGCATCCATCAGCGCGAGCGAAGTACCGCACACGCTGGCCATGGAGCTGGAACCGTTCGACTCGGTAATTTCCGATACCACGCGAATGGCATAGGGAAAGCTTTCTGCGCTCGGCAGCACGGCAGCAACACCGCGACGCGCCAGACGGCCGTGGCCGATTTCGCGCCGCTTCGGACCGCTCATCATGCCGGTTTCACCCACGCTGAAAGGAGGGAAGTTGTAGTGCAGCATGAAGGGATCTTTGCGCATGCCGGACAGATCTTCGATGGTCTGTGAATCACGGATCGCACCGAGCGTGGCTATCACAAGCGCCTGTGTTTCGCCGCGCGTGAACAAGGCGGAACCGTGAGTCTTGGTCAGCACGCCAACCTGAATGTCCAAGGGGCGCACGGTGTGGTTGTCGCGACCGTCGATACGCGGTGCGCCAGCGATGATACGGGCGCGCACGATTTTCTTCTCAAGCGAACCGAACAGGTTCGCCACATCAGCGGCAACTACTGGCGGCGCGGCAGCTTCATTGGCGAAGCGCGCTACGGCGGCGGCGCGGATTTCGGCTACACGGTCCTGACGCTTGGTCTTGTCGGAGATCTGGTAGGCTGCCGTGATATCTGTGCCGAAAGCCTCCGCCATGGCTTTGAGCATGACTTCGTCTTTCTTGGCCGCAACCCATGCCCAAGACGGCTTGCCTGCCGCCGCCTTGAGTTCGTTTACAGCCTTGATGATCACCTGCAATTCCGCGTGACCGAACAGCACAGCGCCGAGCATCAGGTCTTCGTTCAGTTCTTTCGCTTCGGATTCCACCATCAACACAGCGGCTTCAGTGCCGGCGACCACCATGTCGAGGTCAGAGGTCTTCAGCCGGTCGTAACCGGGGTTCAGGATGTAACCCTCGGCATCGTTATAGCCAATGCGCGCAGCGCCGATCGGGCCGGAGAACGGCAGGCCGGAAATGGCGAGTGCGGCGGAGGCGCCGATCATCGACGCAATATCGGGATCCACGTTCTTGTCGGAGGACAGTACGGTGCAGACGACCTGGACTTCATTCAGAAAGCCTTTCGGGAACAGCGGACGCAGCGGACGGTCGATCAGGCGTGAGGTCAGTGTTTCTTTTTCAGTGGGACGGCCTTCGCGTTTGAAGAAGCCACCGGGGATCTTGCCGGCAGCATAGGTTTTTTCCTGATAGTTGACGGTCAGCGGGAAGAAGTCTTGACCGGGTTTGGCGACTTTCCTGCCGACGACAGTGGTCAATACAACGGTATTCCCGATGGTGACCAATACTGCGCCAGTTGCCTGACGGGCAATGCGGCCGGTTTCCAGCACAACGGTGTCGTTGCCATAGCGAAATTCTTTACGGATCGGATTCAACATGATTTTTTCCTGAGCGTATAAACCTGGCCAGCCCAATGCCGGCCAGGTGGATGGTTGGGCTTAGCGGCGCAGACCCAGTCTTTGAATGAGTTTGTTGTAACGTTCGGAATTAACTCGTTTCAGATAGTCCAGCAATTTGCGGCGGGTGTTAACCATGCGGATCAAGCCACGACGTGAGTGGTGATCGTGTGCATGGGCTTTGAAGTGGTCCTGCAGCTGATTGATATTGCCGGTCAGCAGGGCTACCTGTACTTCGGGGGAGCCTGTATCGCCTTCGGCCAGGCTGTAGTCACGGACGATGTCCGCTTTCTGTGCGGGGGTTAATGCCACGGAATTTCTCCTTTCAAATATGCGGTTAGTGTTCAATTTCCTTATAAAACCGGTAGCACCATGCATATTGATAGTGACCCGGTGTAGATCCTTTCCCCAAACAGCACATTGGCGCTGTTTGGGGGCGGCAAAGATAGCACAGGTTTAGAGCGGCTTGGTACCGAAATATCAAGGAAAGACAGTGCGTTAGGGTAAAAACAGGGGCATCTTTCTTATCCGCGCCTCAATATCCTCCAGCACCGCCTCATACGCCGGCTCCCCCACGCCGCCATACGCCGCGCGGAACTCCTCCCCGGACAGGAATTCGGGCAGGTCGCGGAAATCTGCCATGAAGAGGGTTTCATCGGTAGCTCCTGCAATCAGCTCCTGCAAATCCCGGGCTTGCGCAGCGCCGGCCACCGCCAGTTCAGCAAAGCGGATGCCAGTGCGGTCGGCGCCAATGTCGGTGAAGCTGAAACCGCTACCGCCCTCTTCCGCATCATCCACTTCCTTCAACAACCCGAGGGATTGTGCCACCCCGTTGCCGGCGCTGACAGCGAGTCCGGCCGAGATCAGGAAATGCCGGGCGAAGTCGCGGCGGTTTGTAAGCAGCAAAGGTTTGAATGCAGTTTCGGGCAATTCACCTGGAATGCCGAGCAACTGCGCAGCACTGGTTTCCGAGGCATACAAAGACAGGACCAACAGTGCGGCACGGTTCTCTTCGATTGGGTCACCCTGGCGGTCGCGGGCGAAAGCGAACATTGGGCCAAGCACGTCAACCAGCGCCAAGCGCGACGGTAATGCGGAGTCGGTCATGAGCTCTGTCAGATGCTGGGAGTGGGCGACCAGTCGCTCCCTATCGGTTTCAGTCAGCAGCAATTCACGTCCGCGACTTGAGAGTTGCTCGAGCAGTTCGGGTTGCCATTGATAAACGATATTCAGGCGCTCTTCGTTGAGCGTAAAACTGTCGATCGCAGCGATTGAAGCACTGTATTCCGGACTCCGGGCGAGCAATTCGGCGTGGATGCGCTGCATTAGTGGGTTCGCAATCCAGCTGGGTGCAGAAAGTCCGCCGATATCAAGGCCTTCCAGTTCGAGCACACCGCCCACCTTTAAGAGAGCGATTTTCAGATTGAGATAACGGCCAAAGGGATTGTCGGGCACCCGCGCGCTCACCTGGAGCTCGGCGCTACCCTCCTTCAAATTGACTGCGCTGCGGGCGCCCACAGTGCTGCGGCCATCTTGAATAGAATCGAACAGATAATTAAGAAGCAGTTCCAGATCGCGTTCATTGATCGTGAATTCAGAGAGCTCGCCCGCAGCCAACCGGCGCGGATCGGCATTCTCCATGAACACCCGGGCCTCGCGCAGGTCGGCCGCAAGCAGATCGTTGCCGGGGACAACGGGTCTGTCTTCCAGCATAAGCGCGATGGAAACCACTGCGGCAGCCACCATGCCTGCCAGTAGCAGGAAGAGCAGGAGGAACAGTAGTTTGAACATGAGCTTCATGGCCGCATTATCACCCCAGCCTCTCCCGAATGACCATCCAAAGACACTGGATTCCGGCCTTCGCCGGAATGGCGATGGGGTGCGGAATGACGAGCAGTTCGAAGAATCCCTGAGCGTTGTGGTTATAATCTGGCCCATTCAATAGCAGGGGCGGTGGCGTGGGCGGCATATTAAGAGAGATGAACGATGTCAGGCTGGCGGTAATCGGACTCGGGTATGTCGGGCTGCCGCTGCTGATCGAATTCGCAAAGAGATTTCCCTGCACCGGTTACGACATCCACCAGCAGCGTGTTGACGAGCTGACACGCGCTATCGATGTCACCAACGAAATGACACCCACGGAACTCAAGGCAGCCAGCAACGCACGCTACTCCAGTGAACTGTCCGCGATCCGCGATGCGAATGTCTACATCGTTACTGTACCCACGCCCATCGACCAACAGAAACGCCCTGATTTCGGCCCACTGGAAAAGGCAAGCACTGCAGTGGGTGGCGCGCTGAACAAAGGCGATGTAGTGGTGTATGAATCCACGGTCTATCCCGGTGCTACCGAAGAAGTGTGCGTGCCAATCCTGGAAAAAGTGTCAGGACTCAAGTTCAACCAGGACTTTTTCGTGGGCTATAGTCCGGAGCGCATCAATTCGGGCGACAAACTGCACCGCCTGCCCACCATCGTCAAAGTGACCTCCGGTTCCACGCCTGAAACGGCCGACTTTGTAGACGCACTTTACCGCCAGATCATCACCGCCGGGACGCACAAGGTGAGCAGCCTGAAAGTGGCCGAGGCGGCCAAGGTGATTGAGAACACGCAGCGCGATTTGAACATTGCCCTGATCAATGAGTTGTGCATCATCTTCGAGAAGATCGGCATTGATACCGAGGAAGTGTTGAAAGCAGCCGGCACCAAGTGGAATTTCCTGAATTTCCGCCCCGGGCTCGTCGGCGGCCACTGCATCAGCGTGGACCCCTACTATTTGACCCACAAGGCCCAGCAGATCGGGTATCACCCCGATGTGATCCTGGCCGGCCGCAAGATCAACGACAACATGGGGTATTACATTGCCGAGCGGGTAATAAAACTGCTCACGCGCAAACGCATTCATGTAGTCGACTCACGTATTCTGGTGCTGGGCTTTGCCTTCAAGGAAAACTGCCCCGATCTGCGCAACACCCGCGTAATCGATGTGGTGAAAGGTTTGCAGGAATTCAATGCCCAAGTAGATATTCACGATCCATGGGTAAGTCACGCTGAGGCGCGACATGAGTATGGTGTCGAGCTGATCAAGGATATTGTGCCTGGCAGTTACGATGCAGTGATCGTGGCGGTTGCGCATGAGTCATTCAAGCAAGGCGGGCTTGAGTTGGTACAGTCGTACTGCAAGCCCGCCGGAATGATCTTTGATGTGAAGTACATACTGCCGCAGGATGCGGCGGGGGTTGAGCGGCTTTAATCCAGCGACCCATATTTAAGCAAACGCTTCGCCTGCAACATTCCACCTTCGCCCAGTTCGGCCAAGCCGATAAATTCATCCGCGCAATACACCCGAACATCCGGTAATGGCAAGCTGCCAGCCATTGTTACGGTTTTTCCCTGCCGCAAGCAGCGCGTCTGCTCCGCATTGAGCTGTACTGATGGCAGATCCTTGATTGCTTGATCCGGAGCAATAAGCTTTGTCTCCAGCACGCCTTCAGCCGCCAGAGCAACCATCTGCGCCATTGTCATACTTGCAGCCAAAGCAAACGGGCCCGCTTTCAGTCTGCGCAGCATGGTGATGTGAGCGCCGGTGCCCAGCGTTTTGCCGATGTCTTCTGCAAGTGTGCGAATGTAGGTGCCTTTGCTGCAACTGACGTCGATCTCCAGATCACACCCCTCATGGGAGAGCAAAGTGAGACTTTGGATTGTGACATCGCGGAACTTCGGTTCGATGTGCTTGCCTGAACGCGCCAGTTTGTAGAGCGGCACGCCGTTTTGTTTCAGCGCGGAATAGATGGAAGGTTGCTGGGTGATTACCCCGCGAAAGGTTTTTAACACGGCTTCGATCTGCTCTGCCGAAAATTCTGGCACCGCTGAGGTCGCGACTATGTCTCCTTCGCTGTCACCCGTGGTAGTGGCCACACCGAGTTTTATGCGGGCGCGGTACACCTTGGCGGAATCAAGCAGGAACTGCGAGATCTTGGTGGCTTCGCCGAAGCACAGCGGCAATACACCGCTGGCGAGCGGATCGAGCGCACCGGTGTGCCCGGCCTTGGCGGCATGCAGCAGGTGCTTAACCTGCTGGAGAGCTTTGTTGGAGGTGAGTCCGATTGGTTTGTCGAGGATTAGCAAACCATCGACAGTGCGAACTATTTTTGCTGGGCGTTGGGCATTACTGCTTGGAGGAGAGGTCATGCTTGGCATCCTGCACCACCGCCTCTTCAGAGTGGTCATGCTTGGCATCCTGCGCTACCGCCTCGTCGATCAGGGACGACAGCTTGCGGCCACGTTCAACGGATTCGTCGAAGATGAATTTCAGTTTCGGCGTGACCCGTAGATTGACGTTTTTGGCGAGCAGATTACGCAGGTAGCCACCGGCATGGTTTAGCGCGGCCACCGCTTCCGGTGGTTCGGCACCAAGTACTGTGATGAAGACGTCGGCATGGGCCAAATCGCGGCTGACCTTTACGTCGAGCACAGAAATCATGCCCAGGCGCGGGTCGCGCAGTTCGCTTTGAATCAACCGCGCCAGTTCCTGTTTCAACTGGTCGCTGATCCGGCCAAGCCGGTTCGAAGTTTTGGGCATGATGCGCTCCTGACGCCAATTACAGCGTACGGGCAACCTGCGTGCGATTGTAGACTTCGATCTTGTCGCCGACGCGTACGTCGGTGTAGTTCTTCACGCCAATGCCGCATTCCATGCCGTTGCGTACTTCGGAGGCCTCATCTTTGAAGCGGCGCAGCGATTCAAGTTCGCCTTCATAGATGACCACGTTGTCGCGCAGCACACGAATCGGTTTGTTGCGATATATCGTTCCTTCTACCACCATACTGCCGGCAATAGCGCCGTATTTGGGCGAATTGAAGATGTCGCGGACTTCCGCAACACCTACGATCTCTTCGCGCATTTCCGGTGACAGCATGCCGCCGAGAACTGCCTTGGCGTCGTCAATCAGGTTGTAGATGATGCTGTAATAGCGCAATTGCAGCCCGGCGCTTTCAATCAGGTTTTTGGCGGATTTGTCCGCACGTACGTTGAAACCAATGATTGTCGCTTTGGACGTTTCAGCCAGTTGCACGTCTGTTTCCGAAATGCCTCCCACGCCGTAACCCACCACATTGACCGACACTTCGTCGTTGCCGATACCGGCCAGCGCCGCCATGATGGCTTCGAGCGATCCGCGCACGTCGGTCTTGAGGACAACGTTCATGATCTTCTTGCTGTCTTTGCCCATCGTGGCAAACATGCTTTCGGCCTTGGCAGCCTGGAACTTGGCATGCTGGCTCTCACGGTGACGGTGCATCCGGAACTCGGCCACTTCGCGTGCTTTCTTCTCGCTTTCAACCACGAGGAAATCATCGCCGGCATCTGGCGAGCCGTTCAAGCCTAGAATTTCTACTGGAATCGAGGGGCCGGCGGTTTTCACTTGCGCGCCGTTTTCATCAATCATGGCGCGCACCCGGCCGTATTCATGGCCGACGAGAACGATGTCGCCGAGTTTCAGGGTGCCGTTCTGCACCAGCACGGTAGCAACCGGGCCGCGCCCCTTGTCGAGACTGGATTCGATGACCACACCTTTGGCCGGGCAATCAATAACGGCTTTCAGCTCAAGCAGTTCAGCCTGAAGCAGGACGGCTTCGAGCAACAGGTCAATACCCTGCCCGGTTTGTGCCGACACTTCCACAAACTGGGTGTCGCCACCCCAGGCATCGGACAGCACACCCTTGACCGCCAATTCATTTCTGACACGGGCGGGATCAGCCGATTCCTTGTCGATCTTGTTGATGGCAACCACGATCGGCACGTTGGCCGCGCGCGCGTGCTGAATGGCTTCTTCGGTTTGGGGCATGACGCCGTCATCGGCAGCGACTACCAGAATGACGATGTCAGTAGCCTTTGCACCGCGTGAACGCATGGCGCTGAACGCCGCGTGGCCAGGCGTGTCAAGGAAACTGACCATGCCGCGCTCGGTCTGCACATGGTAAGCACCGATGTGCTGCGTGATACCGCCGGCTTCGCCAGCGGTAACAGATGATTTGCGGATGTAGTCGAGCAGCGAGGTTTTGCCATGGTCGACGTGACCCATTACGGTTACGACCGGCGCGCGCGGTACTGCCTCGCCTGCGTAATTAATGGACTCCACGAGATTATCCTCGAGCGCTGTGTCGGAAATCGGCTTGGCCTTGTGTCCCAGCTCTTCGACCAGCAATGTGGAAGTGTCCTGATCCAGCACAAAGTTGAGCGTAGCCAGTACGCCCATGCCCATCAAGGACTTGATAAGTTCGCCGGATTTCAGCGACATGCGCTGGGCCAGATCGCCCACGGTAATGGCTTCGGGCACTTCTATGTCGCGTGATATGAATTCTGTCGGCATCTCGAACTGATGTTGCTTGGTTTGGGTGAGTTTTTTACGACCGCGGCGTCGGGCAGCCCCATCACTCGCATCATCATCCAGAATGAAGTCTTCGGGGGAACGTACACGGGTCAGTTTCTTGGTAACGATTTCCTTTTCTTTGTCCTTTTTGCGCGTGGCGGTTTTGCGCTTTTCAGCGTCGTCATCGTCAGTGCGCCCATCTTTGCGCAAGGTGCCTTTCTTGTGGTCGGGCCTTTGTTCGGGCTTGGCGTCGGCGCGCGCCTCGGGCTTGGTATCCTTGCGGGCGTCGGGTTTAGTATCTGCAGTGCTTGCACGCCCGGCCGGAGCAGAAGCTCTGGCCACCGCATCAGCAGCCTCTTTGAGCTTCTGTTCGGCAGCTTCCTTCTCTTTCTGCTCAGCCAGCTGCTTTTCTTTTTCTGCTGCTTCCAACGCAGCTTCTTCTACGCTGCGTTTGACGTAAGTGCGTTTCTTGCGCACTTCGACACTCACAGATTTGCTGCGACCCTGATTGTCAGATGACTTTAGGGTTTCAACCGTTTTACGTTTGAGGGTAATCTTGGGCGGGGCGGTGTTGCCGCCGGAATTGTCACCGTGCCGGCTTTTCAGGAATGACAGAAGTGAGGAGCGCTCATCATTGGTAATCGTATCTACCGCAGCTGTTTGCGGCAGACCAGCTTCCTTGATTTGCTCAAGGAGGCGCTCCACGGGCACGCCCACCATCTTGGCCAAATCAGTGACGCTTAAATCTGCCATTCGTTACTCCTGCGGTCCTGTCGGATTCTGTTATGTCTGGGTCTGGTTCACATACGATCAGCCCTGAGCTGCATCGTTTGCGAACCAGGGCGCCCTGGCGGTCATGATCAACTTGCCGGCGCGCTCTTCGTCCATGCCGGCAATTCCCATCAGGTCGTCGATAGCCTGCTCAGCAAGGTCTTCCATCGTTTTCACGCCAATGCCGGCCAGCGCTAGCGCCAGTTGGCTGTCAATGCCTTCCATATTGAGCAAGTCATCGGCAATGCCGGCCTTGCTGAGGTTTTCCTCGGAGGCGATGGCGCGGGTCAACAGCGCATCTTTCGCACGGTTGCGTAATTCGTTGGCAATCTCTTCGTCGAAATCCTGAATCTGGGCGATTTCTTCCAGTGGTACGTAGGCGATTTCTTCCAGCGTAGTGAAGCCTTCCTGCACCAGGATGTCGGCAACTTCTTCATCAACATCAAGTGCGGCCATGAAGACGCTGATGACAGATGCGGATTCGGCCAGCTGTTTGTCAGCGGCCTTCTCTTCGGTCATTACATTGATGGTCCAGCCGGTTAGTTCGCCACAGAGGCGTACATTCTGGCCATTGCGACCGATGGCTTGGGCCAGATTTTCTTCGGCTACGGCAACATCCATCGTGTGACTGTCTTCGTCAACGACGATCGACGCTACTTCAGCTGGAGCCATGGAATTGATAACGAGCTGGGCCGGATTCTCATCCCACAGAATAATATCGATGCGTTCATTGGCTAGCTCGCCGGACACCACTTGCACCCGCGAACCGCGCATACCGACACAAGCGCCGACCGGATCGATGCGCTTGTCGTTGGTTTTGACAGCAATCTTGGCACGCGAACCGGGATCGCGGGCGGCGGCCTTGATTTCAATGATCTCTTCAGAAATTTCCGGCACTTCAATCTTGAACAATTCTATGAGCATTTGTGAGGAAGTGCGGCTGAGCAGCAATTGCGGGCCGCGGAGCTCGGAACGCACTTCCACCAGCAGCGCACGCACGCGGTCGTTGATGCGGAAAGTTTCGCGAGGAATCAGGTTTTCGCGGGGGAGAAGACCTTCAGCATTGTTACCGAGATCTACGATGACATTGTCACGAGTAACTTTCTTGACGGTGCCGTTGATCAGCTTGCCTACCCTGCTGGAATACTCCGAGACGACGATTTCACGTTCAGCCTCGCGCACTTTCTGCACGATAACCTGTTTGGCTGTTTGGGCAGCGATACGGCCGAAGTCGACGTTATCGACTTTTTCGCGGTGAACGTCCCCGGCTTTTAGATTCGGATTGACTTCATGCGCTTCCTGCAACGTGAACTGGGAACCGAGCAGCGCGAGCTGGTCGTCAGCAACTACTGCCCAGACGCGCCAGGTTTCATAATTGCCGGTGGCGCGATCGATGATGACGTCGCACTCGACCTCTTCGTCCGGGTAGAGCTTTTTGGTAGCCGAAGCCAGCGCTGATTCGATTGCCTTGAAAATGACTTCGCGCGAAACACCCTTCTCGTTGGAGACAGCATCTGCCACCAACAGAATTTCCTTGTTGTTCGAGGCGAGGCTGGCTTTTTCATCAAGTGCTTTCTTTTCAGCCTGAGCCTTCGATGCTTTCGTTACTTTCGTTACTTTCGTAACTTTCGTCAATTTCGTCAATTTCGTCACTTTCGTTGCATTGGTTGCTTTGGTTATCACGCTATCTCCGCTACGACGTTGGCTTTTTCCACATTTTCGTACGGGAAGACATACTGGTCTTCTCCTGTCACCAGTACGATCTGGTCTTTTAACACTTCTTTCAGCACGCCAGTAAAGTTGCGGCGCCCTGCAAAATTCTCGGTCAGTCGCATCTTGACCGTGGCGCCAGCGTACTGGCGCATCTGCTCGAGCGTGAACAACACTCGATCCAGGCCGGGCGATGACACTTCCAGCGTGTATTCACTGCTGATCGGATCTTCCACATCCAGAATGCTGCTGATGTGCCGACTGGCTTCAGCGCAGTCTTCGATGTTGATACCACCTTCCTTGTCCAGAAACACCCGCAACAGCGTGTGCCGGCCTTGCCCGATGTATTCAATGCCCCACAAGCGGACGCCCAGTGCAGCGATCACTGGTTCAACGATTTTCCGTATGGTTTCATCACGCGTTGCCATACCACCTTCCGGCTTACCAACAAAAAGCCCAGAAATAAAAAATGGGCACCAGGCCCACTCAAACTACTGCTATATTTCTTCGCAGATCTTGCTCACAACAGCGAGCGCCTGCGGCGGCCCTCAAACAAAAAGCCCCAAATGGGGCTTCTGGCTTACTACTTGACCGGATCGTCCAGGATCAATTGATCACTGGAAGAACTGGTAGCGGGGGCAGGATTTGAACCTACGACCTTCGGGTTATGAGCCCGACGAGCTGCCAGACTGCTCCACCCCGCAACAAACTCTTAATTCTGACAAGGGCGGCGATTATAGGAACACGCCCCTGCCGGGTCAACCCAAGACTTTTTTATTATTCTTTCCTGTACATCACATACAACAATTGGTGCCCAAGGCCGGATTTGAACCGGCAAGACCGAAGTCACTACCCCCTCAAGATAGCGTGTCTACCAATTTCACCACTTGGGCATTAATTCTTTTTTAATCCGCTTATTGAACCGGTTCTTCTGCAGGCGCCTGCTCCGCTTCCGTACTTTCTACTGACTCTGCCACTTCAGCATTGGCCGCTTCTTCTGAAGCGAGTGCTGTAGCCTGCTCCAGTGCGGCTTGCAGGGCTTCATCTATAACGGGTGCTTCTGTCGATTCTGTTGCTACGGCCTGCGGAATATCTGTTGCGGCATTCTCTACAGGCAACTCTTCGCCTGGCAAGACAGGCAGATCTTGATCAACCACTGCTGCCGGAATTTCGGTAAGCACACCAGTGTTTTCAATCAGTCCGTCTTGCTGAATACTTTGGCCAGCCTGCTGCTTGGCAAAAAGTGCCAACACCAGACTAGTAGCGAAAAATACCAACGCCAGCCAGGACGTAGACTTGGTCAGCGCATTCCCGCTACCGACACTACCGAAAACAGTTTGCGAAGCGCCACTGCCGAACGAGGCGCCCGCATCAGCGCCCTTGCCATGCTGCAACAGCACAAGCCCGGTGATCCCCAAGGCGGCGAGGACATGTGCAAATATGATCAGCGATTCCATGATACCTGTTACTCAGTTGTTAACGACTAACTTTCCACGACCTATGCACAATTGCGCACGTTGAACTGCGCACAGATCGCGATGAATTCATCTGCGATCAGTGAAGCTCCACCTACCAGCGCTCCGTCGATATCCGGCTCCGCGCTGAGCTCCCTCGCATTGGCGGCACTGACACTGCCGCCGTAAATTATTCTTAGCCCCTGCGCTATCTGTACATCCTGCTGCGCAATTATGCTGCGGATCAGGGCATGCACTGCTTGCGCATTCGCCGCTGTCGCCGCTCTGCCGGTACCGATGGCCCAGACCGGTTCATACGCGATCACTGCCTCGGCAAAGGCGGCAACACCTGCCGCTTGCAATACTGTCTGGACCTGCTTCGTTACCACGGCATCCGTGGTTCCTGCATCCCGTTGTGCGGCACTTTCACCGACACACAGGATCGGCCTGAGGCCGCCGGCCCGGGCCGCGACAAACTTCGCTGCGACCTGCACATCTGTTTCTCTTTCGTGATCCCTACGTTCGGAGTGGCCGACGATGACATAGGCGCATCCAACGTCCTTCAACATGGGGGCTGATATCTCCCCGGTAAAGGCTCCCTTTTCCGCTTGGTGCAAATTTTGCGCGCCGAGTTGCAGTGCCGACTCCTGCAAAGCCTTCCGCACCTGCGCCAGATACAAGCTGGGCGGGCAAATCACGACTTCCAGTGAGGAATAGGAGAATAAACCTACCAAAAGCGCCTGAGACAAGTCGGCTATTTGCGCCTGTCGGCCATGCATTTTCCAGTTGGCTGCGACCAGCGCGCGACGTCCCATTTGCTTCGAACTTTCACCCAGCCAAAACGGGCGCCAATGCTAGCGGAAGACCCCCTCCCAAGGCAAGGCAAGGGGCCACATGGAGTGCTCGAAGCCACGATTTCAGGCTACTGCGCGGGTCACGACTTCGGACAATTCGCTGGCGAGGCGTTTGACCAGGGCGCCATCGACACCTTCCACCATGACCCGGACCACCGGTTCAGTGCCCGAAGGACGCAGCAGCACGCGGCCCTTGCTGCCGAGAGCGGCTTCAGCGTCGCGCAGAGCGCTATTGATTGCGGGATTGTTGGCCAAGTGCTCACGATTACCGATGCGGACATTGATCATCGTTTGCGGATATTTGGCCATG
The DNA here is from genome assembly GCA_945902215.1 of Klebsiella pneumoniae. GTDB lineage: Bacteria > Pseudomonadota > Gammaproteobacteria > Pseudomonadales > Pseudohongiellaceae > CAILUG01. Next base: position 21,158 of record CAMDML010000015.1, on the reverse strand, counting down.
CCGGACTTCAGCTCGAACAGCGACTTGCCGCTCGACTGCATCGACGCCAGGACCTGTAGCGCCGATACGATACCATCGCCGGTGCAGGTGACATCGAGACAGATGATATGGCCCGAAGATTCCCCACCGAACCACCAATTACGGGATTGCAGTTCTGCCATGACGTAACGGTCGCCAACTTTCGCGCGCACAAATTCGATGTCCTTTTCCTTAAGCGCATTTTCGAGACCAAGGTTGCTCATCTGGGTGCCCACGACTCCGCGTGGCGCGCCGGTCTTGTTGAACTTGTGGGTCGCGATGATAAACAGCAATTCATCCCCGTCGACGATCGCACCCGTGTGGTCCACCATCACCACCCGGTCGCCATCGCCATCAAAGGCAATCCCGAGATCCGCCCGCTGTTTCACGACCTCTTCCGCGAGGCGCGCCGGTTTAGTAGAGCCGCAGTTGTCATTGATGTTTAGACCATCCGGCGTGTTCGAGATGGCCGTGACATTGGCACCCAGCTCCTGAAACACGCTGGGCGCAATGTGATAGGTCGCACCGTTGGCGCAGTCAACTACTATCTTCAGCCCGCCGAGTTTCACGGGGCTCTTGTAGGTGCTCTTGCAAAATTCGATGTAGCGCCCGGCGGCATCGACGATTCGCGTTACCTTGCCGATTTCGCTGGACTTGAAGATGGCAAAGTCATCTTCAAGGGCTGCTTCAATTGCATTTTCGATTTCATCATCCAGTTTGGCGCCTTCGGAAGAGAAAAACTTGATGCCGTTGTCCTGATACCCATTGTGCGAGGCACTGATGACGATGCCGGCCTGTGCGCCGAATGTGCGCGTGAGATAAGCCACAGCCGGTGTCGGCATCGGGCCAAGCATGTTGATGTTCACGCCGGCAGACGCCAACCCGGCTTCAAGCGCCGCTTCAAACATGTAGCCGGAGATGCGCGTGTCTTTGCCGATGAGCACTTTGCACTTGCCTTGCCTTGCGAACACCTTGCCGGTGGCCCAACCCAGCTTGAGCATGAAATCCGGAGTGATCGGATATTCGCCCACAGCACCTCTGATGCCATCCGTTCCGAAATATTTTTTCACGTGATTCTCCTTCAGAATTTTTGGGCTGTTCAGGGCTTTTGCAAGCGCCTACGGCGCTCGAGGCAACCGCAACTATATCGAGCCAAGCACATGTCTGCAGCATCATTGCCGGTTTATAAAAAGTGCTTGCAGACTTTCAGTGCATCGACAGTTTCAGCGACATCATGGGTGCGCACGATCCAGGCACCTTTCATGACTGCAATTGCCGCTGCAGCCAAGCCTGCGGCAGTGCGCTCTTTCTCCGGTTTGCCGGTCAGCGCACCCAGCATGCGTTTGCGGGACATTCCAACCAGTACCGGCCATTCTAACGCCGAAACCAGGTTGAGGGCCTTGAGCAGTTCAAGATTGTGGGTGAGGGTTTTACCGAAGCCGAAACCGGGATCGATGAGGATGCGGTCGCGGCCAATGCCCGCATTGATACAAACGCTTGCCCGCTGTTGCAACCAGGTGCAGACCTCGCTGACCACATCACGATAGACAGGATCTTTCTGCATGGTGCCCGGCTCGCCCTGCATATGCATCAGGCACACAGGCAGACCGGTGGCCGCTGCGGCCTGCATGGCGCCCGGTCGCGACAGTGCCCGCACATCGTTGATCAAACCGGCTCCAAGCTTTGCACAGTCCGTAATCACAGAAGCGTTGCTGGTATCAACGGACAAGATGACATCGAAACGCGTGGCCAGCGCAGCGAGCACGGGAGCAATACGATTCAGCTCCTCGCTTTCGCTGACATGCGCCGCGCCAGGTCTGGTGGATTCACCGCCGATATCAAGGAAGGCCGCGCCAGCCTCTACCATGGCCTCAGCACGCTGCAATATGAGGTCGAGAGCGGGTTTGCCGTCTTGCAGCAATTCACCACCATCAGAGAAGGAGTCGGGCGTGATGTTGAGGATGCCCATCACCCGCGGCTCAGCCAGGTCCAGCATATGTTTGCCGAAACGGAAGAGCCTGGGTGAGGTCATTTTTGGTACGGATTAATGTTCGCTGGCCGGGCCACCGATGGGTTTGCTGCCCTTCGGATCCGAAGACTCCACCGGTTTGCCGGGACGATAGTCATCGTCGTGCCAGTCAGCTGGCGGGCGCGGCTTGATGCCGACCATGATGTCCTCGATCTGACCTGCATCTATGGTTTCGTATTCCAGCAGCGCGTCTTTCATTGCTTCAAGAATTGCGCGGTTGTCCTCAAGCAGCTTCTTGGCGCGCCCATAACAGCTATCGATGATTGAGCGTACTTCTTCATCAATCATTTTGACGGTCTCGGAAGACAGCGTCTTGCCGCCGCCAGCCGCGCCGGTGCGACCCATAAACAATTCATCCTGGTCATCGTCGTACTGCAAGGGTCCCAGCTTCTCGGACAAACCCCATTTCTTGACCATGTTGTGGGCCATGGACGTGGCACGCTGGATGTCGTTGGAAGCACCGGTTGTAACGCCTTCGGTACCGAGCGTCAGCTCTTCAGCGATGCGGCCACCGTACATGCTGCAGATTCTGCTAAGGATACTGGTTTTGCTATGGCTGTAACGGTCTTCTTCCGGCAGGAACATGGTGACGCCCAAAGCGCGACCGCGCGGAATGATGCTGACCTTGTATACCGGATCATGCTCGGGCACGAGACGACCGACGATGGCATGACCAGCCTCGTGATAGGCCGTGTTCAGTTTTTCCTTGTCAGACATGATCATGGATTTGCGTTCAGCACCCATCATGATCTTGTCTTTCGCTTTCTCGAATTCTTCCATGGAGACGCGCTGTTTGCCGGTACGTGCAGCAAACAGCGCCGCTTCGTTCACCAGGTTGGCAAGATCCGCACCGGAAAAACCTGGGGTTGCGCGTGCCAGCACGGATTCCCTGACGCCTTCAGAGATCGGCACTTTGCGCATGTGTACTTTTAGAATCTGTTCGCGCCCGCGGATGTCGGGCAAGCTGACCACAACTTGACGATCAAAGCGGCCTGGGCGCAGCAGTGCCGGGTCGAGTACATCGGGGCGGTTGGTTGCAGCGATAACAATGACACCATCGTTGCCTTCGAAGCCGTCCATTTCCACCAGCAACTGGTTGAGGGTCTGTTCGCGTTCGTCATGGCCACCGCCAACCCCGGCACCGCGATGCCGACCCACGGCATCAATCTCGTCGATGAAGATGATGCAGGGAGCTTGTTTCTTGGCCTGCTCGAACATGTCGCGCACACGCGAGGCACCGACGCCAACGAACATTTCAACGAAGTCGGAACCGGAAATCGAGAAGAAGGGTACTTTGGCTTCGCCGGCAATCGCTTTCGCGAGCAGCGTTTTGCCGGTGCCCGGCTGGCCGACCATCAGCACGCCGCGCGGAATACGGCCACCGAGGCGCTGGAATTTGTCGGGTTCCCGCAGGAAGTCCACGAGCTCTTTCACGTCTTCCTTGGCTTCGTCGACACCGGCGACGTCAGCAAAAGTGACTTTGACCTGATCTTCGCTAAGCATTTTGGCCTTGCTCTTGCCAAAAGCCATCGGACCGCCCTTGCCGCCCATGCCACCACCTTGCATCTGGCGCATGAAGAACATGAACACGGCGATGATGATCAGGATCGGGAACGAGGCAATCAGCAGCTGTTCCCAGATGCTCTGCTGTTCGGGCTCAGCACCAATGACGCGGACATTGTTTGTGTACAAATCGTCCATCAGCTTGGGATCCTGGATCAGCGGACGTATGGTCCTGAACACGGTCCCGTTACTGCGTTTGCCGATGATGTTGATATCGTTGATCGTGACTTCACTGACCTGCCCGGCCTGGACTTCGCGGATCATGTCGGAGTAGATCAACTGCTCGGTGGTCGCTGGCTGGCTGAAATTCTGGAACAGGAACAGCATGACCGCGGCGATGGACATCCACAGGATCAGATTCTTAACCATATCGTTCAAGTGCGGTTCCTCGCTCGGAATGCTAAAAAAGGTGCCCGAAGTGACTGCATTCTGGCACGAAAAAGCGGTATTTTCCTTACTAAACTATGACTTTGACGGCTGAACGGCAGCCATATTCATGAGCTCAATCGCGCTTATCCTTCGCCAAAACATAGACTTCTCTGGATCGAGACCGGGACGCTTCAGGTTTTCTGTTAACGACCACGGCGAATTTGCGCCTAAGGTCCTGCAACAATTCAGTAAAACCCTCACCCTGAAACACTTTCATGAGCAAAGAGCCACCGGGGCGCAGTGTCTGTTCGGCAAAATCAACTGCCAGTTCAACGAGATACATGGCTCTGGGCTGATCAATGTCGTTCATACCACTCATATTGGGGGCCATGTCGGACATTACAAGATCAACCGGCCGCCCACCGAGCGCGCCAAGGATCTCCTTGAAACAGGCTTCTTCGGTAAAATCGCCCTTGATGAAATCGACACCGCCGACCGCTTCCATGTCCAGAATGTCGGAGGCCAGAACCAGGCCATTTGGTTTTACCAGACGTTCAGCAATCTGGGACCAGCCGCCCGGTGCCGCGCCCAGATCGACTACCACTGTGCCGGGTTTCAACAACCGATCCTTCTGGTTGATTTCAAGCAGTTTGTAGGCAGCTCGCGAGCGATAGCCGTCTTCCTGGGCCTTGCGCACCCAGATGTCGTCGAAATGCTCCTTGAGCCATTGTTTGCTACTGGGGGTTTTGGCCATCGGTGCCTCAGATAAAGTGGAGCTGTGTTGTAGAATATGCGGCCTTGCAGCCAGGACACACTCATGAAGTCAGTCAACAGCCCAGATAGCAAACTGGATAACAAATACTGCAAACAATTGCGCGCCATCGGGCATCGCCTCAATCCTGTCGTGATCGTCAGCAATGGCGTGACTGAAGGCGTTACCGCCGAAATCGACCGCGCGCTGAAAGATCATGAACTGATCAAGATCCGGGTCAATGCCGCCGACCGGGAAGAAAAACAGGAGCAGATCAGCGCAATCTGCAAGAAGCTTGGCGCCGAACTGATTCAGATGGCGGGACACATTGCGCTGATCTACCGCGCTGCGCTGAAACCGAAAGCGGAACTGTCGAACCTGCTCCGGCACCAGGAACTGCTGAGCTGACCCCGATCTAATTCAGGTGCTCAACTTTCTCCACTTCATAGGACACATCGCCGCCAGGCGCCTTCACTACAATCTCGTCGCCTTCCGACTTACCCATCATCGCGCGCGCGAATGGTGAGGAAAACGAAATCATTGCATTCTTCACGTCGGCTTCGTCTTCACCGACGATCCGGTACGTCACGGATTTTCCGGTGTTGATATTGAGCAGCTTGACCGTTGCGCCAAAAATGACCTTGCCGCTAACTGGAATCTTGCTGATGTCGATGATCTCGGCGTCGGCGAGCTTGCCCTCGATTTCCTTGACACGACCTTCGCTGAAACTTTGTTGTTCACGCGCAGCGTGATACTCGGCATTCTCTTTCAAATCGCCATGCGCGCGGGCTTCAGCGATTGCCTGCACAATGCGCGGCCGCTGCACCACTTTTAAATCGTGGAGTTCGGCGCGCAAACGTGCTGCACCGCCGACTGTCATCGGGACCTTCCTCATAACTTGTTTAAATCCTGCAGACTGTTCACTGAAATATCTCCGCCGAATTTCAGCGCCTCGTAAACGGCACGGGCGCTGGCGATCGTCGTGGTGCAGTATACGCCGTGACGCAGCGCGGTACTGCGTATGGTGGCGGAATCTGCGATGGCCTGACGGCCTTCCGTGGTGTTGACGATAAGATCTATCTCGTCGTTTTTCAACATATCGACGATATGCGGGCGACCTTCCATGACCTTGTTGACGGCCGTTACCGGAATCCCGGCAGCGGCAATGACCTGCGCAGTGCCTTTCGTGGCCACCAGTTTGAACCCGAGCTCATGGAAGTTGCGCGCAATCTCCGGCAAGTCAGGCTTGTCCATTTCGCGCACGCTGATGAACGCAGTACCGTTCATGTCGATGTTCTCTTCACCAAGACTCTGTGATTTGTAGAAGGCTTCGGCGAAGGTTGCGCCAGTGCCCATCACTTCGCCGGTGGATTTCATTTCCGGCCCCAGGATCGGATCAACCCCCGGGAACTTGTTGAAAGGAAATACGGCTTCTTTGACTGAATAGAAGTTCGGCACGATTTCCTTGGTAAAGCCCTGTGTCTGCAGACTGATGCCCACCATACATTTCGCTGCGATCTTCGCCAGCGACACGCCGATGCACTTCGATACGAATGGCACCGTGCGCGACGCGCGCGGGTTTACTTCAATGATGTAAATCATGCCGTCCTGGTACGCGAGCTGCGCATTCATCAGGCCGTTGACGCCGAGTTCGCGCGCGAGCTGGATACACTGGCTGCGGATTTCGTTTTGCACATCCATCGGCAAATTGTAGGGCGGCAGCGAGCACGCGGAATCACCGGAATGTACGCCGGCCTGCTCAATGTGCTGCATGATCGCGCCGACAACGCATTCCTTGCCGTCACTGACCACATCCACGTCGATCTCGATGGCAGCGTTGAGGTAGTAGTCGAGCAACACGGGTGAATCGTTGGACACCTGCACAGCTTCGTTGATGTAACGGCGTAGCTCGGCTTCGTTGTAGACGATTTCCATGGCACGACCACCCAGAACATACGACGGACGCACCACCAGCGGATAGCCAATCTTGGCCCCTTCGGTCAGCGCCTGCTCGAGACTGCGCACCGTACTGTTGGGTGGCTGGCGCAGGCCGAGTTTCTGGATCATGTGCTGGAAGCGTTCCCGATCTTCGGCGCGATCAATGGCATCGGCAGAAGTACCAATGATCGGGACACCGAGTTTTTCGAGAGCCGTAACCAGTTTCAACGGCGTCTGGCCGCCGAACTGCACGATGACACCCTTCGGTTTTTCGAGCTGCACAATTTCCAGCACGTCTTCGAGTGTGACCGGTTCGAAATAGAGACGGTCGGAGATATTAAAGTCAGTCGAAACCGTTTCCGGGTTGCAGTTGATCATGATGGCTTCAAAGCCTGCTTCGCGCACGGCGATGGCGGCATGCACGCAGCAGTAGTCGAACTCGATGCCCTGCCCAATACGGTTGGGTCCGCCGCCGAGCACGATGATTTTTTCGCGGTTGCTGACTTCGGCTTCGCATTCCTCTTCATAGCAGGAATACATGTATGCCGTTTTTGAGCGGAATTCAGCGGCGCAAGTATCAACGCGCTTGTAGACCGGGCGCATGTCCATGCCATGGCGCAGTTCGCGCACCGCAGCTTCAGTGACACCCAGCACTTTGGCCAGGCGCATATCAGAGAAGCCCTTGCGCTTGAGCCGGAACAGGTAATTGCGGTCAAGATGACTCAGCGTGACTTTGGCCAGTGCGAGCTCTTCCTTCACGATGTCTTCGATCTGCACGAGGAACCAGGGATCAATGCCGGTCAGTTGGTAGACTTGGTCAACGGGCATGTTGCGGCGGAATGCGTCGGCCACATAGCGGATGCGGTCAGCACCGGCATTTTGCAATTCATAGAGCAGCTTTTCATTCGAATCGCTTGCCTCCTGATCCAGCACAGGATCGAAACCGCAAATGCCGATCTCGAGTCCGCGCAGTGCTTTCTGGATCGATTCCTGGAAGGTGCGGCCGATCGCCATCACCTCGCCCACCGACTTCATCTGCGTCGTCAGGCGGTCAGGCGCCTGTGGGAACTTTTCAAAAGTAAAGCGCGGGATCTTGGTAACCACATAGTCGATGCTCGGCTCAAACGATGCCGGCGTGATGCCTCCCGTGATTTCATTGCGCAATTCATCCAGCGTGTAACCAATGGCGAGTTTCGCCGCGACCCGCGCAATCGGAAAACCGGTAGCTTTGGAGGCCAGTGCCGAAGAGCGCGATACACGCGGATTCATTTCGATGACCACCATGCGGCCATCTTTCGGATTTATGCCGAACTGCACGTTCGAGCCGCCGGTTTCCACACCGATTTCGCGCAATACCGCAATCGCGGCGTTACGCATGATCTGGTATTCCTTGTCGGTGAGCGTTTGCGACGGCGCTACCGTAATCGAGTCGCCCGTGTGAATGCCCATTGCATCGAAATTTTCGATGCTGCACACGATGATGCAATTATCGTTTTTGTCGCGCACGACTTCGAGCTCGTATTCCTTCCAACCGATCAACGACTCATCGATCAGGAGTTCACGCGTCGGTGAAAGGTCGAGGCCACGGCGACAGATTTCTTCAAACTCTTCCTTGTTGTAGGCAATGCCGCCGCCGCTACCTCCCATGGTGAACGAGGGCCGGATGATGCAGGGATAACCGAGCGCACCCTGCACGGCAAAGGCTTCTTCCATGCTGTGGGCGAGTTCATGGCGCGGCGTTTCCAGGCCAATGCGCGCCATACATTTGTCGAACAGCATGCGGTCTTCTGCTTTATTGATAGCGTCTTTCTTCGCGCCGATCAGTTCCACGTTGTATTTGGTGAGCACGCCGTGCCTGTCGAGATCAAGCGCGCAGTTCAACGCAGTCTGGCCGCCCATCGTGGGGAGAATTGCGTCGGGGCGCTCTTTCGCGATGATCTTCTCAAGCGTCTGCCAGTCCACCGGCTCAATGTAAGTGGCGTCTGCCATTCCCGGATCCGTCATGATCGTCGCCGGGTTGGAATTGACGAGAATGATGCGATAACCCTCTTCACGCAGCGCCTGACAAGCCTGGGCGCCGGAATAGTCGAACTCGCAGGCCTGGCCAATAACGATAGGGCCGGCGCCGATGATGAGGATACTTTTGATATCTGTGCGTTTGGGCATGGGCGACTCTATTCAGTTCACATCAGGGTTTGCGGGCTTTGCTGGTAAGGCGTTGCTCGATCAGTTCAATGAAATGGTCAAACACGGGCGCGATATCGTGCGGGCCGGGGCTGGCTTCCGGGTGACCCTGAAAACTGAAAGCCGGCTTGTCCGTCAGGCGGATACCCTGCAGCGTGCCATCGAACAGCGACTTGTGCGTGGCTTTCACATTGGCCGGCAGGGTCGTTTCATCGACGGCGAAACCATGGTTCTGACTCGTGATGAACACTTTACCAGTGGCAAGATCCTGTACCGGATGGTTGGCACCATGGTGGCCGGTAGGCATCTTGACCGTGGTCGCACCACTGGCAAGGCCAAGCAGCTGATGGCCGAGGCAGATGCCAAACACCGGAACGTCAGTTTCCAGGAATTTTTTGATTGCGGCGATCGCGTAATCGCAAGGCTGCGGATCACCGGGGCCGTTTGACAAGAAGATGCCATCCGGTTTCATGCCCAGCACGGTAATGGCAGGCGTTTGCGCCGGCACCACCGTGACGCGACAGCCGCGGTCGGTGAGCATACGCAAGATGTTCAGTTTGACGCCGAAATCGTAGGCCACAACATGGTGCTTGCCGGCTGGCGGCGTACTGTGACCCTTGCCCAGCGCCCAACTGCCTTCCGTCCACTCGTAAATCTTGGTGCAGGAAACAACCTTCGCCAGATCCATACCGACCAAGCCCGGAAATTCCCGCGCTGCCTTCAGCGCTTTGGCTTTGGCCGCTTCAATATCTTTGGCCACTTCAGTGCCAGCAATCAAACAACCGTTCTGCGCACCCTTGTCACGCAGGATACGCGTCAGGCGGCGGGTGTCGATTTCGGCAATGGCAACCACGTTGCGCTCTTTCAGATACGCATCGAGGTTTTGCTGATTGCGGAAGTTGCTGGCCAGCAGCGGCAAGTTGCGGATCACGAGGCCAGCGGCCCAGACCTTGCTGGATTCGTCATCCTCGGGCGTGGTGCCGGTATTGCCGATGTGCGGGTAGGTCAACGTGACAATCTGTTTGGCATAGGAGGGATCGGTGAGTATCTCCTGATACCCGCTCATTGCGGTGTTGAACACCACTTCCCCGGTGGAAAGCCCTTCAGCGCCTATGGATATCCCGGTAAAGGTGGAACCGTCGGCCAGTACCAGAAGCGCAGGGGTGTGCGAAGGAGTTGCCAAGATCGTGTCCTCGTCAGCAGCGCGTGGGCGGCAAGCATGTAGTGAGTTGGCCACTTCTGAAGTTCGCGCAGATGCCGCGGCAACGCGGATCGGGAAGGTCTGAAGCTTTCGGCCTGGAGATGAAGACAACTGTACGGCGTGGGAACAGCTGATACTTGCGAGTTTGCAAGTTAAAAAAAAGCGGAATGCCTGGTGGTCATTCCGCTTTTTTTAAGGATTCTTTATACGAAGCCTGCCGTGGTGCTACCGTCTCAGTGTCTATCATACTGAGCGGCTATTCTATGAAAAGGCACGAAGCCTTGTCCACGCAAACTTTGCCTGATTTTCTTAAAGTCCGAGCACATCTTGCATGGAGAACAGGCCGGACTTTTTCCCTTTCAGCCACAGTGCCGCACGCAGCGCGCCGGCGGCATAAGGCTGGCGGCTGGCAGATTTGTGAGTGATCTCAATGCGTTCGCCCGGTGTAGCAAACATGACGGTGTGGTCGCCAACGATGTCGCCGGCACGAATGGTCGCAAACCCAATCGTTTTGGGGTTGCGTTCGCCGGTTTGCCCTTCGCGCCCATAGACGGCGCAGTCCTTCAGGTCACGCCCTAGTTCTTTGGCCACCACCTCGCCCATCCGCAGCGCGGTGCCGGACGGTGCATCCTTTTTGTGCCGGTGGTGAGCTTCGATAATTTCGATGTCGGATTCTTCGCCAATCACTCTGGCGGCCAGTTCCAGCAGTTTGAAGCACAAGTTCACGCCCACGCTCATGTTAGGCGCAAACACGATTGCGGTATGTTTCGCAGCAGCCTGAATCGCGGCTTTGCCAGCGTCGTCGAAGCCGGTGGTGCCGATGATCAGATGCTTGCCATGTGCCGCGCAGAATTCCAGATGGACCAACGTCGCCTTGGGGCTGGTGAAATCGATCAACACATCAAAGTCAGCGATCCGGGTACGCAGGTCAGCCACCGGAAACACGTTGAGCGCGTCCAGTCCGCACAGCAGGCCGACATCCTTGCCGAGCGCAGGACTTTCAGGCAACACGGAGGCAGCACCCAAGCGCACAGCAGGATTGGCAACAATGGCTTCAACAAGGGTCTTGCCCATGCGGCCGGAGGCTCCGGCGACAGCGATACGCAACATTTGCGGGTTCCAGTCAGAATTTGCGCCTTTATATAGGGAGGGGCTTGGCGTGTCACGCATTGGCTACCATCTGGACACCCACTCGGGTTGAACGTGTTACCTGACTTTAGCTGGGAGGGCTTGGCCGGGGATGATTTTTTTGCTCCGCCCTCCTGGCGGTCGGCTTCAGCGCTCAGTCTAACCCTTGCCGGGACGCAACCCGGCAAAGCGCGCCGCTCGCGGACGGGCTGCGCAAAAAAATCATCCCCGGCCCTCCCTCTAAGGAATTTCTGCAGTTCCCGTGGATGTCAGTGCAGCTGGACTTCAATTACCAATGCAACTGACACCCGCCTAAGCAAATGCCTGGTAGGTCCGGGACAGGGTAGTGCGTTGTGGGGACGTGTGAGGGCCAAGGATGGCCCGAGTCGAAGTGCACACGGATGTGCGTCTACGGTCCCGGCAATGCACTACCCTGTCTCGGACCATGCGCTAAAGCCCAGGGCTGGTGTCCAGCCTTGTGTGCGGCGTCAGGACTTCAGCGTATCAACGAAGTTTTTGACACCGTCAAACCAGGAGGTTTTGCGGGGGTTTTGTTTGCTGCCCTGAGTGCCTTCGATGTTGCGGAACTCTTCGAGCAGCTCGCGCTGACGCTTGGTCAGTTGTACCGGGGTTTCGACGACGACGCGGCATAACAAATCGCCGGGCGGACCGCCGCGGACCGGAGTGACACCCTTGTCGCGCAGCCTGAACAATTTACCGGTTTGGGTTTCGGCGGGGATTTTCAGCTTCACGCGACCGTCAAGAGTTGGAACTTCCAATTCGCCGCCGAGCGCCGCGTCGATAAAGCTGATTGGCATTTCGCAGAGCAAATCGCTGCCATCGCGTTCGAAGATCTTGTGTTCCTTGACGGCCACCTGCACGTACAGATCGCCGGCAGGCCCGCCGTGCATGCCGGCTTCGCCTTCGCCGGTCAGGCGGATACGGTCGCCGGTATCCACACCTGCAGGGACCTTGACTGACAGTGTTTTGTTGTCTTGCACTGCGCCACGGCCATGGCAGATGTGGCAGGGATCCTTGATGGTCTTGCCGGCACCCTGGCAACGCGGACAGGTTTGCTGCACGGAGAACGGCCCCTGGCGCATACGCACCTGGCCGACGCCATTACACGTCACGCAGTTTTCAGGAGTAGTGCCTTTTTTGGCACCGACGCCGCCGCAAGTTGTGCATGAAATGCGGGTTGGAATGCGAATTTTGACGTTGGCGCCGCGCACTGCGTCTTCGAGGGAGAGTTCGAGGGTATAGCTGAGATCAGCGCCGCGCTGCACATGGCTACGACCACCACGGGCACCGCCGAAGATGTCACCGAAAATATCGCCGAAGATGTCGCTGAAACCTGCAGCCCCGGCGGCTCCAGCCTGGCCGGCAACACCGGCATGGCCGTACTGATCATAAGCAGCGCGCTTATCCTTGTCGGACAAAATTTCGTAAGCCTCGTTGGCCTCTTTGAACATGGCCTCGGATTTGGCATCGCCGGGATTACGGTCGGGATGATGCTTCATCGCAAGCTTGCGATAGGCCTTTTTCAGATCAGGCTCGGCCGCACCGCGCTCGACGCCGAGTACTTCGTAGTAATCCCGCTTGCTCATTACTTATTTGTCTTCTTTGACTTCTTCGAACTCAGCGTCAACCGCATCGTCGCTGTTCTTGCCGCTGGCATCGCCGCCGGGAGCAGAACCTGCACCCTGTGCACCCTGCTTGGCCTGCGCTTCTTCGTACATGCGCTGCGCAAGCGGGGTGGAGACATCAGTCAGATCCTTGGTCAGCGCCTTGATCTGGTCCAGATCGTCGCCTTTGAGCGCAGGCTCGAGCGCGGCAATTGCCGCTTCGATCTTCTCTTTCTCGCCGCTTTGCAACTTGTCCTTCGCTTCCATCAGCGTTTTCTTCGTGGCATGGATCAAACCGTCTGCCTGGTTGCGCACGGTGACCAGTTCTTCGAATTTCTTGTCATCGGCCGCATGCGATTCTGCATCGCGCACCATTTTCTTGATCTCTTCTTCGGTCAGGCCACTGGAGGCCTTGATGACGATTGACTGCTGTTTGCTCGTCGCCAGATCTTTGGCGGACACATTCAGGATGCCGTCAGCATTCAGGTCGAAGCTGACTTCGATCTGCGGCATGCCGCGCGGTGACGGCGGAATATCGGAGAGGTCGAAGCGGCCCAGCGATTTGTTCTGCGAAGCCTGTTTGCGTTCGCCTTGTACAACGTGAATCGTTACGGCGCCCTGGTTGTCTTCAGCGGTGGAGAAGGTCTGCTTCTTGTTGCAGGGGATCGTGGTGTTCTTCTCTATAAGCGCTGTCGCAACGCCGCCGAGCGTTTCGATGCCAAGCGACAGCGGAGTCACGTCGAGCAAGAGGACGTCAGTAACTTCGCCGGCCAATACTGCAGCCTGAATGGCAGCGCCGAGCGCCACAGCTTCGTCAGGGTTCACGTCACGACGCGCTTCCTTGCCGAAAAATTCAGCCACTTTCTTCTGCACCAGCGGCATGCGGGTCTGGCCGCCAACCAGAATCACGTCGTCGATTTTGTCGATGCCAATTTTGGCGTCTTTCAGCGCCACTTTCAGCGGCTCGATGGTGCGGTTGACGAGATCTTCAACCAACGATTCCAGTTTTGAGCGGGTCAGTTTGACGACCAAGTGCTTCGGACCACTGGCATCGGCCGTGATGTACGGCAGGTTCACTTCCGTCTGCTGCGCGGACGAGAGTTCGATCTTGGCTTTTTCCGCGGCCTCTTTCAGGCGCTGCAGTGCGAGCGGATCATTGTGCAGGTCGATGCCGGTGGCTTTTTTGAAGTCTTCCGACAAAAAGTCGATCAGGCGCAGGTCAAAGTCTTCGCCGCCGAGGAAAGTGTCGCCGTTGGTGGAAAGCACTTCAAAGGAGTGCTCACCGTCGGTCACGGCAATTTCGATGATGGAAATGTCGAAGGTGCCGCCGCCGAGGTCATACACGGCAATGGTCATGTCCCCTTCTTTCTTGTCCATACCGAAGGCGAGCGCGGCAGCGGTAGGTTCGTTGATGATGCGTTTAACGTCGAGACCAGCGATCTTGCCGGCGTCCTTGGTCGCCTGACGCTGGGCGTCGTTGAAATACGCGGGCACGGTAACAACCGCCGCCGTAACGGGTTCGCCCAGGTAATCCTCGGCGGTCTTCTTCATCTTTTTCAGGACTTGTGCAGAGATCTGCGGCGGCGCCATTTTTTCGCCACGCACTTCTACCCAGGCATCGCCGTTGTCAGCCTTGGCGATCTTGTAGGGAACCATACTGATGTCTTTCTGGACGACATCGTCCTTGAACTGGCGGCCGATCAGGCGTTTCACCGCAAACAAGGTGTTCTTCGGGTTGGTTACTGCCTGGCGTTTGGCCGCCATGCCAACCAGGATTTCACCTTCCTCGGTATAGGCAATGATCGACGGCGTAGTGCGGTCGCCTTCGGAATTCTCGATAACTTTGGCTTTGCCGCCCTCCATAATGGCGACGCAGGAGTTGGTTGTACCCAAGTCAATCCCAATGATTTTGCCCATGTCTTGTCTCCGGTAATGCTGTGCTTAAGTTGAAATTGGGGGTTGGACCTTGGCAGCGGGAAAGGCGCGGCAGTCCGTTATTTCCCCTATATTGTTCCGGTCATCCGGAATTCAAGGGCTTCAGCCCACTTTGGACACCACCACCATTGCCGGCCGAAGGACCCGGCCATAGAGGGTGTAGCCCTTCTGCATCACCTCCAACACGGTGTTGGGTTCCACCTTCGGGTTGGCGACCATCGTGATTGCCTGATGCACTTGGGGGTCGAAGGGCTGGCCTGCCGGGTTGAGCTGCTGGATGTTGAATTTACTGAGGATTTCCAGAAATCCTTTGAGGGTCAACTCGACCCCTTCAAAGAGCGCCTTGACCTGTTCGGAGCCGGAATCGGGCACCGCGTTCAAGGCGCGATCCAGGTTGTCCACCACGATCAGCAACTCGGCGCTGAACTTCTCCAGTGCAAATTTGTGGGCCTTTTCAATGTCAGCTTCACAGCGCCGGCGCATGTTCTGCACCTCGGCTTGGGCCCGCAGCACCATGTCGCGCTGTTCGGCCAGGGCGGCGGAAACCGCCTCTTGGATGCGTTCAGCGAGATCGGCAACCTCCGCTGTCGGCTCTACAGCGGCAGTGCCAGCTTCTGCCGGTTTTTCTTGTTGTTGTTCGTGCTGGTCGCCCGCCATATCTGACCTCCGGAAGGGTAAAAAAGCGTGGGAATTACAGGTTGCTCGCGATATGGGGACTTGGGTGGGGAGATTCAAGGTTCTGTACTACAATTCGAGGCATGCTAATTCAACTCACCATCCAGAATTTCGCCTTGGTAGAACAGCTCGACATCGACCTCTTGGAGGGGATGACGGCGATCACCGGGGAGACAGGCGCGGGCAAGTCCATCATGCTGGATGCTCTGGGCCTGACCCTGGGTGACCGTGCCGACCCGGAAGCGATTCGGAATGGGGTCGAACGCGCCGATATCAGCGCCACCTTCACCCTTGGCGACAACGGTGACGCCCTGCACTGGCTGCGCGACCACGACTTTCCCGAGCAGGACGACCTCTGCATTTTGCGCCGGGTGGTGACCCGGGACGGCCGGTCCCGCGCTTATATCAATGGCCAGAGCACCACCCTCGCCGAGCTGAAAACCCTCGGTGAAATGCTGATCGACATCCACAGCCAGCACGAACACCAGTCACTCCTCAAAACCGCCACTCACCAGCGTCTGCTCGATGCTTTCGGCAGCCTGCAGGACGGCGCCTTCAAGGTAAAAGAACTGGCGGGCCGGGCGCGCAAACTGCAGCAGGAAATTGCCGCGCTGAAGAACGCATCTGCCACGCAGGCCGCGCAGATCGAGCTGCTGAGTTTTCAGGTCAAAGAGCTGGATGAACTGCGCTTGCAGGCTGGCGAACTGCCCGCGCTCGAAGCCGAACACAAACAGCTGAGCCACGCCGACGAAGCGCTGGCCGCACTGCAAGAAGTGCTCGGCCTGTGCAATACGCACGACGAATTCAATCTGGAACAAGGGCTGCGCCGCGCCGCCGTGTTGCTTGAAGACCTGCCCTTCCGCAATCCGCTGCTGGACGAAGCCGCCACGATGCTGAGCACCGCACTGATTCAAGTCGAAGAGGCAGGTTCTTCTTTATTACGCGCGTCCGAACGCATTGAACAAAATCCGGCGCGGCTGGAAGAAGTTGACCAGCGTCTCGGGTTGATCCACCGGCTGGCGCGCAAACACAAAGTGACACCAGCCGAGCTGTATCAGCACGCACAAGCACTTGCCAGCCAACTACAGAAACTGAGTGGCGCCGAAGGCCATGCCGAAGCGCTGGAGAAAGCGCTGGAAATTCTGCTCAAGGACTACCGCGCGGAGGCTGGGGGGCTCAGCCAGAAACGCGCAAAAGCCGCAAAACAGCTGGAAAAAGCCGTAAATACCCAGCTCGCACGCCTTGGCATGGCTACGGCCAGTTTCAGTCTGGCGCTAAACACGGACAAGAACGCCGAGCCTGCCTTGCATGGTTACGATGCCGCCGAGTTCCTCGTCAGCACCAACCCGGGCCAGCCGCCGCGCCCACTGGGAAAAATCGCGTCAGGCGGCGAACTCTCGCGCATCAGTCTCGCCATTCAGGTCGTGACCGCACAGACCTCGTCGATTCCGACTCTGGTATTCGATGAAGTGGATGTCGGCATTGGCGGCGGCACCGCGCGCGCCGTAGGTGAGTTGTTACACGAGCTCGGTCAACGCGGGCAGATCCTCTGCGTGACGCACCAACCACAAGTAGCTTCGCAGGCGCATCAGCATTTATTGGTCAGCAAGATTTCCAGCAAAGACGCCACTGTTACCAGCCTCGCGGTGCTGGACAAGAAACAACGGATTACCGAAATCGCCCGGATGCTGGGCGGCGATGCGTTGACCGACAAATCCCTGGCACACGCGCGGGAACTTTTAGGCTGAGTCCGTGGCTACCCCGCCAAGGCAGTGTTCAGCTTTGGCAGTTCTGGCACAGGCCGTAGATGTAGAGCGAGTGATCGCTCACAGTGAAGCCGTGGCTTTTGGCGGCGAGCAGCTGGCGCTGTTCAATCACCTCGTCGATGAACTCCTCGACCTTGCCGCACTTGGTGCAAACGATGTGGTCGTGGTGCTCATCGGACATCATTTCAAATACTGAATGCCCGCCCTCAAAATGGTGGCGCATCACAAGGCCGGCGGCTTCAAACTGGGTCAGAACACGGTAAACCGTGGCGAGACCCACATCTTCATCGGCGTCGCGCAGTGCTTTGTAGACATCTTCCGCACTCAGATGACGATCCTTGGCGCTCTCGAGGATCTGCATGATTTTTACGCGGGGCAGCGTAACTTTCAGCCCGGCCTTGCGCAGTTCCTGATTTTCACCGCTCATTGTGTACCTCTAATCTCTCTTGATGGCGCTTGAATGGCGCTTAATGTCTCTTAAAGTCTCTGTCCGTCCTGGCCGCGGCTGACAGGCCGCGAGAGGTTCAGGTATTATGCCCACCCGACTCCGGCAAGTAAAAGCAAAGGCACGACCCCTTGAAGCTCTCCCGCAACAGACTCCCTACCGGCACCGCTCTCACTGCCCTATTGTGTGCCGTGATCCTGCTGGCAGGCTGCAACCCGGTGAGTTCATTCAGCTTTCCCGGCGTTTACCGCATCGACATTCCGCAGGGCAATATCATTTCCCAAGAGGCTGTCGATCAGCTGCGGCCCGGCCTGACCAAACGCCAGGTCACCTTCATCCTTGGCACCCCGCTGATCCGCGACACATTTGATCAGGACCGCTGGGATTATGTGTACAGCTACCAGCCCGGTGGTGGCGAACGCGCGCAGGAACGCCTCGCCGTGTTTTTTGATGACAATGGCGAGCTCACCCACTTCGAAGGGGATTTCGTGCAAACCCCGGAAAACGTCCAATTTCCGCAACAAGCGCAAACCCAAACCTCTGCGCCTGCTCCCTGAGCTCTTTAGACCTGAGTGCAGTGCACTCAGGGGCTGAAGGCTCCCTCACCGTATTAACTTTCCTGCCTGCGCTTTTTTGCTTGCGCCGCGCGCGCCAGGCGTCCGTCTTTCGGATCAATCAGCAAAGGCCGGTAAATCTCGACGCGATCACGCGCTTGCAGTAAATAGTCCTGCGGCAAGGGCAGCGTTTTGCCATCGAGCGCTTTTGAAAAAATACCCATACTGGCCGCGCCCACATCAATTTCAGGAAATTCCAGCGCGATGCCTGACTGCTTTACTGCAGCCAGCGCCGTTGTGCCGGGTTCCACCTTTACTTCGATGATGCGCTGGTGCTGCGGTAGCGCGCAGGCCACTTCCACTTTTATACGCTGGTCATTTTTTTCCATACAAGTGCTCCGCGCGCTTGCAGATGGCATTAACGAGATCGCGGCTGGTGGCTTCGAACAGCGCGCTGAGTGCGGCGTCAATCAGGCCGGCGCGGAATTCAAACGACATATCCAGACAGGTTTTGCACGCCTCTGCGGCAAGGGGAACAAAGCGCCACTCGGCGGTGAACGCCGCAAAGGGACCATCGACCAGCGTCATTGTCATCTGCTCCGGCGCTTGCAAACGGTTGCGCGTAGTCAATGAATAACGCAGTCCGGCTTTGCCCAGATCCAAGCGAGCTGTAACTTCTTCAGCCTTACCAGCCCTTACTACTGACAACACCTCTGCGTTCAGACATCCCTGCATAAATTGCGGATACGCAGCAATGTCGTTGACCAGCGCAAACATTTGTTCCGCGGAATACGGCAGCAGTGCTGATTGGGAAATGGTGACCATCGGAACTCACAAAGCACCTGCGGGAACCCGCTGGATGTGCATGAAGTGTAGCAGAATTTATAGGCAGGGCCTTGTTACGCACCTATAATGTGGCCGTATGTCGAAGTCATCCAAGCAAGACGATTCCACAATCGTCAGCAACAAGAAAGCTACCCACGATTATTTCCTTGAAGACAAATTCGAGGCCGGCATCGCGCTGCTCGGCTGGGAAGTGAAAAGCCTGCGCGCAAAGAAAGTACAGCTCATCGACAGCCACATCCAAGTCAAGAACGGCGAAGCCTGGCTGCTCGGGGCGCAGTTTGTACCGCTGCCCACGGTCAACACCCATCACGTTGCCGAACCCACGCGCTCCCGCAAGCTGCTCTTGAACCAGCGGGAGTTGTCACGCGTCTTCGCCGGCGTTCAGGTGAAGGGATACACCTGTGTTTGCACGAAGCTGTACTGGAAGGGCCATCTTGTGAAATGCCAGATCGCGCTCGCCAAGGGCAAGCACGAGTATGACAAGCGCCAGACGGAAAAGGACCGTGAATGGAACCTCGACAAACGCCGCACCATGTCCCACGACGCCAAGCGCTAACCCAATTGCCCCCTGCCGCTGCTTGCTGCTATTCTCGCTCGCACCTTCCGGGAATTCCTCAATTGAGGCCATAACAATGAAAAATTTGCCACGCATACTCCCCGTACTGTTACTCGGCTTGCTGCCGACCCTCGCGCTCGCGCATCACTCGTTTGCCATGTTCGACCAGTCCCAAAAGGTCACGCACACAGGCACCATCGGCGAGGTGCAGTGGACCAACCCGCATGTGTGGATCTTCGTCGATGTACCGAAAGACGACGGCACTCTGGAACGTTGGGGCATGGAGTTGACCAGCAAGGTGCATCTCGCCCGGCGCAATTTCCGCAGCGACATGGTGAAAGTGGGCGATCAGGTCGAGTTCACCGTCAGCCCTTATGCCAACGGCAAACCGGGTGGCCGCTTCTACACCATCAAAATGGCCAATGGCCTGTATTACTGCGACGTGGGCGCTGCCCAGCAAGTGTGCACGGACAACAATCCTGCTCAATAACCAAACCCTCCAATAAAAAACCAAAGAATCAGGGGCTCCCATGCAAACTCTCATCAAAGGAATAACACTTCCTGCTTCCCTACTGGCGCTTTCACTGGCAGGTATTACGCTGGCGCAGGATGAGCGCCCGATCTATCCCGCCAGTTCCGACACTGTCAGCTACGCGGAGCTCGATCAACTGCCCGACTGGCGCGGCATCTGGCAACCCAACATCGGCCGCGTTGGCGGTGATGCGCCGGTGCTGATCGGCGGCTACAAGGAAACTTACGAGGAAGAGCGCGCGAAAGTGGCCGCGAATCCGAACTACGAAATTCCCGAAGGCTTGTCGAACTGCGAACCCGACGGCATGCCCACCATGATGACGATGCCCTACAGTCTCGAATTCCTGATCACCCCTGGCAAGATTGTCATCAACCAGGAAGCGCTGATGATGGTGCGCCGTATCTACACCGACGGCCGTTCGCTGCCAGCGGCAGATGAAATCGATCCCAACTTCTACGGCTATTCAGTGGGTCACTGGGAAGGTGACACTCTGGTGGTGGAAACCATCGGCACCCGCGCGGGTCAACGTCTGGGCGAAGCCGGCATCACCAACAGCGAGAATCTGAAAATCACCGAACACATCTACCTCGATGCCGAGAACAAGGATCTGCTGCATCTCGACTTCACCTTCGAAGACTCCAACGTGCTGGAACAACCTTGGCACCGCACGCACACCTTCCGCAGGGATCGCACCTGGGACATTCTCGAATACGTCTGCGCGGAGAACGATCGTCATCCGCTCGATGAAGAAGGCCAGACGCAAGCGGATTTCTAATCAAGCCACGGCGCAGCACTCACCATTGTTCGGAGCGGGAAGTTAGTCATGAAGAATCGCGTCGCGTTGTTCCGCGCCATTGGAACGGTCGCCACCCTGCTGGCGCTGGTCGCCACCACGGCGCTTGCACATCATCCTGTTGCCGCGAAATTCGATGAAGCGCAAACGCTGACACTCAACGGCCGCGTCACCGCCATCGACTGGGCCAATCCGCACGTGCATGTGTTTATTGAAGTTGCCGCTGCCAACGCACCAGGCGTGAACTGGG
>CAMDML010000014.1 GCA_945902215.1 Klebsiella pneumoniae | reverse complement strand
AGATGAGATTTTACAAGAAGTTATTGTGAGGGTGACAATGTTTAATAATCGCGAACAAGCACAATATGATCATATTTACTACCTTGTTAAACAGCTAAAGGTATTGAAGTCAAATCAGCGCGAACCCTTTCTTACCTTTTTTATAGTTGGTGGACTTATTTATTGGGGCAGCGAAAATGCAGTAATTTCTATAGCAATTGCGTGGATGGGAGCGATGATACGCGCAGTTGCTAATGACTTAAAGCGCACATATTTTTTAACAGAGCATAATCGTGCAGTGTGTGATTTTGAAGGTGATTTGGATCAACTGAAAACTAAATTAGAATTTACATTAAAAATTGAAGCTGAAGTTTCTAAACTGACTCGGTGGAAATTGTAGTGGTCAACTAATTCCGGACAGTGATTTAGCGAGTGGCAAGCCGCCCCCCCTAACAACTATCACACGACTTTCTACACATACCTCCTATCCCCACAAAATAAAAATACTCCCCCCTGTTTTAATTCCGACAGTGACGTGGGGTATCCCACAAACGAAGCTGAAACCAGAAAGTGCAAAATTGCACATCGTTCGAGTGGAATAGTATGTAGTAGGGAGATGGGACTCCTTTTTGACAAAGTGGGGGTACCCGGGTGGGTGGGGTCTGAGTTTGGTGATTTTGGAAAGAGTGGGGCCACTGGTTGTGGCCTTGTGTTGCCGGGTCATGGGGTGGTGCCACCGCAATCCTTACCTGTCTACCCAAGAGTAATGAGGGAACAGAAGAGGGAACAGCGTCGTCTACCGCCTTGTAACCCGTGCAAACACTTGACAATTGGCGGAGAGGTAGGGATTTGAACCCTAGAGACCCGTGAAGGTCTGTCTGATTTCGAATCAGGTCCGTTCGGCCGCTCCGGCACCTCTCCAGAAAACTGTGTGCGCAAGCAGGGCGGCGATTGTACTCATATCGTCTGCCGGAAAACATCCTTCAGCAATAACTTCCCAACCAGCAATTACTAAAAGGGGAGCGGCAGGGTCAGATCAGAATTGACCCTGCCTGCCTGAGTTCACTTAACCTTTCTTGGCTTTTTTATCGGCCCGCTTTTCCTTCTGGGTTTTTTGCGCTTTTTTCTTGGTTTCTTTGTTCTTTTCCATGCCCTTGGCCATAACGTATTCCTCTCTTGGGTTGGTCACAGGTTGGTGACAGGTTAATGGGTTTCAGTTGCGGTGGAGACTATAGCATGGTCCCCAGCTTATGTGCCCACACTGTCCAGCACCTGAATGTCAGGCGGACCTGCCATGAAGGCGCCGAACACGGATGGAATGGCTTTGTAGTGTTCGGTGTTGCGATGCGTCGCCAGTGCGGCCTCGTCGCGGTACTGCTCCATGACCGTATAAGTGCCCGCAGCTGCGCGTGAGCGCTGCAAGTGAAAGAACAGGTTGCCAGGTTCTAGCGCGCGCACCGTGTTCTGGTACTCGCAGAAGGCACGCTCAAATGCCGCAACGTGTTCGGGTTTGACCTGCAAGCGGGCGATGACAGCGACAGCCATTTTCTGTTATTCCAGTGGAATGAACGCCAGCGCGTCGTTCGGATTCATCGGGATAACCAGTTGTTTCTGCACCGAGTCGTAGCACATCGACGCCGCGCTCGGGATGCCTGAAGCGATGACTTCTGCCGCTTGCCCGGGACGGATCCGCGACACGCTGCCGAAGCGCACACTACTGGTGTACTTGGTGCCGTCTTCTGTTACGACCACCCCGTCATTGCCGGCTTCGGCCGAGTTTTCAGTCAGGATCAGTTCTCCGGCCGGATTAAAAGTCTGCACCGCGCTGCTCGCGATGTTGACGACGACAATGTTGCCATCGAGATCAATCGCAACACCGTTTGGAGTGGCCAGCGGCTCGCCGTCAACGAACACGGAGACTTCACCGGCGGCGGTCACTTTGTAGATGCGCTGCGGCGGCTGGGTATTGGAGATGTAAGCGGTGCCATCGGCGGCAACACCAATGCCGTTCAGGAAGGTAGCGCCGGTAACTTCGAACGCATTTAGCGGATTGCCGGTAGCCAGATCAAAGGAGCGCAAGATGATGCCATCGACTGTGTACAGTATCCCGTTGCTGATCGCGCTGCCGAGCGGATGGTGCAAGGTGAGGCCATCACGGGTGACGCCGATCCACTTGGAGGTGTGCACACTGCCGTCGGGGTTGATCAACGATACGTAGCCGTCGTTTTCCTGCAGGGTGTTCGCAATGCCCGCGTTCATCGCGAGTATCAGGTTGCGTGCGGGGTCAAAGGTGCAACTTTCGGCAAAGCGGAAACTGCCATAAACCTTGACGTTGGCCGACATGGGGGTGGCAACGCCGGCTTCATTGGTGGCGCTCAAGGGAGTGCCGGTACGGAAGGGCTGCGGTTCGGCGGCAGCAGGGGCAGGGGCAGGGGCCTGAGCGGCGGCATTCATGCTGGCCAGCAGTGTGACCAGAGTGAGGGTAAGACGGGTCTTCATGGGGTTGCTCCGTTGGGTTATTTGGGTTTTTTACTGCAGGATGCTGGTGGGCAGTGTACCAACAGACCGGCGATGCTGGAATTTGGCATTCAAACGAATGCTGTGCTTGCCTCACCGGAGCCCGCAAAATGCATGCTGGGCTAGCTACGCCGTAGCCCAAAGGGCGAAGGCTGAGTATCATCCGCCCAACATAAAACACCTAGAGGGGACTCTGCATGGCCGCTATAACACTTGACAACATCACTGATGCCGTAATCAACCACGGCGACAAGGGCAAGACCAATCCGCGCCTGCACGAGATCTATGTGAGCCTGATCAAACATCTGCATGCCTTCCAGCGCGAAGTGAACCTCACTACCGAGGAGCTGGATATCGGTCGCCAGTTCATGTTCAAACTGGGGATACCCAACAAGGACTTTCCGATGGGTGAAATCCATTTGATGACCGACTGTCTCGGCATCTCCGAAGTATCCATTCTGCTGGAAGACAAGAAGAACCACGGCACTACCGAAATGAATGTCGAAGGTCCGCTGTTCATCGAAGGGCTGCCCGAGCGTGCCAGCGGTGCGCTGATCGGCGAAGTGGGTCCGAAGGATGACCCGCTGTTCGTCAGTCATGTGTTCAAGGACAAGGCCGGCAAGCCGCTGGCCAATGCCATCGTCGATGTCTGGCAGCCGAATGGCGAAGGCAACTATTTCGTGCAGCGTGACAACCTGCCCAAGTGGAATTTCTATGCGCGCTTCCACACCGATGCCAACGGCAAGCTGGAATTCAAAACCGTTGTGCCCGGCGATTACCCGGTGCCAACCTCAGGCCCTACCGGCTCGATGCTGCAACAGCTCGGCCGCCACGGGTACCGCGCTGCGCACATCCATTACATAGTGCGCGCCGAAGGCCATGAGGATTTCACGACGATGATGTACTTCAATCATTCGCCCTACGTGAACTCTGACACGATCTTCTCGGTGAAAGAATTCCGTGTTGATATCGTCAAGCATACCGATGCGACCGAGATCAAAGCGAAGGGCCTGAACAAGCCCTTCTATACTCTGGACAATACCTTCATTATTCCATAAATAGCTCCATAAACAGCTCCGTGACCCAAGCCCTCTTCTACAAATCCAGCTACGAACGGCTGCGCGAACGCATTCACGCGCTCGCGCCGGCGTTGGACGTGGCTGTTTACGATGAAGAGGGTCGCATCTTCCACCAGGGCAGGGAAGTCGCGTTCGGCGAAATTTCTCCTGAGTATTTTTGGATCCACAGTGAGCTGTTCTTTTCACCGCGGCTGCGTGACTACTTCAAACTGATGTTGCAGTCACCATCCATCACGTGGTTGCACACGGTCAATACTGGTCTCGACAAGCTGCCGTATCTCGACATTGTCGAGCGTGGTGTCGTTGTCACCAATAACCATGCGCAGGCGATTGCGATTGCGGAGTTTGTGCTGGGGCAGGTGCTGGCGCACTACCAGCATGTGGTCGCCAATCATGCGGCACAGCAAGAAAAAACATGGAAACACCGGGGTTTTCGTGAAATCCAGGATTCGCGCTGGGTTTTCATCGGCTTCGGCCACATTGGCCAGCATACGGCCAGACGCGCTAAGGCTTTTGGCGCGCACATCACCGCAGTGCGCCGTGGTACCAACAACGAAGGCATCGCCGATGCCGTGGTCACGCAGGCAGAACTGCCGCACGTGTTGCCCACTGCTGATGTTGTGGTGCTGGCTTGCAGTTCGAACCAGGCCACGCGTGACATGGTGGATGCGCGTTTTCTGGGTGCGATGAAAGAAGGATCTGTACTTATCAACATCGCGCGCGGCGATCTCGTTGTCGAAAGCGCATTAAAGGTTGCCCTTGATACGGGCAGACCTGCGCATGCCATTCTGGATGTGTTCAATGTAGAACCTCCTGCAGCTGACAGCTGGGTATGGACTCATCCGCACGTTACCCTGACACCGCATACATCAAACGGTGGCACGGGTATGCGCGGCCGCAGCGAGCGTAATTTCCTGGACAATCTGGAGCGCATCGTCAAAGGCCAGCCACTGCTCAACACCGTCAGCCGCAGCGATATTGTCTGATGGTCGAAGTCATCACCACCACCGTTCTCGATTCGCCGATGGACGTATTTGTCTTCCGCCCCAAAGGACCCGGACCGCATCCCGGCATTTTGCTGGCCCAGCATATTCCGATGGGCCACACCGGCCTCGAGAACGATCCCTTCACATTGACCACTGCGCAGCGTTTTGCCGACAACGGTTACCTCGTTGCCGTGCCGTTCATTTTTCACTGGTGGCCGAAGAGTGATCCGATGGACAAGAAACGCGAAGAGAGTCGCGATGACTGGATCGTTGCTGACATGAAAGCGGGGCATGCGGTACTGAAAGCACAGCCCGGTATCGATCCCAAACGCATCGGTATGGTAGGGCACTGCTGGGGCGGGCGTGTGTCCTGGTTGGCAGCATGTCACATACCGTTCGCCGCAATGGCCACCTTTTATGGCGGCAACATCAAGAAAGCGCTTGGCGCCGGCAATGTGCCCCCATTGGCGCTGGCAAACCACATCTCCTGCCCGGTAATCGGTTTCTACGGCAATAACGACACCAACCCTTCACCGCAGGATGTGGCCGACTACAGTGCGGCACTCACGGCCGTCGGCGTTCCGCACACCTTCCATCAGTACGAGGGGGCAGGGCATGCTTTCCAGAACTTTCCCATGCCGGAGCGGTACCACCAGATGGCGAGCGATGATGCCTGGCTGAAAGTGCTGGAATTCCTCTCTAAACAGCTCAAGACCAACGCGATTTGACGGGTTAAGTCGCTCAAGAGCGTGCGGCTCGCAACATTGACCAGCCAGTCAGTTAACACCTATCATCCCGGCCATGCCTATTTCCACGTATGAGCCAGCCCTAAAGCCATAATATGAATGCCACCATGACCAAAGCCGTGACCCCGCTGCCCAGCCCAGGCAAGCGCGAACTCCAAAAAGAAGCGCGCCGCATTGCGATTATCGATGCTGCTTTGGAAGAGTTCACCGCACAGGGTTTCACCGCGACGAAACTCGATGACGTTGCCGAGCGCGCCGGTATCGGCAAGGGCACCATCTATCTGTATTTCGACAGCAAGGAGAGCCTGTTCGAGGAAGTGGTGCGCCGCAATCTGCTGGGTGGAGAAGAGATGATCGAAAACTTCATCACGGCGTTTGATGGTTCGACATCTGACCTGCTGGCCGCGCACTTCCGCGGCATGTACAACTTCATGAAGAACGAGAAAATCCCTCCTCTCGTTGCCATGGTCCTGGGCGAAGCGGTGCGCTTCCCGTCACTGTCGCGTTTCTTTCACGACGAAGTGATCAAGCAGTCGCAGGATGTGATGCATCGCATCATCCAGCGGGGTGTGGACTGTGGTGAATTCCGCAAGGAAGCCAGCGAGGTCTATTCGCAGTTCCTGATTGCGCCGGTTCTGATTGGCGCACTATGGAAGCTGCAGTTCAATGCGATTGCGCCGATCGACATGGCCGACTATTCTGAAAAACATATTGATTTCATCCTGCGGGCACTGAAAGCTTGATGCTGGTCAAGGTCGGCACTTCATTTCAGGTTCAGCATCGCCTCCATCGTGCCCTGTAATGTGGAGGTTGTATGAACCGGTTTTCAGTTTCTGTTGTTGTGCTCACCGTGCTGCTGATTCCCGGAATGGCTTTTGCCCAAGCTGAACTTGATCAGCGCTTTCTGCTCGCATCTCCGAACACCATTGAGACCGATCCGGCATTGCTGGAGCACATGACAACGCTTGCGGAAGGGGCGTACGGCGCACACTGTGCTGGTTGTCATGGTGCCGACTTCACCGGCGGCAACGGCATCCCCGATCTGAGCGATTTCGACTGGCTCTGGGGCGTTACCGGTAGTGAATCGACTACCATCGAACCGATGTTTGAAATCATGCAGACCATTCTCTACGGCATTCGTGACCGCAATTGTGCGGATGAGATCAAACGTTATGGCGCCTGTCCGGATACGCGTTATTCGGAGATGCCGGCGTATCAGGAGGTCGGTCTCTCGGACGCTGAGATTGATGACCTGGTTGAATACGTGTTCATGCTGTCCGGGCAAGAATATTCTGCGGACGCCGTGGCGCGGGCTGCACCGCAGTCCGAACTCTGTGCCGAATGCCATGGGCCGGAGGGCTATGGCTACAAACCCTACGGCGGGCCCGATTTGACCGACTCTGTAGTGTTGTATGGCGGCACGCGTGAAGAGATTCGCGAAACTCTGGCCAAGGGCCGTCTGGGTTCGTGTCCGCCATGGGTGAGTACGCTGGATTTGGTAACGATCAAGGCGCTGTCTGTCTATCTCTACCGGAAATCTGTGGGTTACTAGC
This sequence comes from Klebsiella pneumoniae, assembly GCA_945902215.1. Classification (GTDB taxonomy): domain Bacteria; phylum Pseudomonadota; class Gammaproteobacteria; order Pseudomonadales; family Pseudohongiellaceae; genus CAILUG01. The sequence goes on along the minus strand of CAMDML010000014.1, from coordinate 43,776 downwards.
ACCGCAGAACGTGGTGTGCCCGGAAACAACTTGACGCTCCGACAAAGCGGCCAGTAGGCTCCCGGTCTGTTCTTTTGACCTGAGTCAGACATGAAGCAGTTGCTCTGCATACCCGCGCTGTTATACCTCTTCGCCAGTAGTCCTTTGCTTGCACAGGGGCCTGCCCCCTTGGACATGGCTCCGATTGCGCGGGTGGTCTCCGAGCCGATCGGTGAAATGAGCGGCATGGTCAAAAGCCGCCGCCGCGAGAATGTCTATTGGGTTCACAACGACAGCGGTGACAGCGCACGCATTTTCGCCATCACGGCAGAGGGCAAGAGCATTCTGCCAACGTATTCCAAGTTCACCCTCTATGGCGACGTGGAGGAAGATGGCAAGGAGCAATGGCAGGGATTCGAGGTGCTTTACGCCAGTAATGTGGACTGGGAAGACATTGCGGTTGACGAGAATTACCTCTATGTCGCTGATGTCGGCAACAACGGCAATGCCCGGCGCGATCTTGTCATCTACATGCTCAGTGAGATTGATCCCACCGCCTCTACCCGCACAGCCGTTATCAAGAAGCTGCCGGTGGTCTATCCGGAACAGACTGAATACCCGGCTGGCCTGCGCCATTTCGACAGTGAGAGCCTCTTTGTTGATGATGGCACTCTTTACCTGATCACGAAGCATCGCTCGAGCGCTGGCTTGGTCGGAAATTTCGAGCCCGGCGCCAACCTATACCGGCTGGATACGAATTTCGATGACCGTGACAACGTATTGACCAAAATCGACAGCAGTCCGGAACTGACTGCCGCCACAGGCGCGGACTTGGCGCCGGACGGCCAGACCCTGGCAGTAATTTCCTATAACGCACTTTGGCTCTTTACCCGCCCTCCAGCAGGTGACCAATGGTTTACGGCAGGGACTGGGCGGCGTTACGTGTTGGATCGGGATGTTTTCCGGCAGGCCGAAGCCATTACTTGGGAAAACGCTGATACTCTGCTGATCACCAATGAGCAGAGAGATATTTTCCGGGTGCCGGTTGCGGGTTTGCAGGCCCAGGGACAAGGCATTGAGTAACTGTTGGAAAGGAAGGTGAGTATCTTACGAGACATATCACTGGCATATGCCAAATCGATGGGGTTGTGGAAGCAGCACCTTCTCGGCGTGACCGGGCAGGTGGAAGCTCTGCTCGAAAAGCAGCACCTGAACGCCACGGTCAAAATGCGGGTAAAAACTCTGGAAAGCCTCAGCGAAAAGCGCAATTACCTGACGCGCTCTACCGGCGATCCCAATCCTGTCATCAAGGATCTGCTGGGTGTGCGTATCGTGGTGCCCTTTCAGGAAGAAGTGGAGCAGGCGGTGGCCTTGCTGCGCGAGCATTTCAAGACGAAGGAAATCGAGCGCAAGTCAGAAAAGCTGACGTTCCGTGAATTTGCCTACGACTCAGTGCACGTGGAAATCCCGCTGGACGGCAACCTGGAACTGCCGCCCGCATGCAAACCGGTAATCGAAGTACAAGTGAGGACGATTCTGCAGGACGCCTGGGCCGAGGTTGAGCACGAGTTGATCTACAAGAACCACTTCCGTTTTCCCAACAACGATTCGATTCGTAAAAAGCTCGCCGCCGTGAATGCGAGCCTCAGTCTAGCGGACATGATTTTTCAGGAAATTCGCGACGCGCAGAAAGAAATGGCGCGTTGGGGGCAGGAGCGTTTCCAGACTATGCTCGACAAGGCTACCACCGAGTTGCTTAGCCCTGTGCTGGATGCGACACCTGCCGATATGCCGCAGGCCACGCTGCCTGGTATAGAAAGTGTAAACGCGAGCACGCGCGCCGAAATGGAGCGCAACCTGATGGCGGGGCTCAAGGCCCACAACGACAAAGACCACCGGCTTGCCGTGCAGTATTACACCAGTATGCTCGACAGCAATCCTGATCTCGCGATTCGTTCCATCGTGTTCAACCATCGCGGCATGGCGTATTTCATGTTGCAGCAGGAGTCCCTCGCACTCAGCGATTTCGACCGCAGTTTCCAGTGCGACAAGAACAACTACAGGGCACTTAACTACCGCGCGATGGTATTGCGCCGCATGGGGTATGTGGAGCCCGCACTGGAATGCTTCACCTTGTCACTGGAAATCGCGCCACAGCAGCCCGAGGTGTACTTCCTCAGGGCGCAGACTCTCACCGAGATCGAACGCAAGGACAGCGCCCGGAGCGATCTCACCAAGGCGCTGGAGCTTGACCCGAATCACAAAGAGGCGGCTGCGCTGTTGCAGCAGTTAAGTACGGAGTGATAGGGGACGGAGCTGAAGATCTTCCCCCGGGCTCGGGCACCGGGGCGCCCAGCACCAGGGCCCCAAAAAATCAGCAGTTTCAATGCCTTGGGCACGGTGGTATCATAGGTCGCTTTCCTGTTGAGTCGGCTCTGGACATGGAACAAACATGGCACAGCGGCATGAAAGCGTGCTTTTAGAATGAAACCCTTCTATCAAGCTTTCCGTCTTGGCATTCTCGGCGGCGGCCAGCTCGGTCGCATGCTGATTCAGGCCTGCACCAACTTCGACGTTTTTACGTGCGTACTCGACTCCTCCGATCTTGCCCCCTGCAAGGAGCTCGCCGCCGAATTCCATCTTGGCGACATCACCGACTTCGATACAGTCTACCGTTTTGGTAAACAGGTGGACCTGCTGACCATCGAGATCGAGAACGTCAACGTGCAGGCGCTCTATCAGCTCGAGCGCGAAGGGCTAACGGTGTACCCGCAGCCGCGCATCATCGAGATCATTCAGGACAAGCGCACCCAGAAACAGTTTTACGCCGACCACAGCATACCCACACCGGATTTCCTGCTGGTCGACTCGCGCGCTGATATCAAACAGCATCTCGACTTTCTGCCGGTGTTCAACAAGATCGGCAAGGGTGGCTACGACGGTGGCGGGGTGCAGCGTCTCAATACCGTGGCTGACCTTGAGCGCGCCTTCGATGCGCCGGGCCTGCTGGAAAAATTCATCGATTTTGAACGTGAGATCTCCGTTATCGCTGCGCGCAATGCGCAAGGCGAGATCGCGGTGTTCCCGGCAGTCGAATGTGTGTTCGATCCGCAATACAATCTTGTGGACTATCTGGTGGCGCCCAGTTCAGCTTCTGCAGCCGTGCTGGCAAGGGCGGAAGCAATCGCACGCCAAGTTGTTGCTGCGCTGGAAATTGTCGGTTTGCTTGCAGTAGAAATGTTCGTTACGAAAAGCGGCGAGGTGCTGGTCAACGAAGTAGCGCCGCGTCCGCACAACAGTGGTCATCAAACGATCAACGCCAACTACACCTCACAATACGAACAGCATCTGCGCGCAATACTGGGCTTGCCGCTGGGCTCAACTGTAATCAAGTCACCCTCCGCAATGGTCAACTTGCTGGGTGCGGAAGGCTACAGCGGCCCGGCGCGTTACGAAGGTCTGGACGAACTGCTGCGCATTGAAGGCGTGAACCTGTTTTTGTACGGCAAGAAACTGACGCGCGCCAAGCGCAAGATGGGCCATGTCACGATTCTCGACTCGGACATGCAGCGCCTGTTGCAGAAAGTGGCGCTAGTCAAGAAAGTAGTGAAAATCGTTGCTTAAAACGCATGTGTTGAACGGGATACGCATATGATCAAGAGTAAAACCAAAGTGAAAACCAGCGGCGGCGTCAAAGCCAAAGTCGGCATCATCATGGGCAGCAGTTCCGACTTGTCGGTTATGCAAGCCGCTGGTGAAATGCTGACGGAATTCGGCATCCCGTTTGAAACGGCCGTCGTTTCTGCGCATCGCACACCTGAACTGATGATGCAGTATGCCGGCACCGCGCGCGAACGCGGCCTCTCTGTCATCATCGCCGGCGCCGGTGGTGCCGCACATCTGCCTGGCATGGTTGCTTCTGTAACCACGCTGCCGGTTATTGGTGTGCCGATCAAATCCACCAACTCCATCGACGGCTGGGACTCGATTCTCTCCATTCTGCAAATGCCGGCGGGCATCCCGGTGGCTACTGTCGCACTGAATGGCGCGCGCAACGCCGGCATTCTCGCCGCAGCTATCCTTGGCACGAAGGATCCCAAAATCGCGAAGAAACTTGATCAGTACAAGGTTGAGCTGAAGAAGAAAGTGCTGGAGATGAACGCTAACCTGCCTTAAGTCACCGCGATATCCGAGCCAATCCGTTCGGTTCGCGCGAGGCTTGCCGGACGCCACGGTACCGGGGAGCTATACAGGTGAAAATTGTCATTGGTACCGTGTGGAAGCCTGCATGGTCAATGTCCTGCTGGAACTCTGCAACGAAATCCGCGCGCGGCAAAGCATCCTGCCCCATGCTGAATGGACCTGTATGGCCGCGCGGCATCACGACAATCATCAGTTTGGCAGCACCGCTGGCAATCAGGTTGTCGAGGATGAATCCGGCGCGTCCCACCGCACTCCACGAGTCATCGCTGTCCATTTCGCCTTGTAGCAGGTAGAACATGGTGCTGCCTGAATCCAGCACGTGCTGGCCAATTCTACTTTGGCAGCTAAGGCGCGGAGAGGCGGAAGGTAACAGTACGGTCAGAGCCGATTTCCGGCGAGATAATGTGCTCTGTTGCTGGAAACTGTGCGTATAGAGGCAGGGTGAAAAGGAGGAAAAGACAAAGTGAAAGGAAGGAACGCATAAGGCCGCCTGTAGTATTCATGATGGGCCAAGGGAATAGAAGCCACCATTGAAAAGGTGTCAATTCAACCGGGGCGCAGTCGCATCGCATGCATTAATATTGAGCTAACAATCAAGGAGCCAGTCATGCCGCGCCATCCCAACCCCCAAGGCAAGGGCCTCGTTCCGGTACTGCAAGGGCTGCAGCAACACTGGCTGCGGCACGTGCTGTTGCCCAAGCAGATTGACCAGATTGAGATGGAATTGTTTACCTCGCTGTTTGTGCTGCAGAGCGAATTAAAATTCAATCCGGTGCCGGGCAAGAGTTATTGGATGTACGAGACTGCAGCCGGTTACCGGCTCCTGCTGGTGGCTCCCCACGAATGGCACACGCCGTATCCGGGACGCTGCGTTGGCGAATGTACGCTGCAGATTGATCGTACCTGGACCTTGGTGCTCGCTGCGGAACTGGCAACTGATACTGAGTTCATGCAGCGCATTGAAACCCAGCGTGAGAAGCTGCTGAATACGCTGGAGAAGGCGCAAAAAGTGGAAGACATTCTGCCCGCCTTCGAAGGTTCGTTGGGCTATTACGGCCGGCTCATGGCCTTCATTCTCGGTAAATCGTTGCTGACCTCAATGCAGCTTTCGGGCATCAGGGAACTGGATTACAAGGCCGCAAAAGGCTTGCTCGGATCAAAGGGGTCAGAGTAACTTGATCCTTAATCAACCGTTGTAAAAGCATAAGAAATGTCTCGGATCAAGTTACTCTGACCCCTTTGATCCGCTATACTCGTGCGCGGTCCCGCACGGACAAAAGCCCCCAATTTCAACTGACGGATACTGCAATGTTCCAATCTATTGAGCGCCGCCCGCCGGACCCTATTCTCGGTCTGTCCGCAGCTTACAAAAAAGACACCAACCCTAAAAAAGTGGACCTCGGTGTTGGCGTTTACAAGGACGAAGTTGGCAACACTCCGGTGATGACCGCGGTCAAGAAAGCTGAAAATACGCTCTGGAAGACAGAAGATTCCAAGTCCTACATCGCCCAAGCCGGCCCTGAGCTTTTTATCAAGCACACGGCTGAACTGGTGCTCGGTACTGATCACAAGGCGCTGGCCGACAAACGCGTAGCCACCGTGCTCGCACCCGGCGGTTCCGGTGCGCTGCGGGTTGCCGCTGAATTTGTGTCGCGCAATTTTCCCGGCACCCGCATTTTTGTCAGCGACCCGACGTGGAACAACCATCAGCCGCTGCTCGGTAGCGCCGGTCTCAAGCTGGAGTTGTATCCCTATTACGATTACGGCACCCACAAGATCAAGTTTGACCAGATGATGAGCACATTGAAGGGCGCGAAGAAAGGCGACCTCGTGCTGATTCATGGCTGCTGTCATAACCCTTGTGGCGCCGACCTTAGCCGCGACATGTGGCAAGCAGTAACCGAGGCTGCGCAGAAGCAGGGCTTCACGCCGTTTATCGACTCGGCTTATCAGGGTTTGGGCGACGGTCTTGCGGAAGATGCGTACGGCATTCGCCTGATGGCCTCCGAGTTGCCGGAAGTGATCGTTGCGAGTTCATTCTCGAAGAACTTTGGTCTGTACCGCGAACGTACCGGCGCAGTAATCGTAATTGCCGAGAACGCGACTTCGACCGAAGCCTCCAACAGCCAGATTCTGACCACTGCGCGCGAAATGTATTCCGTGCCGCCAGCTCACGGGGCTGCACTTGTTGGGATGATTCTTGATGACAAGGCGCTGAGAACAGAATGGGATGCGGAATTGACCGACATGCGCAATCGCATCAACGGCCTGCGCGAGGTACTGGTCAGCAAGCTGCAAGCGCAAGGCGTGAGCCGCGATTTCAGCTTCATCCAGAACGAGAAGGGCATGTTCTCCTTCCTGGGCCTGACCCCGGAACAGGTGAAACGTCTGATCAATGAGTTCAGCATTTATCTGGTCGGCTCCAGCCGTATCAACGTGGCCGGTCTCAACAACGCCAACATCGACTACACTGTAGAGGCGATCAAGGCGGTTCTCTAACTGGCAGGAGGGAATATGGAGCAGGTGGCAATTAACTGGTTTTCGGTGCTGGGTGCTTCACTCGTTGGCTTCGCTGTAGGGTACTTCTGGTACGGTCCCTTGTTCGGCAGTGCATGGATGCGCTCGCGTGGCATGGACCCGGAAGTCGTGAAAAACGCGCCGAAGACCGGTATTGGCAAAGTTTTCGGTATCACCTTCGTGCTGCAATTCGCCATGGCTTATTGCCTCGCCATGTTCTTCGGCGCCGCAATCACTACTACCACCGGCATGCTCTATGGTTTTCTCGCCGGTTTGCCGTGGGTGGCCTTCGCACTGACGATCAATGCGCTTTACGAACAAAAGCCCTGGTCCTACATCTTTATCAACGGCAGTTACTGGACCGTGACTTTTACCATGATGGGCTTGATTCTCGGTACTTGGCACGGTTAACAACTTTTCCGTGGAGCGACTGCGATAAATGGCAAACCCGGCAGAGTGGATTTCATCGCCACTTCTTTGGCGGAGGGTGCGCTCGCGGGGACACTGTCACTGTCGGGCACGCAAGCGCCGTTCACTGCGGAGCACGGACAGGCCGCACCGCAGCAGTGCGGGCTTCCGCAGCCGTTCTGGCAACAAGGGTTACGCTCAACAGTGCCTAAGCGTGCCACGGATATTCAGAAATCCATTTGCAAGGTGAGGCCATACCGCAGTGGTTCACCCAGCTGCGTATAGCCCTTGGCTGCGTAATCATCACGCGGATCGTTGCCGAAGTAGTACCCTCGCACGAAATACTCCTCATCACCAATATTGCGGCCCCACAGTGTGGCCTGCCACTGCGCGCGTGACCAGGAGAGACTGGCATTGAGCAGTGCATAGGACTTTGAACGCACGTCATGGCTGTCGGAAAAGTAGAAGCTGTCGCGGCCCTGCACATTGACGTCCAGTACGAGTCCCCCTGCTACGGTCCATGCTGAACCCAGGGTGTACTGGTATGAAGGGGCATGCGCCTGTTCGCGGCCATCAAGATTAACGCCGCTGGAGTTGATGAAGTCCTGGTACTCTGTGTCGAGCAGGCCGAGTGTGCCGTATAACTGCACGCTGTCGGTAGCGGCGAGTTGCGCGCTCAATTCAACGCCACTGTTGTTGCCGGCGGCCGCATTGCCGGTAAACTCAATGAATTCGGCACTCCCATTGGCGCGCACACGTACGACTGAACTGTTGATCTGCACATCATCGCGCTGCATGAAGAATACGGCTGCCTGTGTCTGCAAAGTGCCGTTGAGCAGACTGCCCTTGAAGCCGAATTCGTAGTTCCACAATACTTCGCTGCCATATTCGCGCAAGTCGGCGTCAAGCGAGCCATCGGTATTGAAGCCACCGGTCTTGTAGCCGCGTGAGAGACTTGCGTACAGCAGGTTGCTCACACCAGTGTGGTAATTGAGTGCGAGCTTGCCACCGTACAGCGTAGCGGCTGGAGAAAAAGCTACCGCATCGCTGTCGAGATAATCCGCTTTAAAGCGTTCGCTGCGCAGGCCGGCGTCCAGAGACCATTGCGCGTTCAGTGTGGTATTCGTTTCGGCATAAAGGGCAAGACGGCTTACGTGGTGTGCGCTGCTGAAAACAGCGGGCAGATAGGTATAGTTGCGGGTGAGGCCGACCTCCTGCTCCAGTGAGTAGAGACCCGCGACCCACGAGGTGCGCCCTCCAAACAGCGCGCCCTCGTCTGTGGACAGCAGGCGCAATTCGGCGTTGAGGGCATCGCGGTCGCGATAGTACTGGTCGGTAGACTGGTATTCCCAAGGATGAAAACCAGTATGTACCCAGTCTTCATCGTAACCATAGGCGGTTTCGGAGCGCGCGTAACCGGCCAGAGCTTCCAGGGTAAAAGCGGCGAAGCGGTCTACCACTAGCCGCACGCTGCCGAGTTGTGCCTGTTGGTTATCGAACCCGGGCTTATCTGACAGCGTGTCGCGCACATTGTCGAGCGAGAAAGCATCGTAGCCGTTGTTGACGTCAATGATTGCGGTAGTCACATCAAGCGTGATGCCATCCGCGGGCAGGAAGTGCAATTTGCCGCGCAGTGTTTGTTCGGCGCGGGTATTGGTCGGTTTGTGGAGGAAGAGGTTGTTACTGTAACCGTTGCTTTCCAGAGTTTGTGCCGACAAGCGATACGAAGCCCTGTCTCCCGCCGGGCCAGAGACATAACCTGCCAGACCCTTGCCTGCGTAATTCTCGCTTTGCAGTTGCAGGCCATAACTCAGCGCCTTGGAAGGATTGCGGCTCTGTAGATTGATCAGTCCTGCCAGCGCATTGGAGCCATAGCGTGTGCCCTGTGGCCCCATCAGAATTTCAACCTGCTCCATGTCGTACAACATCGCGGCGCCACCAACCCCGGAAAAATCCACACCATCGATCATCAGACCCACTGATGGATTCAGGGGTTCAATAAACTGGCCGGTTTCGCCAATGCCGCGTAACTGGAGGAAGCGTGCGCGTGAAGCACCAGACGCAATGTTGACGTTGGGCGCGTTGAGCAGGACATCTTCCAGATGCAGCGCGTTCTTGCGCTGCATCAGGGTGCTGTCGAGTACGGTGATGCTGGCGGGGATAGTGTGGAGCGTCGCTGCACGGAAATCCGCAGTAACGACGATTTCCTCGATGCTAGTTGCACTTGATTGTGCGTGCGCCTGCGTTGCGGAAGCAACAGCAAACAACAAAATGGAACTGTGTCGGTTCATGCCTTTCTCCGTATAACTAAAGGTTAAGCAACACAGTTAGTACGACGGAGAAAGTGCGGGAATCCCACTGTCATGGCGCGGAACACACTGCGGTGGTGTGGCAGTTGGACCGGAACAAACTGCCTCGGAGCGGCAGCTGGACATGACGACTGGATAAAAGCGCGCCTATTCCTACGCCAGTATTAACTGGTTCAGGTTCAAAGGGTTTGATCTCAGGACTCTCTTATTGCTGTAAATAGCTGTGCAGCAAGAGTCCACCCCTTAGGACGGGCGCACCTTAACACTGGCGCTGGCGGTGGGCAATACAAACGAAAGAGCGTGCGGGTACTCAAGTTGCTTTTTTGACAAATTCTGATTTCAGCTTCATCGCACCAATGCCGTCGATCTTGCAGTCGATGTCGTGATCGCCTTCAACCAGGCGGATGTTTTTTACACGCGTGCCAACTTTCACTACCGACGAAGAACCTTTGACCTTCAAATCCTTGATGACGGTAACGGTGTCGCCATCCGCCAGCACATTGCCGAAAGCGTCGCGCACGACTTTGCCTGGTTCTTCAACGATTGCAATATGGATATCCGACCACTCATGCCCGCATTCGGGACAGATCCACAATTCATCGATCGTGTAGGTAAATTCTGATTTGCACTTGGGGCAGGGCGGTAATGTGGGCATGGGATGTTGCCGTCTCGACGGGTGTTGATGATGACCGCGTTATACCACTGTTTCAAAAAGTAAGCCGACGCCCATCGTAGCAGCCATTGCCAGCGCGCCCCAAAAGGTGACTCGCAGCACACTTTTACCCAGGCTGGCGCCGCCAGCCTGGGCCGCGAGTGCGCCAAGCAGGACGAGCGTAATCAGCGAGCCACCGGATACCAAAGGTGTCAACAACTGCCGGGGACTGAAGGCTGCAATAAACAAGGGCAGTGCAGCACCGACGGCGAAGGTGAATGCTGAAGCCAGTGCGGCCTGCAGGGGGCGTGCGGTATGGATTTCTGACAAGCCCAATTCGTCGCGGGCATGGGCAGACAGGGCATCGTGGGCAGTTAATTGCGCCGCTACCTGTGCTGCCAACCCGCGTTCGAGTCCGCGTTCTTCATAGATCTGGGTCAGCTCCTCGAGCTCGACTTCGACATTGTGCTTCAGTGAGTCGCTTTCGCGCTGGAGATCGGCAGCTTCGGAGTCTGCCTGTGAGCTGACAGAGACATATTCGCCTGCGGCCATCGACATAGCGCCGGCAATCAGGCCAGCAATTCCCGCCAATAAAATTTCCTCACGCCCTGTGCCGGCCGCCGCTACGCCCAGCAGCAGGCTGGCTGTAGATACGATGCCATCGTTCGCGCCCAACACGGCGGCACGCAGCCAGCCGCTGCGTTGTGAGAAATGGTGTTCCTTTGCACTCATGTCTTTGTCATCCTTTGTGCTTGCACCAAACGTTCGCTTTCGGAGCCGGTAACTATGGTGAATTCAGCGCCCAATACTTTCAGTTTTACCATATAGCGGTCGAACAATGCGTTGCGGTCATGCGGGTTTTCCCTCAGCGGATCAGGTTGCCAGGGAATGCGGGGGTCGCACAGCAGGTAGGTGCGTTGGGTGCTGGCGAGTGACTGCTCAAAAAGCTTCGTGAGGGCGGGATCGACCTTACCATACTTTACTTCGCTCCAGATCAGGATAACAAGCAGGTCGGTATCGCAGACGAGATGTGCCGGTTTGGGTTGCAGTGCCTGTAGTTCACGTTCGTGTTGCAGGCGTGCAATCTGGAGCAGGTCGTCAGGCTGATATTGATAGTCAGGCTTTCTGCGATACACGTCGGTGAGATAGTCACGCGATGCTTCCGTAACGAGCGGCGCCCGCAAGGCGCCGCCCAGTTGTTCCGCGAGCGTGGTCTTGCCGCTGGATTCAGGCCCGGTAGTGACGAGTAGCTGCGTCATTCCGGCGCCACTTCTCCTTGCAGCCCGCCTTCCACGCCCACAGTAGTGCCGGTGCCCCAGTCTTCGGCATTGAGCATGCGAGTGTGGGTAACATTGGCGCTCTGGGCGCACGCAAAGGAGCTGACGACAACCAGAGCATAAGTAAGCAGCGTCTTGGTAAATAGAGTCTTGGTAAACAGAGTCTTGGTAAACAGAGTCTTGGTAAACAGAGAGTAGCCAAGCAAATGGAGTTTTGTCATGGAGTTGTATCTTCTGTTTCTGGTTCGGTTCTGGCCAAAAGTCATGCCCTTGTTTTCGGAGGTGCGCGGGAGCCGGTAGTCTCTCTTACTCCACCGGATTCCCTTCCACGTCCAGTTCCACAATCGGGTAACCCAGCGCTACCAGCGAGTCGTAGGTTGTTGCCTTGTCTCCTACTACCAGAATGATCATGTTTTCTACTGGCAGATGTGTGCGCGCCAGTGTATTGACACGCTCAGTGGTCAGGTTGGTAATGAGATCCTGCTGACGGCGCACGAAATCGCTTTGCAGATCGTAGGTGATGATCTGTTCGAGCAAGCTGGCTTTCTGGCCGGGCGTTTCGTAATCCAGCGCTTCGTTCTGGCCGATGGCGTCCTTGGTGAACTGCAATTCTTCCGGGGTGATGCCATCTGTACGATAGCCGGTAATTTCGTTCATGAACTGTACTACGGAGTCGGCTGTGCTGTCGGTACGCACTCCGGCGGAAGCGGTGAAGGGTCCGGCTAACTTGCTGGCCGCGAAGCCGCTGCGCGCGCCGTAGCTGTAGCCTTTGTCTTCGCGCAGGTTCAGGTTGATGCGGCTGTTGAACGCGCCGCCCAGCACAAAGTTCATCAGGGAGCGTTCGAAATATTCGCCGGTAGCATCGTTGGTCAGTGTGCCCATGTAACCGATGCGGATTTCAGACTGCGCGGCGCCGGGCTTGTCGACCAGATACAGCGTGCCGCCGGCAAGTTGCGGCGTTGCTGGTTGGGCGCGCAGGCTTACCGTTTCATTCGGCAGGTTCTGCAGAAAGCCAAGTTTGGCAATCACGTCTTCCTGCGGCAAGTCGCCGACGACAACCACCTTCAAGGCTTGTGAGACCAGATTGCGCTTGCTGAACGCTGCAACATCTTCCAGTGTAAGACCCTGCAAGGTGGCGACCTGACCAACCGGTGAAACGGAAAAGGCATGGTCATCACCGTAGATAAGCCGGCGGTAGACGTTTGCTGCTATCGATGCCGGGTCTTCTTTCTCCGACTCCAGGCCTTCAATAGCCTGCTGCTTCAGGCGGTCGAGGTCAGCTTGGGTGAAAGCAGAATTGAACAGGCGCTCCTCAAGCAGGGTCAGCGTGGCATCAAGATTGCGTTCAAGACTCTGCACGGTGATCGAGAAATTTTCGCTGCCGGCACCGACACCGATAGCGCTACCGAGTTTGTCGAGTTCCTTTTCGAAATCTTCTGCGGAGTGCAGCGTGGTGCCTTCGTTCATCATGCTCGCGGTCAGCTGGGCGAGGCCGTATTGGGCCGGGTCTTCCAGCAAATGGCCGCCGTCGAATACGAGCCGCAGGCTGACGAGTGGCACTTCAGTGTTGCGGGTGCCGATCCAGGAGATGCCGTTGTCCTGCGTTTGTTCCCAGAATTCCGGCATTGTGACCAGCGGGTTGGCTGCCGGGGTCGGGCGTATGGAACGGGCGAGCGCGGTGCCACCGATGCGCTGTTCCAGGACCACATCATTACCACTGACTTGGGCAATCCGCGCGGGAATCGTGAAGTCATCAAGCTTGGCAACAATATCAGGTGCACTTGGCGGCACGATGCTGAGGTACACCGCCGGTTTGTCTTTCATGTAGGTGTCAAATACGCGAATGACACTTTCTTTGGTTAGTGCACGAATGTCGTCGAGTTCCTGCTGGATCATGTTCGGGTTGCCGAGGAAGGTCTGGTTCGCGGCCAGTTGTGAGACCTTGCCGCTGACGCTGGAGAGACTGCGCAGCAGATTGGCTTCCTGCGTAGCTTTGTAAATCTGGATGTCGTCGTCGCTGATCGAGTCGGCGTTGAAATTCGCAAACACATTGCGAATGTCGGCTTCAAAGGCGCTCAGCGGTGTGCCCGGAAAGGGCAGCACGAAGTAGGTCATCAGGCCGGACAGTTCAAGGTTGTTCGAAAAAGCCTGCGCCTGAATCGCTTTTTGGGTCAGGATAAATTCCTTGTAAAAATAGGATTTGCGGCCGACCCCAATGATTTCATTGAGTGCCGACAAGGCAACGCGATCGGGATGGTCGAGCGGCACCGAGGGGTAAGTGATCAGCAGTGCGGGGAACCGGATGTTCGGATCGATGTAGGAAATATAGCGGTCCGCATCCAGTACCGCCGGAGTCTTGGTTGCCGGCAGCACTGCGGGACCTGCTGGAATTTCGCCGAAATATTTTACAACGAGGTCGAGCGCCTGTTGTTGGTCAACATTGCCACCGATGGTCAGCGTGGCATTGTTGGGTCCATACCAGCGCAAGAAAAATTGCTTGAGGTCATCCAGAGTGGCGGCGTCCAGATCATCAACGAAACCGATCGGCATCCAGGAATACGGATGCTCCGGCGGGAACATGGCTGTGAAAGTTTTTTCGGTCCACAGGCCGTAGGGTGCATTTTCGTAACTCTGGTTGCGCTCGTTCTTCACCGTTGAGCGCTGCGTCTCGAATTTTTCCTGGGTCACGGCGTCGAGAAAGTAACCCATGCGGTCGGCTTCCAGCCACAGCATCGTTTCAAGCTGGTTGCTGGGTACGGTTTCGAAATAGTTGGTGCGGTCAAAGTCGGTGGAGCCGTTCAGGGTGCCGCCCACTTCCGAGACGATCTTGAAATGCTCTTCGTCAGCCACGTTCTCGGAGCCCTGAAACATCATGTGCTCGAAGAAGTGGGCGAAGCCGCTGCGCTGGGCTTCCTCTCTGGCGGAGCCGACGTGGTAGGTGGCGTCGACATGGATCAGGGGGTCGGAATGGTCTTCATGCAGGATCACGGTCAGGCCGTTGTCGAGCTGGTACTTGCTGTATGGGATCACGATCTCATCACTGTCGGCCGCGACCGTTTCGACGAGGGTGTAACCGGATGTAGCGGGATCTGCCGCTCCGGCATCAGCCGCAGGGGGTGTTTCGCCGCAGGCAGCGAGGGTCAGCAGAAACAGGGCAGCGAAGGTTTGGCGTAGCCGGGCAGAGCCAATAGCGGTGAACAGGGGCATGAACTTTCTCCATGAACAGAGGGATACTACTGTGCTTGATTAAAGCACAAGGTTCCCACTTCGCCCAACGGGCGAAGTCGGGTTAATATGACTGCTTTCCGGGAGTCCTGCCGTGTTTGAAACCCTTAACGATTCCGCAATTACTAATTGGCTGAACAGCCTGTTATGGGGCTTTCCGATAGCCGAAATTTTCCACATTGCCATGACTGGGGGTTTTTTCGGCGGCATTGCCATGCTCGATTTGCGGCTGCTGGGCTTTAACCGTGCGGTGTCGTCAGTGGCATTGATGAAGCACATTCTGCCCTGTCTGTGGTGGCTGTTTTTCGGAGTGGTGCTCAGCGGCGGCGTGTTGTTCATGTTCATGCCGCTGGAGTATTCGGGTAACCCTGCCTTTCAGCTCAAGCTGGGGCTGATTGCCTTGGGCGGACTCAATGCACTGTTTATGCATGTGGCGCTCCTGCGCGACCAGTTCAGGTGGGACAGCCATAACGGGGTGCCACTGCGCGTGAAGGCGGCGGCCTTGCTGTCGCTGGCAATCTGGATCGGCACGCTCGCCTGCGGGCGTTTGACTGCCTATTACTATGGTGCGTGAAGCCTGGGGCGGGTAAGTAGCATGGCAATCCTGCTGATGAACTTGCGCAACGTACCGGCCGATGAGTTGGATGAAGTCCATGCGCTGTTGGCAGCCCATGCCATCGACGTGTACGAAACCAGTGCTGGCACCTGGAGCATCTCGCTACCAGGATTGTGGCTGAACGATGAAAATCGCTTCACGGAAGCCAGAGCTTTGCTGGATGCCTACAGCACGGAAAGACAGCAGCGTGTCCAGCGTGAACATGCCGACTTGAAAGCCACTGGCAAAGCTCGCACCTTGCTGGATATCGCACGGGAGAATCCACTACGTTTCGTCGTGTATCTCGCCTTGGTCGGAGCGATAGCATGGTTCTCGATCGCTCCCTTTCTACAAATGGCCCGCACATCACCGTGAGTTCCACCATGAGTTCCTCCATGAATAGCAGCGTGATCCTCGACATCCAGCCGCTGGGTTTCCAGTGGCGCACCTACGATCCTTTTCTGTTTTGCGCCTTTCACAAGGATGACTTTCCCAAAGGCAACGACGGGCTTGGCCCCGCTGCTGCACTTACCGGCCGCAATATCGGTATGGATTTCGAAATCCGTGACGGCTGGCGCATGTATCACGGTGCCAAGGTGCCGGGTTTTCCCAACCATCCACATCGCGGTTTCGAAACGATCACGGTGGTGCAACAGGGACTGGTCGATCACGCCGACTCGCTGGGCGCGGCCGGTCGCTACGGCGACGGTGATGTGCAATGGATGACAGCAGGCAAGGGAGTGCAACACAGCGAAATGTTTCCGTTGCTGCATGCGGACAAGGGTAATCCCCTGTTACTGTTTCAGGTTTGGCTGAACCTGCCGGCGAAAAGCAAGATGGTGGAACCGCACTTCGCGATGTTCTGGGGCAAGGATCTGCCAGTAGTGAAGGAACAGGACAGTGAAGGGCGCACGATCAAAGTGGAAATTACCGCGGGTGACTACAAAGACGCAAAAGCACTGCCGCCTCCGCCGGATTCCTGGGCAGCTGATCTGGCCAATGGTGTTGCCGTCTGGATCATCGACCTCGCGCCTGATGCTGAGTGGGAACTGCCCGCAGCGGCAAGTGGCCTGAACCGCGCACTGTATTTTTTCGAAGGGCGCAGCGTGAAGATTGGCGGGCATACAATTGCCGCACGGCATGGGCTTAAACTGCAAGCTGATGTCGCGGTAGCCCTGAAGAACAGTGAAGAACCGGCGCGCTTGTTGTTGCTGCAAGGGCGGCCGATCAGCGAGCCGGTGGCACAGCACGGACCCTTCGTGATGAACACTCGTGAGGAACTGATGCAGGCCTTCTCGGATTACCAGCGTACGCAATTCGGTGGCTGGCCCTGGCCGCGTGCCGATCAGGTACACGGCCGGCGCGGACGTTTTGCGCGCTTTGCCGATGGCACTGAAGTAGAGCCTTGATCGCGCGCGCCAAAAGTGTCACTTTGGCCTGTCATTCGTAAGGAGTGGTCATGGAAGCGGAACTGGAACAATTTCAGGAAATATACACGCAGATCACCCAATATCTGGTGAGCTACAGCTTCCAGATTCTGGGCGCGGCCATCATTGTTGTGCTTGGTTTCTTCGTGGCACGCCGTGCTGGCGCGATGGTGGAAGGACTGATGGTCCGGCACCATATTGATGTGACCCTGAGTCGCTTCACCGGCGCGGGTTTCAAGATGCTGGTTGTCGCTATGGTGGCGATCATTGCACTTGGCAAGCTCGGCATCAGTGTTACGCCATTTGTTGCTGCCATTGGTGCGCTTTCACTGGGTGCTGGTCTGGCGCTGCAGGGGCTACTGGCCAATTACGGTGCCGGCATCAGTATCATCGTCACGCGCCCCTTTGTGGTCGGTGACACCATTTCCGTGCAAGGCGTTACTGGCCTGGTCAAATCCGTGCAGCTGGGCTGTACGATTCTGGCCAACGGCGACGGGGTACAGATTTCCATACCCAACAAACATATCGTTGGCGAGATCATCCACAACTCTTTTGCTGACAGCATCGTGGAAACAACTGTAAACATTGCCTACCGCTGCGACCCGCTGCAGGCCATTACTCTGATCCGCCAGGCTTTGGAAAGCGTGCAGGGGCTTAGCGCCGAGCATGTGTCGCAAGTGGGCATTGATGCCTTTGGCGAAAGTGGCATTAAGCTCGGCATCCGCTTCTGGGCCCGGACTGAGACACTTGCTCAGTCCCGTTATCAGGCCCATGCAGAAATTTTCCGGGTACTGCGCAGCAACCATATCGAGATTCCACTTCCGCAGCGCGAAGTACGCATGCTGCAGGACAATGCATCGTGATATGCATGGATTGCTGGTAAGGAGGTTGAGATGTTCTATGCAGCGGTGCTGGCCGGCGGCAAGTCTGTACGGATGGGGCAGGACAAGTCTTCTCTGGTGCTTGGCAACAATACCCTGCTGGAGCGAGCTGTTTCGTTGTTACAACATGTCGGCGCGGAACTGGTGCTGATTGGCGGCGCGCCAGGACTAAACAGTGTACCCGATCTGTTGCCGCACTGCGGTCCTCCCGGTGGCCTCTACTCGCTGCTTGACCACATCAAGCACAACTATGGCCTCGACGGTTCGCCGCTGCTGTTGATTCCTGTGGATATGCCGCTGCTAGGTGTAAGCACGCTGCAGAAGCTGATGGCAGCTTCAGTGGATGCTGCGTGTTGTCATTACGCCGCTGAAGTGTTTCCGTGCATCGTCAAGGCCACGCCTGAACTCTACACTCATCTGCGTAATCTGTTTGCTGATGGCACCGAACTTGGCGGGCGCCGTTCGATGAAGGGGGTGTTCGGTTATCTGGGAGCCAAGGCCGTGCCTATTGATGGTGTTGCACCCGGGGAATTCAGCAACGTGAATACCCCGGATGACTGGAGCGCGCTTACTCCACCATTTCCGCCAGCTTGCGACGGCTTTCGTTGAAGTCGAAGTACTGCTTCTGCCAATCGGACATCTGGGTTGCGTGCACTACTTGCACCGCGGTCACCTTGTATTCAGGACAGTTGGTGGCCCAGTCGCTGAACTCCGTGGTTACCACGTTGGCACCCGAACCGGGCATGTGGAAGGTGGTGTAGATCACGCCTGGCTGCATGCGGTCGGAAACTTTCGCGTGTAACGTCGTTTCACCCTTGCGGCTGCGAATTGACACCAGATCACCATCCTTGATGCCGCGCTCTTCTGCGTCATGCGGGCAAATTTCCAGAATGTCTTCGCTGTGCCATACGTTGTTTTCAGTACGGCGGGTTTGCGCGCCGACGTTGTACTGGCTCAGGATGCGGCCGGTGGTCAGGATCAGTGGGAACTTCGGTGTTACCCTTTCTTCCGTCGGTACAAACTCGGTGACGACAAACATGCCCTTGCCGCGCACGAAGTGGTCGATGTGCATAATCGGGGTGCCGTTCGGAGCTGCATCGGTCACTGGCCACTGCATGCTGCCCTCGTTGTCGAGACGGGCAAAGCTGAGATTCTTGAAGGTAGGCGTCATGCGCGCGATTTCGTCCATGATTTCGGACTCGTTGTTGTAGTACATCGCGTACCCCATGGCGTTGCACAGCTCCATGGCGACCTGCCACTCGTGTTTGCCGGTTTTCGGCGGCATCACTGGGCGCACGCGACCGAGGCGGCGTTCAGCGTTGGTGAAGGTGCCGTCTTTTTCCAGGAAGGACGTGCCGGGCAGGAACACATGGGCAAATTTTGCGGTTTCGTTCAGGAACAAATCCTGCACCACGATGCACTCCATGTTCTCCAGCGCTTTTTCTACGTGCTTGGTGTCGGGGTCGGACTGGGCGATGTCTTCACCCTGAATGAACATGCCTCTATACACGCCCTGAATGGCGGCATTGAACATGTTGGGAATGCGGTAACCCGGTTCGGGATCCTGCTCCACGCCCCATTCCTTCGAGAAGAAGTTGCGGGTGTCATCTTGACTGACATGGCGGTAGCCGGAGAATTCATGTGGGAAGGAACCCATGTCGCAGGAGCCCTGCACGTTGTTCTGGCCGCGCAGCGGATTAACGCCGCAGCCATTGAAACCAATATTACCGGTGAGCATCGCCAGATTGGCCATACCCATGACCATCGTGGAGCCTTGCGAGTGTTCGGTAACGCCCAGGCCGTAATAGATTGAGGCATTTTCTGCTTTCGCATAATGCCTTGCGGCTTCACGCACGTTCTCGGCATTGCCGCCCAGCAGGTGGGCAACGGCTTCCGGTGCATTCTTGGGATCCTTGATGAACGTCAGCCAAGTGTTGAAGCCCTCAGTGTCGCAACGTTCTTTTACGTAGTCCCAATCCACCAGGTTTTCTTCAACGATGGTGTAGGCGAAAGCGTTGATCAGCGCTACGTTGGAGCCGGGCTGGAGCGGGATGTGGATGCTGGCTTTGACGTGAGGTGTTTCCACGAGGTCGATGCGGCGCGGATCGCACACAATGATTTCGGCACCTTCACGCAGGCGCTTCTTCATGCGGGAAGCGAATACGGGATGCGCGTCAGTCGGGTTGGCGCCGATCAGAAGCACGAGATCAGTTGCGTCAACGCTGGCAAAATCCTGGGTGCCGGCCGAGGTGCCAAGAGTTTTGTTGAGACCGTAGCCGGTGGGTGAGTGGCACACACGGGCGCAGGTGTCGACATTGTTGTTCCTGAACGCAGTACGGATCATCTTCTGCACGACCCACACTTCTTCGTTGGTGGTGCGCGAGGAGGTGATACCGCCGATGGATTTGCGGCCGTATTTGGCCTGAATTTCCTGAAAACGTTTGGCGCTGAACTGGATGGCCTCGTCCCAGCTCACTTCTTGCCAGGGATCGGAGGTCTTGTTGCGGATCATCGGCTTGAGTATGCGTTCCTTATGCGTGGCGTAGCCCCAGGCGAAACGGCCTTTCACGCAGGAGTGGCCCTCATTGGCCTTGCCGCTCTTCGCGGGCACCATGCGCACAACTTCCTTGCCTTTCATTTCGGCGTTGAAGGTGCAGCCCACGCCGCAATAGGCGCAGGTGGTTTCAACGGCATAGTCGGGCGTGCCCATCGCGATCACGGATTTTTCGTTCAGCGTTGCGGTCGGGCAGGCCTGGACACAGGCGCCGCAAGATACGCATTCTGAATTGAGGAAGCCTTCATCGATACCGGCGCTGACTTTGGAATTGAAACCGCTGCCCTGAATTGTTAGCGCGAAGGTACCTTGCACTTCTTCACAGGCCCGCACGCAGCGCGAGCACACGATGCACTTGCTGGCTTCGAAGGTGAAGTAAGGATTGCTTTCGTCTTTTTTCGCGTCGTTGTGGTTGGCGCCGTCGTAGCCGTAGCGCACTTCCCGCAGACCAACTGCGCCCGACATATCCTGTAGTTCGCAGTCACCGTTCGCGGAACAGGTCAGGCAGTCGAGCGGATGGTTGGAAATGTACAGTTCCATCACCCCTTTGCGCAGTGTGGCCAGCTTGCCAGTTTGCGTAGTGACTTTCAGGCCCGCTTCGGCCGGCGTGGTGCAGGAGGCTGGGGTGCCGCGGCGGCCTTCGATTTCAACGAGACAAAGGCGGCAGGAGCCGAATGCTTCAACGGAATCGGTGGCGCATAGTTTCGGAATTGTGATGCCGAGCTGCTTGGCAGCGCGCATGATGCTGGTGCCTTTGGGCACGGTGACGGAGTGCCCGTCGATTTCGAGCGTAACCAGTTCGAGACTGGTGCTCTCGGGCGTGCCGAAATCGATTTCGGGTGCAGCAATTTTTGGGTCGAAGAGGATCGGTTTGGTTACTATCGAGTTCATTGGAAGTCCCCCTTGAAATGTTTGACTGCACTCATCACCGGCATTGGCGTCAGGCCGCCCATTGCACACAGTGAAGCGGATTCCATCGTGTCACACAGGTCTTTCAGAATGATGTGTTGATGCTCGCGTTCGTGTGCGGATTTGGCGGCAACGATCTTGTCGATGGTTTCCACCCCACGCACCGAGCCGATACGGCAGGGTGTGCACTTGCCACAGGATTCGATCGAGCAAAATTCCATCGAAAAGCGCGCCATCTTTGCCATGTTCACACTGGTGTCGAACACGACAATTCCGCCGTGGCCCAGCATACCACCGGCCTTGGCAAATTCTTCGTAGTCCAGCACCGTGTCGAGCAACGCTACGGGGAAATACGCACCCAGTGGGCCGCCAACCTGAATCGCGCGGACTGGTTTGCCGGTAGCAGTGCCGCCGCCAAAATCTTCAATCAATTGACGCAGCGTCAAGCCGAAAGCTTTTTCGACCAGGCCGCCCTGTTTGATGTTGCCGCCGAGTTGGAAGGGCATGGTGCCGAGCGAGCGGCCGCGACCAAAGGTGGCGTAGTGCTTGCCGCCTTTTTCCAGGATTACGGGCACTGTTGCCAGAGAGATCACGTTGTTGACGACGGTCGGCTTGCCGAACAAACCTTTGAGAGCAGGCAGCGGTGGTTTCGGGCGAATCTGGCCGCGCTTGCCTTCCAGTGATTCCAGCAATGAAGTTTCTTCGCCGCAGATGTAAGCGCCGGCGCCCATGCGTACTTCGAGATTAAAGGTCTTGCCGCTGCCTGCAACGTTGTGGCCGAGATAGCCAGCAGCACGGGCATTGGCGATGGCTTCCAGCAGGATGACCTGCGTCAGCGGGTATTCGGAGCGCAGGTAGATATAGCCCATGGTGGCACCAACTGCGATGCCGGCTATGGTCATGCCTTCTACGAGTGAGAGCGGGTCGCCTTCCATGATCATGCGGTCGGAGAACGTGCCGCTGTCACCTTCATCAGCGTTGCAGACGATGTATTTCTGATCTGCTTGCGCGTCCATCACGGTCTTCCACTTGATACCGGTCGGGAACGCGGCGCCACCGCGGCCGCGCAAACCGGAATCAAGTACTTCCTGCACGATGGCTTTGCCGTCTTTCTTCAAGGCATTCTCAAGACCGACAAAGCCGCCGAGGGTTTTGTACTCGCTGACGGACGTGGCAGCGATCAGACCGCAGCGGGCGAAGGTCAGCCGCTCCTGATTCTTGAACCAGGGCAACTCACTCACATTGCCCAACGCAAGCTTGTGTTTGCCACCTTGCAGAAAATCTGCGGCGAAAAGTGCGTCAATGTCTTCCAGTTGCACGGGGCCGTAACCGACACGCCCTGCAGCAGTTTCCACTTCAACGAGCGGTTCGAGGAAACAGGCACCACGGGAACCATTGCGGACAATCTGGATGTCGAGTTTGCGGTTCTTTGCTTCGGTAGTGATGGCATCGACAACAAGTTCAACGCCAAGGGAGGAGGCCGTGGTTTCGCGCGGGATGTAAATCTTGATAGTCATTTCACTTCACTCCCACTGCTTTGCTGGCCAGTGCGGAACTCAGCGCCTTGAATGACTTCTCCGAGACGCGGCCGTAGGTCTGTTTGTCGACCATGATGTTGGGTGAGCAGGCGCAGTTACCAAGACAGTAGACCGGCTCCAGCGTGAAATTGCCGTCTTGCGTGGTTTCGTGGAAATCACAACCGAGTTGTTGCTTGATCGCGGCGGTCAGTTGTTCTGAACCCATGGCCTGGCAAGCTTCTGCCTGACACACCTTGACGGTGTAGCGGCCGGGTTTATGGCGACGGAAGTCGTGGTAGAAACTGGTCACGCCATGGACTTCGGCGCGAGACACGTTGAACAGCTTGGCCAGCATCGGCATGGCAGCCTCGTCCACATAGCCGAAAGTTTCTTGCAGCTTGTGCAGGGCAACGATCAGCGCACCGGGCTGGCCACGAAATTCTTCAACGACATTGGTGGCGAGTTCCAGGGTGAAATCCCGGAAAGAGGCCGGACTTGCTAGCTGCATCATGAATCTGCCTTTCATCACACCGGGGGGACGCTAGAATTGTTAGGGTATCCCGCTGTTTTGATTTGTGGAAAAAATAAGGAAAAACTTGGGTAATCAATCTCTTAGCATAGCGAACCGCTCGGTTCGGAGCGATTCTATCATGGGAAATTGGCCTGCGCTATGGCGGTGGCAACTGTACCGGGGCGGCCAAAATCCGACCATGCTTTTCTGACAGGGTACGTGGGATTAACGGCTACTTGGCGTACTCCATTTACAACAGGATGCGTGAGGCACCATGGTAGATGTTGAAACCCTGGCCACCCAGAAAACCGGCAAGGGTGATGTTGAACTCTTGTGCGAGTTCGACCGCGAGCGAAGAGGGTGCACCGACTGCGACCAATAGCGGACAACCAGCCGCCAGCGCCTTCTGCACAAGCTCGAAGCTGGCACGGCCGCTGAGTAGGATGCCGTAACCGTGCAGCGGCACTTGTCCGCGCTGCAACAGCCCGCCCACCAGTTTGTCCATTGCGTTATGCCGGCCAACATCTTCGGCGATATTAGTGATCACACCCTGCGCATCGAACAGTGCTGCGGCATGATTGCCGCCAGTCTTGCGGAACAGCGCCTGCTGTTCCCGTAGTTTGGTAGGAAGTTGCTGCATAACAGTCGCCGCTACCTTGAATGCGCCATCCGGCAGTGCTTCGAAGCCGGCCATGCTTAGTGCTTCAAGCGAAGCCTTGCCGCACACACCACAACTCGAGGTGGTGTAGAAATGCCGTTCCAGTCGCAAGGGATCGAAACCGGCATCCGCTTCCAGTTCGATGCGAATGACATTGGTTGTTGCAGTATCGATGCTGGTGATTGCTGCTTGCGAACGGATGATGCTCTCGGCGTACAGAAAGCCAACTGCAAGGGCTGCGTCCTGTCCGGGCGTGCGCATGGTAATGGAGATGCTGCGGTGCACACGGCCCTTGCGCGGATCAGTATAGCCAAGACGGATTTCGAGTGGTTCCTCGACGGCGAGGAAATCCTCCACGGTGTCGGTGCGACCATCGCGCAGGCGGATGACGTTGGTCCGTGTCAGAGTGGGGTCACTTTCGGTCATGGAAACTTTCGATCATGGGGTCAGGGGCATTCCGGGATCGTGGACTTTTACGGTGCCGCTATTATTTGCGCTCACTGTCACATCCGCAAGCCGCAGCGGAAAGCGGCGCGTAGGCAAATCATGAAAATAATGTTGCAAAGTGCTGGTCACCGCCGGAAAGGCCAATTCATGCCAAGGGATTTCTTCTTCGCGAAACAGGCGGACTTCCAGGCTTTCCTTGCCTGGAGCAAAGTCCAGATTAAGCAAGGTGGCGCGGAAGAACAGGTGTACCTGATCGATGTGGATTACGTTGAAGAGCGCATACAGGTCGTGCACCTCAATGCGTGCACAAGCTTCCTCCAATGTTTCACGCCGCGCGGCCTCCAGTGTTGATTCGCCGTTTTCCATGAAGCCGCCAGGCAGGGTCCACAGGCCGTATCGCGGTTCAATCGCGCGCCGACAGAGCAGCACCTTGTCTGCAAAGCAGGGCAGTGCGACCACAATGACACGTGGGTTCTGGTAGTGCACATGGTTGCAACTGTCGCACACATGCCGCTCGCGATCATCAGTGGCGGGAATGCGCAAGGTTAGTGTGTTGCCGCAAAGCATGCAGAATTTCATCAGCGTCACATTTAGTCGTGAATGTTGGCCTGCATTTCGGCGAGATCACCGGAGTGTTCCGGTTCCACTGCCCACATGCGTACGTTCTTGATCATGCTGTCTTTGACCTGCATGATTTCCGCGCGGTGCTCAGGTAGTTTGATGCCAACATGCGGTTCGGGAATGCTTTCGTGCATCTCGGTGAGCAGGCCATTGAGGGTTTTCGGTCCGTCGGTCGGCAGATCCCAGCTCAGAGCGCGGTTCATTTCGCGGATGTTGGTGGCGCCGTCGATCAAGTAACTGCCGTCGTTCTGCGGGTGGATGTCGGGCGTTTCCTCGGACTGACTCGTGGTGAAGTTGCCGACGATTTCCTCGAGGATATCTTCGAGGGTCACAATACCATTCAGCAGCAGGAGCAGGGCGAAGAACAGAACCTTCAGGGATGCGGCGCTCACGGTTCTGTTCGTAGCCTCACCGGGTCACACCCGTTCGAGCAACAGTTCCAGCACGAACTTGGCACCGAAATACGCGAGGATGAGGCCCACGAACCCGGCAAGGGTCCAGCGGTACGCAGTCCTGCCGCGCCAGCCAAGCCGGTGTCGGCCCCACAAGAGGGTGGCAAAAACCAATGTTGAGAGGATCGTAAAAAAAGTCTTGTGCGCCAGATGTTGCGCAAACATGTCATCCATGAAGACAAAACCGGTAGCTATCACCCCGAGCAGAGTAAAGAAACCGGCCCAGATCAGCTCGAACAACAGGGCTTCGAGTGTTTGCAGCGGAGGCATATGTTGCAGCGCCGGAGAAAAGTGTTTCTGCTTGAGTTCACGGTTTAGCCAGGCAACCAGCACAGATTGCACGGCGGCGATCGTGATGACACTGAAAGCTATGATGCCGAGCACGATGTGCAGGACAACACCAGCGCCGAGGTCGCTTTGCGGGGTGGAGTTTGAGGGTAGCAACAGGGAGCAGATGATGCTGAGGATCGCAAGTGGGAACAGCGCCAAGAATAAATTGTCGAGCGGTTTCCTGAGACTGCTTACCACTACAAGAAGCGCGATGGTCCAACTGAACAGGGTGGCGATGCGGAAGAAGCCAAAATCGTAGCCGGCATCGGTATGAAAGGTATTCGCGACATTGACAAGGTGGGCTACCAACGCCAGTAAGGCAAAAGCCAGCACCTTGCGGCGTTGCGTTTCATGTTGGGTTCCGGTTCGCGCTTGCAGCAGGTCCCGTCCCTGAAACAGGGTGCCCAATGAATAAAAGACGACGGCAATCAGGCCGGTAGCGGTAGCGAGCATGGTCGGAAGTGTCTCACAGGCGGCTGGGTTGATAAACGTATATTACCAGCAGGTAGTGCCTCTGTTTTCACCGATGGCCGGAGGTCGGTGGTCCCACCGGTTTGTTTGTTGCTTCCGGCTTCAGCGCTCGGCCCTCCAGCACTCTGAAGCCAAACGCAACAACCAATCCAGTGGATACCCCGAACCCACCACCCAGCAGTATCCCTATGCTCCCCACCCGGCATTGAGTAGAATTCCGCGCCTCGTACGGAGCCCGGTAGTGATCCATGTTTGAATCCCTGACAGAACAACTTTCCCAGACCCTGCGCAGCCTCAGCGGCAAGGCCCGGCTTTCTGAGGACAACATCCAGGACAGCCTGCGCGATGTACGCAAGGCGCTGCTTGAAGCCGATGTCGCGTTGCCGGTCGTCAAAGATTTTATCGAGCGTGTGAAGTTGCGCGCGCTGGGACAAGAAGTCAGTCGTAGCCTGAGTCCGGGCCAGGCCTTCCTGAAGATCGTGCAAGCCGAACTGCAGATGCTGATGGGCGACGAGAACAGTGCCCTCGACCTGCGCGCCACACCACCTGCGATCATCCTGATGGCCGGCTTGCAGGGGGCAGGCAAAACCACAACCGTAGCCAAGTTGGCGCTGTGGTTGAAGTCGCGCGAGAAAAAATCCGTGATGGTGGTCAGCGCCGACGTTTATCGTCCTGCCGCTATCAAACAGTTGGAAACGCTTGCTGCTGAGGTCGGTGTCGAGTTTTTCCCGAGCGCCACCGGGCAGCAGCCGCTGGATATTGTGCGCGATGCAATGGCGGAAGCGCGGCGCAGGTTTGTCGACGTGCTGTTTATAGATACTGCAGGCCGCCTTGCCATCGATACGGACATGATGGCCGAGATCAAGGCGCTACATGCGCTTGCGAATCCAGTCGAGACGCTGTTCGTGGTTGATGCCATGACAGGTCAGGACGCCGCGAATACCGCGCGCGCGTTCAATGAGGCCTTGCCTCTGACTGGTGTGATCCTGACCAAGACCGACGGTGATGCGCGTGGCGGGGCGGCATTGTCCGTGCGCCAAATCACCGGTAAGCCGATCAAATTCATCGGGGTGGGTGAAAAGGTCGATGGTCTCGAACCTTTCTATCCGGACCGGCTCGCCTCCCGCATCCTCGGCATGGGTGACGTGCTGTCGTTGATTGAGGATGTCGAAAAGAAAGTCGACAAGGAAAAGGCGGCGAAACTCGCCAGCAAGATCAAGAAGGGTGAGCGCTTTGATTTGCAGGACTTCAAGGAACAACTCGAACAGATGCGCAACATGGGCGGCCTGAGCAACCTTTTGGACAAGATGCCCGGCATGGGTGGCATGGCCAAGTCGGCGGCTGGCATGGTCGGCGACAAGAACTTTGTGCGCATGGAGGCCATCATCAACTCGATGACGCCGAAGGAGCGCCGCGATCCCGACATGCTCAATGGTTCACGCAAGCGCCGCATCACCGTGGGTTCCGGCACCACCCTGCAGGACTTGAACCGGCTAATCAAACAACACAAGCAGATGCAGAAGGTCATGAAGAAGATGAAGGGCGGCGGCTTGGCCAACATGATGCGCGGCATGGGGGGCAAACTGCCCCCTGGTAGTATGCCACCTGGAGGCCGTTTCCCGGGTTTCTAAGTCGGGGCACCTGCCATATCCCAAGTATTTGTTTGCAGGGCAGAATATTTCCGGAGCTGCTTGTAATCCGAGGTTCCCAAGCCCTGGCTTTTCCCTTAGAATGGCGCCCTTTTTTCCGGCCCGGATGGACTCTTCTGTCCACGGGTTGGTCAAACAGGTTCAGGGGCTGGTTTCAGCCCCCGGTTTTTGTTGGTTTAACTGGTTTTTTAGATAACGGATACAACGACTTATGGTAACAATCAGACTTGCACGCGGTGGCAGCAAGAAGAATCCCTACTACCACGTAACGGTAACCGACAGCCGCAAAGCGCTGACCGGCCGCTTCATTGAACGCGTGGGCTTTTTCAACCCACTGGCGCGCGGCAAAGAAGAAAAATTGCGCATCGACCTGGAACGCGTCAAGTACTGGCAGGGCAAGGGCGCACTTCCAAGCGACCGCGTTGCCAAACTGCTCAAAGATTGCGCGGCTGCTCCTGCTGTTGCCGCTTGAGTTGCTGCCTGAGCTGCTGACAACCCATGTGGTCATGGGGCGTATTGGCGCCCCGCACGGGCTTAAGGGTTGGGTGAAACTGATTTCGTTCACTGATCCCACCGAGAACCTGCTGGATTACCGGTTTTTGTGGATCGCCGATGAGGCGGGGCCAGAAAAGGAACTCAGAAAGATCGAAATTGACGAAGCCCGCCCGCAAGGTCAGGCCTTGGTAGGGCACATCAAAGGCTGCGATGTCAGGGAAGAAACGCGCCGCTATACCGGCAAGGAGCTGTTGCTGCCGAAGAGCGAGTTACCGGCGCTGGAAGAAGGTTACTACTGGCACCAGCTCGAAGGGCTGCGTGTGGTAAACCTCGCAGGAGAAGACCTCGGCGCAGTGCACCACATGCTGGCCACCGGGGCGAACGATGTACTGGTGGTGCACGGCGATGACGCCAGCGTGGACAAAGAGGAAAGGCTGCTGCCCTATGTCTCGGGGCAGTATGTTAAGGAAGTTGATTTGGCCGCGCGGGTCATTAGCGTGGATTGGGACAAGAATTTTTAAGGACGGACTTTTAAGGACGGACTTTTAATGATGGAGAAGGGCAATGCATGCGGGCATCGTTACTCTTTTACCCGGCATGTTCAGCGCCCTGAGTGAATACGGCATTACCGGTCGTGCGCTCAGGCAAGGGTTGATGCAGTTGCAGTACTGGAGTCCGCGCGATTATGCCACCGACCGGCATCGCACGGTTGACGACCGGCCTTACGGTGGCGGCCCCGGCATGTTGATGAAAACCGGCCCGGTGAGTGAGGCGCTTCGCGCGGCAAAAGCCGCGCTGCCAAGCGGGACCAAGGTGATCTACCTGAGTCCGCAGGGTAAGCCGTTGACCCAGGAGGCTGTGAAGGAACTGGCCAGCCGCGACGGTCTAGTACTGCTCTGTGGCCGCTATGAAGGTGTTGATGAGCGTGTGCTCTCAACCTTGGTTGATGAAGAATTTTCGCTGGGCGATTTTGTGCTCAGTGGCGGGGAACTGGCAGCGATGGCGCTGCTGGATGCGGTGATCAGATTGTTGCCCGGCGCGCTGGGTGATACCGGATCTGCCGAAGTGGATTCGTTTGCCGAAGGGTTGCTCGACCATCCGCACTACACCCGCCCCGAAGTGTTTGAAGGACAGGAAGTACCGGCAGTGTTGTTGAGTGGCGACCATGCGCGAATTGCGCGTTGGCGCTTGCAGCAGCGCCTCGGGGCAACCTGGCGCAAGCGACCGGATATGCTGGCACAACTGGGCTTGACCCCGGAGCAGCAGAAACTGCTGAATGAATACATAAAGGAGCATGAAAGCGGCTACTAATTTAACTGCAGCGGCAGGCGCTTGATTTAACTGCAGCCGCAGGCGCTGCTAGGTTGGGAGCGTCGTACCTAAACAGAATTCAACGAACAATTTGTTATTTTTGTTATTTATTGGTGGAGCAAGACAATGAGCAGCAACAACAAGATCATCCAGTTAGTAGAACAGGCACAAATGAAAACCAACGTGCCAGATTTCAGCCCCGGCGACACCGTCGTGGTGCAGGTGCGTATCCAGGAAGGTGACAAGGAACGTCTGCAGGCCTACGAAGGCGTCGTGATCGGCATCCGCAGTCGCGGCCTCGGCTCTGCATTCACCGTACGCAAGATTTCCCACGGCGTGGGCGTTGAGCGTACTTTCCAGACCCACAGCCACCAGGTAGAAAGCATCACGCTGAAACGCCGTGGTGATGTGCGTCAGGCCAAGCTCTATTACCTGCGCGATCTGGCTGGCAAAAAAGCCCGCATTACCGAGAAACTGGGCAAGAAAGCCGACGCGAAAGCAGACGCCGAATAAGGCACCGGATTTTCGGCAGCCTGCGGCTCAAGTGAGGGCCGCGTGAAAGCCGGGGTTCCACACTTGAACAGGCTGCACTGCTGCACTAGAGTGCAGCCTGTTGCGTTTTATAGACCTGAATCAGGAGTCCCCACATGCGTTTCATCTGGATTACGCTCATAAAGTTGCCGCTGTTGTTGCTCCAGCTGGTACTTGCCGTCACTCCTGTGTTCGCGCAGGAAGAGGGTGATGCAGGGGAGATCGCAGCCGTGCGCGCGCTGCTCGCCACAACCCAGCCCGGGATGGTGGTCGGCGCCATCACGCTCAGTCCGGTAGGTCTCTACGAAGTTGGGATCCAGAACGGCCAAACAATTTTTGTTTCACGCGATGCGCGCTTCGTGATTCCTGGCGATCTCTATGAAATACAGGGCGAAGGTCTCGTCAATCTGGGCGAAAAAAACCGCAACGTGCTGCGCCGTGAACGCATTGCGGCGCTTGCTGAAACCGACATGATCGTATTTGAACCGGCAGACGGCCGCAAAGCTACCATCACCGTTTTCACCGATGTCGACTGTCCCTACTGCCGCAAGCTACATGCTGAAATCGAAGCGCTCAATAATTATGGTATCGCCGTGCGCTATCTCGCCTTTCCCCGTACCGGACTCAATACCGAAACCAGCGTGAAGATGATTGCCACCTGGTGTGCTGAAGATCGCCTTGCAATGTTTACCAGCGCCGCGCGCGGCGGCGCTGTGCCTTCCGCTGAATGCGCCAATCCCGTTGCGGATCAATATCAACTTGGCAGGGAAGTAGGCGTGACAGGCACGCCCGCGATCGTGCTGGAAGACGGCACCATCATGCCCGGTTACGTGCCAGCGGAAACGCTGGCCAAATACCTGCTGGACGAAGAGCTGCCATGAAACCAGTCAACATCGGCATCTGCGGTCTGGGAACAGTGGGCTACGGCAGTTTCACGGTGCTCAAAAACAACCGCAAGGAAATTGCGCGCCGCGTTGGCACCGATGTGGTGGTCACGCATATTGGTACACGCCGTCTGCGCCCCGGACAAGATATTGGCAAAGTAAAGAAAAGTACGGATGTGTTTGCCGTCGTCAATGATCCGGAAGTGGATATTGTGCTGGAGTTGATGGGTGGCATCGACGTAGCCAAGCCGCTGGTGTTGCAAGCGATCGCGAATGGCAAGCATGTGGTCACCGCCAACAAGGCATTGATCGCAAAACATGGCAACGAAATTTTCGCAGCCGCCGCCGAGAAGAATGTGCTGGTTGCCTATGAAGCTTCCGTCGCCGGTGGCATTCCGATCATCAAGGCAATTCGTGAAGGTCTGGCCGGCAACAGCATCCAGTGGCTGGTGGGGATCATCAATGGCACCGGCAACTTCATCCTGACCGAAATGCGTGAGAAGAGCCGCGCCTTCGCCGACGTGCTGAAAGAAGCGCAGGCACTGGGCTATGCCGAAGCCGACCCCACTTTTGACATTGAAGGCATCGATGCTGCGCACAAACTGACGATTCTCGCATCGATTGCGTTTGGCATCCCGCTGCAATTTGAAAAAACCTACACCGAAGGAATCACGCGAATCACGCAGGAAGACATTCATTACGCGGACGAGCTGGGCTATCGCATCAAGCACCTCGGCATCAGCCGCAAAACACCAAATGGCATTGAGTTGCGTGTGCATCCAACCCTGATCGACGCAGAGAGCATCATTGCCAATGTCAACGGCGTGATGAACGCTGTGATGGTCAACGGCGATTCAGTGGGCTCCACACTTTATTATGGTGCTGGCGCCGGTGCCGGGCCGACCGCTTCGGCAGTAGTAGCCGACATCATCGATACGGCGCGTATGATTTCCAGCCCCCAGAGCAGCGTACCCGCGCTGGCCTTTCGTGATGACAGCCTGTCCGACGTAGCGATTCTGCCGATGGATGATGTGGTCGGCGCCTATTACTTGCGCATCACTGCGGTCGATAAACCTGGCGTGCTGGCCGACATCACGCAAATTCTGGGCGACCGTGAGATCAGCATCGAAGCCATCATCCAGAAAGAACCGCGCGGTGCCGATGCTGCGAACAAGCGCGTGCCGGTCATCATTTTGACCCGTGAAGTCAGGGAAGCGACAATGAACGATGCCATCGCCCATATTGAAAAACTGAAAGCGATTGCGGAGATGGTCACCCGTATCCGCGTCTACCGGCTGGAAGACTGAGCCATGCGCTACATCAGCACCCGGGGACAATGCCCCGCCGCTTCCTTTGAAGAAGTGGTACTCACTGGCCTTGCGCCCGACGGTGGGCTCTATATTCCCGAAAGCCTCCCAGCGATCACGCCGCAACAACTGCAGTCGTGGAAACAGCTGTCATACAGTGAACTTGCGTTCGAGATCATCCGGATCTTTGTAGACGGTGCAATCCCGGATGCGAAACTGCAAGCGATGATCGATGCCAGTTACGCTACATTCTCCCACCCGGACGTTGCGCCTTTAACCCACCTCTACGGCAACGACTGGGTGCTGGAGCTTTACCATGGTCCAACGCTGGCCTTCAAGGATTTCGCCCTGCAGCTCCTTGGCCGTTTGCTCGATTATTTCTTGGAGAAACGCCAGCAGCATGTAGCCATTCTCGGCGCCACGTCAGGTGATACCGGCTCGGCCGCATTGGAAGGCTGCAAGCATTGCAAATTCGTGGACCTGTTCATCTTGCATCCGCATCAGCGTGTGTCCGCTGTGCAACGGCTGCAGATGACGACGGTTACCGGCAGCAACGTCAACAACTTCGCGATTCGCGGCAACTTCGATGACTGCCAGCAGATCGTCAAACAGGCCTTCGCCGACCAGTCTTTCCTGCCACCCGGTTACCAGCTGGTTGCTGTCAATTCAATCAACTTCGCGCGCATTATGGCGCAGATCGTTTACTACTTTTATGCGGGACTGAAATTTATCGACAAGGCTCCGGCCGTGTCGTTCTCAGTACCGACCGGTAATTTTGGTGACATTTATGCGGGGTATCTGGCGAAGAAGATGGGCTTGCCCGTACGTCAGCTGATCATCGCAACCAACCGCAACGACATCCTGCACCGTCTCATCAGTAGCAACGACTACAGCAAAGGCACGCTTGAGCCTACCTTGTCGCCAAGCATGGACATTATGGTCAGCAGCAACTTCGAACGCTTCCTGTACGATCTGTTCCAGGGCGATACGCAGCGGGTGACGGCGTTTGTGACCAGTGCAAGTAGAGAAGCGCAAACGCTGACGGAGGCGGAATGGGCGCGCGCAAAAATGCATTTCGCAAGCCACGCGGTCGATGACGCAGCAACCTGTTCTACAATCAGGGAAGTGTGGGATAAAACCGGTTTTCTGCTCGACCCGCATTCGGCAACCGGTGTGAAGGCTGCCGAGGTTTGCGATACGGACGCAAGCATTCCGATGATCACTCTTGCTACTGCGCATCCTGCCAAGTTCGCCACGGCGATCGAACAGGCGGGGTTAAAACCGCCAGCCTTGCCGCCGCACCTCAGCGAGCTCTTTACGCGCGAGGAACGCTGTACCGTGCTGGACAACAGTCTGGACACGGTGAAACAGCAAATCCAAAAAGTGCTGGCAGCAAAACGCTGATTGCGTATTACTGGGCTTCCGGTGCCGCCAGTACCACATCAAACTCCATGCGCTGGGCATTGCGGTCGGTGACAACTTTGACAGTGTCGCCGGGCATATGTTGTTCGAGCGCATTGAGCAGGTCATCGCTGTTGGTGATGGTATTACCTTCTATTTCGACAATCACATCCCCTAGCGTATAGCGCCCGTTTTGGTTTAGCTCCATGCCGATCATACCGGCTACATCCGCAGGCAGATTGGGACTCGCAACAGCTATGGGCACACCTTGAATTCCTTGCTGCTGAGTCCATGTGTCTGGCGGATTCTGGATGCCGATTATCGGGCGTTTTTCTTCGCCGAACTCAGCGAGTTGCGGAATGACTTTTTTCACGGTGTTCACCGGAATGGCGAAACCGATACCGGCGCTGGCACCACTCGGGCTAACGATTTGCGCATTGACGCCGATCAGTTGCCCCATTGAATTGAGCAAAGGACCGCCGGAGTTGCCGGGATTGATGGAGGCGTCGGTCTGGATCACATCACGGATCTTGCGGTCAGTCAGCGAATTGATCTCGCGGCCCAGTGCGCTGACCACGCCGACGGTCAAGGTAGTATCCAGACCGAAGGGGTTGCCAATCGCAATCACCTTGCGGCCCACTTCCAGCTCCGAGGAATCTCCCAGCGGCAGCGGTATCAGCTTGTCAGCCGGAGCGTTGATTTTCAGTAACGCCAGATCTTTGCCTGGGGCAACGCCGAGCACTTCAGCTTCCCAGACGCTCTGATCCTGCAAGGTGATCAGTACGCGGTTGGCACCTTCCACCACATGGTCGTTAGTCACGATCAGGCCAGTGTTGTCCCAGATGAATCCGGTGCCAGTGCCTTGGGGCATTTCCTGGACGTTCCTGCTGAAGGGATTGGTACGCACCAGCGCCGTATTGGTCACGTAGACCACGGAGGGGCTGGCAGCCCGGAAAATTTCGATATTATTGGCTTCGTCTTCAGTCTGGAAACTGAGGTAGTCCGTCGCGGGGAGGGCCGCAGCTGGGAGCAAAGCAAAGGCGAAACCCAACAAACTGGAAACGAATACTGGTGTTTTCATGGATGGTGCACCTGGTCTGTAGGCAAAATGGCTATTGGATAAATCATGCAGGAAATCTGCATGAAGCTGGACTATAACCGGGCAATTACCGGATTGGAGCATTTGCTTAGGCAGGTTGCAGTCACCGAAGTTCCGCGACTGCCACCGATGCTAGAATCACGGCTGAGTACAGCCCATTCAACAGATAGGGGCTCGCGTCCCCGGAATCAAGCAGGTAAAGGCAAAAAATGGCGAGCGTAACCCCAATTATAGAGAGCGCATCAGTAGAGAGGGCAACTCAAAATCTGGTACAAGTGGCCGCGCAGGCCTGCGCCAGCCATGCCAATCGTATTGCCTTTACCTGCCTGAATGCTGACCTGAGCTTCAGGGATCTGGATGCCCTGAGCAGTGACTTCGCCCATTGGCTCTTGCAACAACAGCTGCAGAGTGGCGATCGGGTTGCGCTGTTGCTACCCAATCTCCTGCAGTATCCCGTGGCGGCGCTGGGCGTGCTGAAGGCTGGCGGCGTCATCGTCAACATGAATCCCTTGTACACCGCACTCGAACTGGAGCGGCAGCTGAACGATGCCGGAGTCAGAATACTTGTCGTGTCGGCCAATACTGCCCATGTGGCGGCACGCGTCATCGCGGCAACGCCGGTCGAACAAGTAGTGGTGACAGAAATCGGCGATCTGCATCCATGGTACCGGCGCATTCCGCTTAATCTGGGCCTGCGCTACCTCAAAAAAGTAGTGCTCCCCTATGCGTTTCCGGTCCAGATAAGCTTCAGGCAAGTACTGACACTGGGACGCACTGCGGGTAAGGCAGGTCAGTCTGCGCTGCCCGAGCTGCCGCTTGAGGCGCTGGCAGTGCTGCAATACACCGGCGGTACAACTGGCAGGGCGAAGGGCGCGATGCTCAGTCATTTCAATCTCGCCTCCAATATCCTGCAGTTGATTTCTGCGCTTTCCGCGCAATTGCCGCCACCGGGTGCGGTGATGGTGGCGCCGTTGCCGCTGTATCACATTTATGCGTTCACGATGAACTTCCTGACGGGGATAGCGCTTGGGCATCACACGCTGCTGATTCCAAATCCCAGTGACATTCCTGCATTCGTGCGCGCGCTGCAATCCTGCCGTATCAACGGGTTTGCCGGTATCAACACCTTATACAAGGCGCTGTGCGGCAATGCCGATTTTTGTGCGCTGGATTTTTCCGCATTGCAAATCAGTTGTTCCGGTGGCATGGCACTGGAGCCACAGATCGCCAAACGTTGGTTGGAGCTCACCGGCAGCATAGTGCTGGAAGGTTATGGGCTGACAGAGTGCGCTCCACTGGTGACTTGCAACCGGCCTGACATTCAGCGCGCCGGTACCGTTGGCATACCTGTATCTGGTACCAGTGTGGTCGTCATGGATCCAAACGGGCACATTCTGCCGCCAGGAACAGCGGGAGAAGTCTGTATCAAAGGTCCGCAAGTCATGCAGGGTTACTGGCTGCAACCGGAAGAAACGACGTGGACGTTTGACGCAGACGGCTGGCTGCATAGTGGTGACATCGGCATGTTTGATGCGGATGGATTTCTGCGGATCGTTGATCGCATCAAGGACCTGATCATTATCTCCGGCTTCAATGTGTATCCGAACGAAATCGAGGAATATGTGTGCGCGCATCCTGAAATCGCCGAAGCTGCGGTGATTGGCACTGGTGATGAGTATGCAGCAAGGGTCACGCTCTTCGTTGTGCGGCGCAATCCCACCCTTACCAAGGAACATGTCATTGCCTGGTGCCGTGAAGGACTCGCGCCCTACAAAGTGCCCAAGGTGATTGAATTCCGTGACAGCCTGCCGAAGAGCAATGTGGGTAAGGTGCTCAGGCGGGAATTGCGGATGAAACCGGGTGACTTATCCTGATGGTCACGCCGCTGCCCATGTCACTCTTCACGCCAAGACCGCACCGGGTTACACCACAGTTCAGCAGTTCGGTGCATCCCGTGTTGCAGACAGTTTTCGCCGCACGCGGATTGCAACACGACGCCGAACTGGATTTGGCGCTTGCCGGGTTGCTGCCACCTTCAGGCCTGCTCAACATGACGCAGGCTGTGGCGTTGCTAATGACCAGTCTGCAGGCACAAAAACGTATTTTGATCGTGGCCGACTTCGATGCTGATGGTGCAACCAGTTGCGCTCTGGCGTTGTTGTGCCTGCGCGCGTTCGGGTTCAGGCATGTTGATTATCTGGTGCCGAACCGTTTCGAATTCGGTTATGGCCTGACACCGGAAATCGTGGAAGTGGCACGCACGCGGCAGCCTGATCTGATCGTGACCGTGGACAATGGCATTGCCAGCCATGCCGGCATTGCGCTGGCGCGGCAGCATGGCATTGACGTGCTCGTTACCGATCATCATTTGCCCGCAAGCACCTTGCCGGACGCTACCTGCATCCTCAACCCGAATCAAAGCGGTTGCAGTTTTGCCAGCAAGGCGCTGGCCGGAGTCGGTGTGGTGTTTTATTTGATGACGGCGCTGCGTACCGCCTTGCGTGCGCAAAACTGGTTTGCTGACCAGGGAATCCGCGAACCCAATATGGCTGCCTGGCTCGATCTCGTTGCGCTTGGCACGGTAGCTGACGTGGTGCCGCTTGACCGGAACAACAGGAGGCTCGTAAGACACGGACTCCAGGTTATACGTTCAGGCCGTGCACGGCCGGGGATACTTGCCGTGCTGGAGCTTGCCGGCCGCAATCTGGCCAGCATTACGGCGAACGATCTTGGTTTCGCTGTTGGCCCGCGTCTGAATGCCGCAGGGCGACTTGACGATATGACCCGGGGCATCGAATGCCTGCTGACAGATGAACCCTTTATTGCCCGCGAAATGGCGCGCGAACTAAACGGTCTCAACGAGGATCGCAAATTGATCGAACAGGGCATGCAGACAGAAGCACTTGAGCATCTGCACCAACTCAATCTCGAAGTCTCGGCGTTACGTAGCGTTTGTCTACACGACAGCCGCTGGCATCAGGGCGTGATTGGTATTCTTGCCTCACGCCTGAAAGAGCGTCTGCACAAACCGGTGCTGGTGTTTGCCGATGCCGGCACCGATGCGCAGGGTGAATTGCAAATCAAGGGTTCAGCACGGTCGATCACTGGAGTGCATATTCGCGACCTGCTGGATGCCGTAGCAACGCATAACCCGGGGTTGCTCACGAAATTTGGCGGACACGCGATGGCAGCCGGCTTGTCACTGCGACAGCGCGATTTCGTCGCGTTCACCGCAGCGCTGGAAAAGGAACTGGAAGCGCATGACGAGGAATGCTTCATGCGCCAGACGTTCACCGATGGCGGTCTGGACAGTGGGTGTTTTTCACTGGAGTTTGCCGCGTTACTGCGTGAAGCCGGCCCTTGGGGGCAGCATTTTCCGGAACCGGTGTTCAACGGGGATTTCCGTGTTATCAGTGTGCGCGTGCTCAGCGGCAAGCATCTGAAACTGGTGTTGCAAATACCTGACAGCCAGCAAATCGTTGACGCGATAGCTTTCAATCAGACTGCGGAAGTTCTGGCGAGGGCGGAACAGGGAAGGGAAGTGGTGCGTATGCTTTACAAGCTCGATATCAACGAATACCGCGGGCTCAGCAGTCCACAGTTGATGATCGAGACACTGGAGTTCTACTGAGAACGGAAACTAGCGCAACCGCTCTACCCGAATAATGCCATTGAAGCGTTCTGCCTCGAGACGGTATTGCTGATTGCCACTCGACCTGTAGATATGGATGTCATCCCCCACCCGCAGGTTGAAGCGGCTTGCGTAGAGCTGACGCCAGATCTGGCCATTGCTGAGCGTAATCGTCACGACATCCGGCTTGTAATACTCCAGTTCTGTAACTTGTTCATCCATTGTTTCGACAGGCTGTTCCGGCTGCTCATCGCGTTGACGGTCCAGTAATCCGAACAGATTGAAACGGCCGGTGTCTTCTGTCGCAGTTTCAGCGGTAGGTGCAGGAGTTGGTGCCACGGATTCAACTGACGTCACTACTGATGGCGTGGCTACAGTTGGTGCGACAACAATCGGTGTAACCACAGAAGTTGTTTGTGCAGCAGAGCCCGCCATCTGCGCAGATGCCGGGGATGCTGTCGCAGCATCCCGGTTCCTGACGGCAGTCTCCAGGGCGGCTTCCAGACAGCTCAACCGGGCATC
This sequence comes from Klebsiella pneumoniae, assembly GCA_945902215.1. GTDB lineage: Bacteria > Pseudomonadota > Gammaproteobacteria > Pseudomonadales > Pseudohongiellaceae > CAILUG01. Next base: position 5,003 of record CAMDML010000014.1, on the reverse strand, counting down.
CCGATCAGCAACATCGGCACATGCAAGCAGGGCAGCATCCTGAGCGTGTCCTGCCGCAGGCAAGAGACTGATGAAAACCAGCAGGCTGGCTATGGCCCGAACATTGGCCCGAACATTGGCGCGAATTTGGTAAAGAGTAGATGCTGGAAATCCGGACATCATTGTTATTCTCCCGGGTACGACTGGTACCGAAGCGTAAACGACCAAACAGGTGATTACAACGAATACGGGTAGCGAAATCAGGGCTTCAAGCCGTATTCTCCGTCCCGTAAACTGTACCGATAGCAATGATCATGACAGAGACCGGCATGCAAACAGAACCACTCCATCCAAAAATTCAGTTGGCAGACATTCTTGATGCCCAGGGCCTGCATGACGATGCCATAAGTGAACTGTCACTGGCGACCCAGGCTGGCGATCTGGAAGCGATGACGCGTCTTGGCAAGCGTCTTGTGGTGGGTGATCGTGCGCCGTACTTGCCGCGTGAAGGCGCTGGATTCATTTTCGAAGCAGCGACCAAGGGCCAGATTGAAGCCGTGGCATTGATGGCGGTATTTCAGGCCACCGGCATTTATCAGCGAAAAAGCTGGAGCGATGCACTCAACACACTGGCATACGCTGCCCAGTTGGGCTCCCAAAGTGCGCAGGAGCAGGTGCTACTGCTGGCGCAAGGCCCGACAGCCGCTGAGCCTTTGTCTGTGCTGCCCGGCACCGATGCCCAAGCCTGGCGCAAACTCGCAGACAGTATCGATCTTGGCGCGTGGCTCACTGCGCCGCCTGGGCATGTCGTGCACGAGGACCCATTGCTGAAATCGTTCCCCGGCTTTTTGTCGCTGCCCTTTCGTGAACGTCTGATCACACAGTCACGCAACCGACTCAAGCCCGCGCTGGTGTACAACGCTAACATCAAGCGTGATATCCATTCCGGTACACGCACGAATTCCATCGCTCAATTCAATCTGGTCGAAAACGAATTAATCCATTTCATCATGCAGGAACGCATGGCCAGTGCCACCGGAGTGCCGATGGTCCAGTTTGAGGCGACCGCTATTCTCCATTACAAGCCCGGTGAGCAAATCATGAACCACTATGATTTCGTCGATATCGACTTGCCCAACTACGTGCAGGAGATTGCCGAGAACGGCCAGCGCATCATCACTTTCCTGATTTATCTGAACGATGGCTATGAAGCAGGGGAAACGGCATTTCCCCATCTCGATATCAGCCACAAGGGCAGGGCAGGCGAGGGTTTCTTTTTTACGAACGCGCTGGCAGATGGTGGTCCAGACCATCGCGTATTGCATGCCGGAACCCCGCCACTCAATAGCGACAAATGGATCGTCTCGCAATTCATCCGCAATAAACCCGTGAAATACGTCCTCTAAAAAAAAGGCCGGCGAATGCCGGCCTTTTTTGTTGCTGCGTCCTTGCAGCGGGATCGTGCCTTCAGATCAGAAGGACACTTTCACGCCCATGTACCAACGCCGTCCCAGGATGTCGTAATAACCCGGGTTGGTAGAGTCGCTGTTGGTGTCGGGGTTTACTGCGAAGGGGTCCGCACCGACAACCGGGGGTTCTTTGTCGAACAGGTTGTCGACTCCGAAGCGCAGGGTGTATTTGTCCCACACATAGCCGCCGCTGAAGTTGAACATGTCGTAGGAACCAACACCCAGAACTGTCGTATTAGGACTGATCGCTTTGGCTGCTGCTTCGATACTGGACATATGGCGCCAGTTCAGGCCGACATTGAAGTTGTCCCACGCGTAACTGATGGTGGTAAACAAACGGTAGTCGTACTGGCCGCCCTGATCGCCCGTGCCGGTGGCGTCGGTCAATGCCGCCGTCGGAGCCGTCTGGTACATAAACTCGTCGAGGTAGTTGATCGTCGAGTTGATGTTCAGGCTACCCGGACCGATGTCCATACCGTAGTTGACTGTCAAATCGATGCCCTGAGTATTTAGTGCTCCCAGGTTTGAGTACAGTGCATCAACTTCTTCGCGGTCACCTGACGACGCGTTGCGACGGATCTTCAGGCAGTCTACGTTGGTACGTGAGTAGGTCGGGTTGGTGCCGGTTTGGTTCATGCAGCGTGAATACACCGCCACCGAGCCTTCGGGTGAAATGGCATCTGTCAGCTCGATTTTGTAGATGTCCGCTGTCACTGACAATCCTTCCCAGCCGAAGGGTTCCGAGATCACGGCGCCAAAGGTATAGGTTTCGCCTTGTTCCGGTCCTACACTCGGGTTGCCTTTGTTGATTTCGATTTCCAGGGGGAAGTACGGGGGGTTCTGGCGGTGGAAACCGCTCGCACCCGGGATGCCGGTGATGCTGTAGGTCTGGGTATCGAAGCCCGAGGTGTTGTTACCGATGATCGCGCGGCATAGATCCTGTACTTTTACGCGGTTCGGGTTTGCGGCCACGTTACCCCACGGCCACAACGTCGTCACGGCGCAGGGGTCACCGTTCGGGAAGCCAACCACGAGTAGGGTCGGGCCGGTGAACAGTTCCGCCGTGTTCGGCGCGCGGGTTGCGAATTGGTAGCCGCCGCGGAAGGATACCCAATCCAGCGCTTGCCAGGTGAACATCGACTTGTAGGTATCGACGCCGCCAGCCGTGTTGAAATCGGAATAGCGGTAGCCGAGTTCGAGGTCGAGACCTTCAATGACAGGCACCAGCAACTCGCCATAAAGTTCGCGCACGTCTGTTTTGCCCTCGGTGCCGTTTGAGGCGAACAGTCCAATCGGGTTATCGAGGAAATTGGTATTCACCGAGTTGCCGGGCTGGAACAGGAAGGTGTTTTCACGCCAGGCGAAACCGGTTGCGAAGCGCAACTGACCGGCTGGCAAGTCCATCAGGCCACCCTGCAAGTTGATCTCGGCGATATCCTGCGTCAAGTTCGTCTGGTTGATCATGAAGGAGTCGATGGAATCCAGACAGTCTCTCGAGGGTACGAATTCCGAGAATACGGGCAGGCCGGTCGTACATTTGGAGGCATAACCACGGCCAAGACCTGCGAACGTACCCTTCCCGAAGCCGGACGAGTTAACCAGCGCCTGATAGCGCTGCAGCGAGGGCAGTCTGATGTTTTTGACGACGTTGTTGGTATCGCCACGGGAAATAAAGGCTTCCCATGACCAGTCACCATCCATCAACTCGCCTTCCAAGCCCAGCTGCATTTGCCAGGTGTTGGTCTCGTTGAGGGGCTCGAACGGGCCGTTGTAGTCCAGTACCTGGTACAAGCTCCAGCCGCCGCCTGGGTTGGCACGCGAATCGAGCAGTGCAGTCAGGCCAGCGGGCAGTGGCTTGGTGGCAGCATCGCGCGTCATGGGTGCTTGCCATACTGTAATGGCCGGCGGAATACCGCCGCGCGTTATGACTTCAACGTTGCTGTACGTGGTTTGGGCGAAGGCACTGATACTGTCGCTGAGTTCATACGTGGCCTTGGCGAAGAACGAATGCCGGTTCATGGGGGTGGACGCGAAGCCTACGGTGCCAAACTGGTCGAGGTTACCGTTCGTCAATTTCTTGACACCGGTAAACGAACCACAGCCTTCCATGCAGTTCAAGGGTCCCTTGTAGCCGAGCCCCCCCTGCGAAAGGAATACGGAACCGTCATCATTAAAGCGGAATTCCGAGGACGTACCGATGGATCCCGCTGGAGCGGTCGGGAAAAGTGCGTTAACTGCGGCTTGGGAAGGACGATTCGGACCGCCCGGAACTCCCCCTTCCGCACCAGCATAGGAAGTAGCCTGCATGAACTGGCCCATGGGGTTGCGAGGATCCAGCCAGCCGTTGCGATAGAACTCACGATCAACCTGGTATACCGCATCACGCTTGGTCCAGTCGAGGCCGACCATGATGTTGCCGCGGCCATCGGCGGAATTGATACCGAACAAGGTACTGATGCTGGTTTCGGCGCCGTCACCTTCGAAGGTTTCGCCGGTTCTGAAGTTGAATTCAACACCTTCAAAATCATCTTTCAGGATGAAGTTGACAACGCCGGCCATGGCATCAGGTCCATACACGGCCGAGGCGCCACCGGTAATGACTTCCACACTCTGGATTGCAGCAGCCGGGATGGTGTTGATGTCAATTGCCAGCGTGGCGTTGGCGGGCTGGCCGCGGCGGCCGTCGATGAGCACCAGGTTGCGGTTACTGCCAAGGCCGCGAAGGTTCAAAGTTGCGGCACCCGGCGTGGTAGTTGCACTGCCCTGAGCACCTGTGGCGAACTGGGTGCCGGCTGGCGCGAACTGAGGCAATTGGTTGAGGACGGATTCGGCACTGACCGTGGAAGAGTTTTCGAACGATGCAATGCCTACGGTGACAATGGGACTTGGCGCTGACAAATCTCGTCTAACGATGCGCGAACCGGTTACGGTTATTTCTTCGAGTTCAGCATCCTGTGCCACTGCCGTATTGGCAGTGCCCGCAAGCAAGGCTGAAATTGCGGAAACAAACAGACCCAGCTGCTTTTTCCGCATAGATCGATTTTTCTTCATGGTTAACCCCTTCATTTTTATGTTTAGTAGTAGTTGAGACACCTGGCCAAGATGATGAGGCACCAGATGGGCTAACCATAGCAAACAGGCACCGGACAATAAACATTATTTGCACATTGCTTGCATATTAAAAGTGCCAACGGCCCTAGCCTCAGGTGCACAATTGTCTGGTTGTGGGTGGCTTTTAATGTGGGAAAAAGCCAAAAAAACGAGTATTCGCTAGGCGAAAATGCGGTCGGTAAAATCTGGAAGATGGCAAGCCCACAATAAATGCACAATTTGTGCGCATTCTCGAGATTGTGAATTGAAAGTGCATCAACAGTAAATTAGTACAAGTAGGGGCTTTTAGAGCGCGTGGACATCCCGCACATGCGGCGGCAGACTGACCGACCCTGTGGCGAGATCGGCGACTTTCACACCGACTGGGACACAGGATCCAATTGAGCAGCAGTAGATGACCAACCCGCCCGTTTCACGTCTTGCCGCATTCACGCATAAACCTTT
>CAMDML010000013.1 GCA_945902215.1 Klebsiella pneumoniae | reverse complement strand
GCACAACTCCTTCACCGGGATGCCTGCATCGACCTCCTTCAGGAAGCCAATGATCTGTTCTTCTGTAAAGCGTTTCTTCATGTCCAATCTCCTCGTCTGGGGAATTGGACTCTAAATCAGGGTGCTACTCAATTACGGGGGGACGTCGGCGGTATTGCAAATCCATCGCTCTTGATCGAAATTCTTAGGCGACTAGTTGCGCTTTTAGTTTCCCTGCTAAATTTTAAGCCTTCTAATTTGTTGTGTTTGAAAAGCTCGGGTGGGGCCTCCTCGTGAAAATGAAATGCGTAAATACCGCAAGCAAAAATATATTGCAGCCGCCAATCTCTTTCTTTGTCGAGCCCATATCTGGACTTGTAAATGAAGTCATATTCGGCTATCGAAATCTCGGCAAAAAAGGGTCTAGAATGAGTGACCGTCTCCAATGCGGACCGGAATTGGTGCGTCCCATTTAGATATTTTTGAAATGGCGTAGGGCTAAGTAGTATCGAGGCAATTTCTTCATGGGCGGATGCGTAAAAATTTTCAGTGCTCTCCCTTTGACTAAGACCTTTACTTCGAAAAATTCTATCGACCTCGTCCTCCTTGAGAGCGTCAAGTCGTGTGTAGCGAAACCTGCCATACGTTTGTAGAAAATCGAGGCAGCATTTGAGGTCAATTCCGGTTTGTGAAGTAGACGCCATGCCAAATATTCCTTATTTGCCCGGTTGACCACCAATTCAGGCCAGTTTATTTACAACAGCCTATTGGTTGTTATCCCACTACTTTTAGTTGTTTTCTTCCCGTCACGCTCAGATTGCCAATGGCAGCCTGTTCAATGTGATCAGACCACCATTGCATCATTACGCGTCTTCGTTTGAGGTAGTCTGCACGGTTGTAGGTAGCACGGATGGTGTTCTTGTCGATGTGGGCAAGGGCAGCTTCGATAACGTCAGCGTCAAAGCCCTGTTCGTTCAGCGTGGTGCTGGCCAAGGCGCGCAGGCCATGCGCTACCAGTCGGCCTTTGAAGCCCGCACGTTTTAGCGCCATGTTGGCGGTTTGGGAGTTGGCCGACTGCCGGGGGTTCTTGTCTGCCGGAAAGATGAACTCCCTGCCCCCAGATAGTGGCCTGATCACTTCAAGCAGGCTCATGGCCTGTTTTGACAGGGGCACGAAATGCGCTTTGTTTTTCTTCATGCGCTCGGCTGGAATTTCCCACTGTTTCTTTTCCATGCTGATTTCCGCCCACTTGGCCCCGGCTGCTTCAGCAGGACGGCACATAGTGTGCAATTGCCATTCGATCAGGCAGCGCGTCACCAGCTTGATATTTGCCCTGTTCAGCGCTTGCATTAGCTCGGGCAGTTGCTCGGGCTTGAGCGTAGGCATGTTCTCCACCTTTGGAGAATTGAAAGCCCTGCCAATGCCTGCCAGGGGGTTAGCATGAAGCAGGCCGGTGTTCACGCTGTACACCATGATTTCATTCACCCAGCCGCAAATTTTCTTCACGGTTTCAAGTTTGCCGGTCTTGGCCAACGGGGAAAGGACTTCGATGGTTTGCACGGCACTCAGTTTGTGAATGGGCACCTTGCCCAGCTTCGGAAACAGGTAGAGGTTCAGGCGGTTGGCAATCTTGGCGTGATAGACCTCTGAAATATCGGGCTGCTTCAGGGCCAGCCATTTGCTGGCGATGTGCTGGAAGGTGTTGAGTTGTGCTTCGGTGCTGTTCCGTTCCTGTTCGCGCCTGAATTCCTGCGGGTCAATTGCGCTGATCAGCAAGCCGTTGAACTTTTGCGCGGCCTCTCTGGCATCCAGCAAGCTCAACTCTGGGTAAGTGCCCAAGCTCAGGTTGGCGCGTTGCTTGGTAAAGGGGCGGTAGTAGTTGAACAGCCACAGCTTGGAACCTGTGGGCTTTACACGAAGGTACAGACCCTTGCCGTCAGCGAGGTTGTATTCCTTCACTGCGGGCTTTGCTTGTCTGGCTTGAGTATCTGAAAGAGGTTTTACTGCTCGGGGCATGGCAACACCTTCGTAGTAACACCCGGTTCAGAGTTGGTCGGATGTTACCAAGGATGTTACTACAACCTTCGGATGGCACAAATCGTTATTGGACGTTATAGGGCGTAAAATGCCGGGGTTTGCTGGGCTTTCTACGGAAGGGTGGACGTTGTTGGATGTCAGAAAACTAGGTATTGGTGCCCAGGAGAGGACTTGAACCTCCACGGCCTTGCGGCCACTAGCACCTGAAGCTAGCGTGTATACCAATTTCACCACCTGGGCGTAGGGGGAGAAACGCAGAGGCGCGCATTCTCCTCATCCCAACCCTGCTTGTCAAATTCGGGGGGGTGTATACTGAGAGGCAATTTCCTACCCTAAAAGCCGTAAAAAAATGCCCAAATCCAAGGCTCCGCCTGATCCCAATCACGACCCCTTTGCCCAGCGCGAAGCTGCCCGCTACGAGAACCCCATCCCGAGCCGCGAATTCATCGTTGCCCATCTGGAACAGCGCGGTGAGCCGGCGTCGCACATTGATATGTGCAAGGAACTGTTGCTGTTTGATGCCGAAGCGCAGCACGCGCTGGAACGCCGTCTGGAGGCTATGACCCGCGACGGACAGCTGATGAGCAACCGCCGGGGCGTGTATGGCCTTGTGAACAAGATGGACCTGATCAAGGGTCGCATCATGGGCAACAAGGACGGCTTCGGCTTTGTCATTCCCGAAGACAACTCGGGCGACCTTTACCTGGCGCCGCGCCAGATGCAGAAAGTATTCGATGGCGACACCGTGCTGGCACGTGTGTCCGGTGCTGACAAACGCGGCCGCCGCGAAGGCAAGATCGTTGAAGTGCTGGAGCGCAAGACTGACCAGTTTGTGGGCCGCTACTACTCCGAGTCCGGCATTGGCATGGTGATGCCGCACAGCAAGCGCATTACGCAGGAAATCCTCATTCCCGGGAAGAAACCCAAGCACGTCAACGACGGCGACTTTGTTGTCGTCAAGATCACCCAGTGGCCGCACGAACATCACAAGGCCGCCGGCGAAGTGGTTGAAGTGCTAGGCGATGTCAGCAAGCCCGGTATGGAAGTGGAAGTAGCGCTGCGCACGCACGACATTCCGTATGAGTGGCCGCCGGAAGTCACTGCCGCGATGAAGAAGTATCCAGAGAAGGTGAAAGGCGACAAGGAGGCGAACTATCGCGAGGATCTGCGCAAACTGCCCTTCGTGACGATCGACGGCGAAGACGCCAAGGATTTCGACGATGCGGTGTGCTGCGAGCGCAAGAAGGGCAAGGGTTTTACCCTGTACGTGGCGATTGCGGATGTGTCGCATTATGTACAGGTGAATACTGCACTCGACACCGAGGCGCAGCTGCGCGGCAATTCCGTGTATTTTCCGGGCCACGTAATTCCGATGCTGCCCGAACATTTGTCAAATGGCCTCTGCTCACTCAAGCCGAAGGAAGACCGTCTGGTGATGGTGTGCGAGATGGAAATCTCGCAGGCGGGCGAAATCGATTCCTACATTTTCTATGAAGGCATCATCTTCTCGCACGCGCGCCTGACTTACACCGAAGTCGCCGCGATGTTGCAGGCACCGAAGACAGACGCGGAAACCTTGTTGCAACAACGTATCAGTGCCAAACATCAGGCCCTGGTGCCAGCCCTGAAGAATCTGTATGCGCTGTACAAGCAACTCTTGCATGCGCGCACGGAACGCGGAGCGCTGGATTTCGAAACCGTAGAGACGCGCATCATTTTCTCCGAGCAACGGCGCATCAAGGAGATCATTCCGGTTGAACGCAATGACGCGCACAAGCTGATTGAGGAGTGCATGCTGTGCGCGAACGTGGCCGCAGCGGAACTGCTGGAGAATGCGAAACTGCCCGCGCTGTACCGCGTTCACGAAGGGCCGAGCGCCGACAAACTGGAAAAACTCTATGACTTCCTGCGCGGCATTGGCATTGGTTTGAATCGCAAAGCGAAGCCAACACCGCAGGATTACCGCGTTATTCTCGACAAGCTGAAGGACCGTCCTGACCGCAAACTGTTACAGACGCTGGTGATTCGCTCGTTGATGCAGGCGGTGTATCAGCCTACCAACCTCGGCCACTTCGGGCTGGGCTTCGAAGCTTACGCGCATTTCACTTCACCGATTCGCCGCTATCCGGACTTGTTGGTACATCGCGCGATCCGCTTTTTGATTCGTAATCCGAAAACTGAGGACGGCGTGCTGCGCGTGGGCAAACCCGAAGTGCTGAAACGTCAGGACATTTATCCGTACAAGCCCGCTGATCTGGAATTGCTGGGCACACAGTTGTCCGCCACTGAACGCCGCGCTGACACGGCGACCTACGATGTCGTGAACTGGCTCAAGTGCGAATACATGCAGGACAAGATTGGTGAAGAGTTCGCGGGCATTGTTACCACGGTCACAAACTTTGGCCTGTTTGTGGAGCTGACTGATGTCTATGTTGAAGGACTCATCCATGTTACCGCACTGACCAACGACTATTATCATTTCGACAGTGCGAGTCAGACTCTCACTGGTGAGCGCAGCGGCTTGAGTTTCAAAATGGGTGCGGCGGTGCGCGTGGTGGTGTCGCGGGTGGATCTGGACGAGCGCAAGATTGATCTGCAGATGCTCGACAGTCCTGGTGCAAACAAAGGCGTAGGTCGCGCACTGCCCAAGCGTAGCAAGGCGTCTGGCAAAGCCGAACCGAAGCAGCCGAACAAAGCTTCCGGCAAAGCTGAACCGAAACACCCGAACAAAACACCGGGGCGCAAACGGCGCAAACGATAAACAAGTTGACGATAAACGATGAGCGGTAACGACTGGGTCTACGGCATGCACGCCGTGGAGTCCCTGCTAAAACACAACCCCGACAGCATCCTGCAGCTTTATATCCTGCAGGGCCGCACCGACGAACGTCTTGCTGCGGTGTTGGCGCGGACAGCGCAGCGCGGTATTCCGGTATCCGAACTGAGTCGGGCTGAGCTGGACGAAAAGTCCGGCGGCGTGCATCAGGGTGTGGTCGCGCTGTGCCGCGAACTGAAACTCGAAAAGAGCGAGGGCTTCCTGAAACAGTTGCTGGACGGGCTGGATCACCCGCCTTTTCTGCTGGTTCTGGACGGAGTCACCGATCCACACAACCTGGGTGCCTGCCTGCGATCGGCCGAAGCGGCCGGAGTGGATGCAGTGATCGTGCCCAAGGACAAGTCGGCGCTGATGACCCCCACCGTTAGAAAGGTGGCCTGCGGGGCGGCCGAAATCATCCCCTTTATTGCCGTTACCAATCTGGTCCGGTGCCTTGAAGCCCTGAAACAACGGGGTATCTGGGTGCAGGGCGCGGCCGGAGAAGCCACCCAAACGCTCTATAAAACCGACTTGAAGGGCCCGTTGGCAGTGGTTTTGGGCTCCGAAGGTACCGGGATGCGCCGCCTGACCCGGGAAACCTGTGACGGCCTGTTTTCGATCCCCATGGCCGGGGAAGTCAGTAGCCTGAATGTGTCGGTTTCGGCCGGGGTCTGCCTGTTTGAAGCCGTCCGACAAAGGGTCGTTAAATAAAATGGGGCCAGAGACCATTTAATCACCGGCTTGCTTCACTTCGGCAATCCCCATAGAATGCCGCCTCTTTTTGCAGTACCCGGCAGGTCAAATTTCCTGCTTCTACATAACTCCTTGCTTCACTGCAGCCGCCCTGGCCAATCAGGAAGCATCAACCCACGAGGAGCGCTAAATGCGTCACTATGAAATAGTGTTCATGGTTCACCCTGACCAGTCGGAACAGGTCGGTGGCATGATCGAGCGTTACACCAAGATGATCAAAGATGCCGGCGGTGCTGTTCACCGCTTGGAAGACTGGGGTCGTCGTCAGTTGTCCTACCCGATCAACAAGATCCACAAGGCCCACTATGTTCTGATGAACATTGAATGCGGTCAGGAAGTCCTGGACGAAGTCACGTCCATTTTCCGTTACAACGATGCCATCATCCGTAACCTCGTCATCAAACGTGACGAAGCTGTGACGGAAATGTCGCACATCCAGAAATCGGAAAACGAGAACCGTGAGCGCAAAGCCCGCGCCAGCCATCGCGTGCGCTCCGAGGAAGCCTCTGAAGAAGTCGCCGATGCCGGTGAAGAGGAAGCCGAAGAAGCCGATAGCGCCGAATAAGTTCGCGCGCAGCTTTCTTCATCATCACAGGTTACTGACCAAATTACAGATACAGGAGATTCACCATGGCGCGCTTCTTCAGACGTCGTAAATACTGCCGCTTCACCGCAGAAGGCTTTAAAGAAATTGATTACAAGGATCTGGAAACGCTGAAAGCAAACGTTTCCGAGACGGGCAAGATCGTTCCCAGCCGCATTACGGGCACTAAAGCCCGTTATCAGCGTCAGTTGGCCACCGCGATCAAACAGGCACGTTTCCTGGCCCTGATTCCTTACACGGATTCACACGAAGTATAAGTACCCCCTATGCGTGGGTTGGCCGAATATGTCATGTCAGGCCGGCGCCAGGCAGCTACCGTTGCGGTGCTGTTCGGGCTGATCCCCATGCTGAACTTGCTGAGCGGCGCGGTTGTGGCGCTCGTAATGTTGCGCAAAGGCACGCAGGAAGGATTCTTGATCATGATGTGGGCGCTGCTGCCGGCAGGCCTGCAGTGGTTAGTGGGTGATACCGCTGCGGTGTTCATGGTAGTTGGTGTAGCAGTGTTGTCGTACTGGCTCAGACGCACGCAATCCTGGCAACAGGTGCTGCTGCTGGCCACGGTGCTGGGTTTGTTGTTGCAGATGAGTCTGCCACTGCAAACTGGGTATGTTGCGAACATTCAGGGCCTGCTCGACCGGTTACTGGAAGGCGGCGGCGCCATACCCGGAACTGCGAACGGACTGACGATTGAAGATGCCAAGACGCAAATGTTGGCGCTCTGGCTGAGTTTTTACGGTGTCGAACACATGTTGGTGTTCACCGGTTGCCTGATGCTCGGACGCTACTGGCAAGCCATGTTGTACAACCCGGGAGGGTTCCTGCAGGAGTTTCATAACCTGCGCGTTGACCCGAAAGTGATGGGGGTACTGCTGGTGCTGATGTTGCTCGGACTGGCAGGACTGCCTCCGCTGAACGACTGGATGATGGTGTTCGGTGTTGTTCCGGGGCTGTGCGGGTTAGCCGTGGCACATCATGTGGCGGCTACATGCAAACTCGGCACCGGTTGGCTGGTACTGACGTATATGCTGGCGCTGCTGCTGACACCAGTCATAGTGCTGTTGGGTTTTGCCGACGCATTATTGGATATACGCAAACGCATGACAAAGTAACTAATTTTATATACGAGGTTCCCAATGGAAGTCATTTTGCTGGAAAAAGTGGGCCGTACAGGCAACGTGGGCGACAAGATCAACGTCAAGTCAGGCTATGCCCGCAATTTTCTGTTTCCCTACGCCAAGGCCATTCCTGCCACGAAGGAAAATCTGGCCGACTTCGAAACCCGCAAAGCCGGGCTGATGAAAGTCGCTGCCGATAAACTGGCCACCGCGCAGGCGCGCGCCGCCAAACTGAACGGTGTGAGCATCCGCATCGAAGCGAATGCCGGCGACGAAGGCAAGTTGTTTGGCTCAGTGGGCACCCGCGACATTGCTGATGCACTGACCGCTGCAGGTCAGGCGGTAGAGAAGAGCGAAGTACTGCTGCCGCTGGGCGCGTTGCGCGAAATTGGCGAGTTCGAAGTTTCGATCTCGCTGGGCAGCGAAGTCACCACGATGATCAAACTGACCGTCGTCGGTATTCAGTAAGCGTCCGCTTTTTAGTAACCGTCAACCAGGCGGGCTTCCCACACCACCTTGGTATCCAGCTTCTGGCTGTATACCAAGCTGGCATCGAAGTTGGTGTTGTCGTAACCAAGCACTTCATACAACGCTTCGTACGCCTTGCCTTCTTTCATATCTGCAACACCCACTGCTTGCTCCAGCGCCAGAATCTTGTCGGGCGCTGTCACTTCTTCGGACAAATTGATCAGCCCCTCGTCACGCATGCCTGCGAGCAGCACAAACTGGTTGCCGCCGGGGCCGGGAAAGGTCGACAGCATGCCGTAGTCGCGGTACGACGTTTCGCCAATCGACAACCCGGAACTGCTGGCGTGACTCTTATTGGTATCGAGCTCAATCAGTTCGTCGTAGGTCATGCCTATCGACAGGCCTGATGCTGCAAACATCAGCTCACTCAGATTCTGCATCCCGCTGAGATACCCAAGGTAAATGATATGGTTGCCGACGAGGTCGTTCGTATTGAGGCCCGAAATCATCTTCACGCTCACGCGGCCGGGGTCGGCCCCAAACACCTGCAGCACATGCGCCAGTGCCGGGGCGATGCTGGTAGGCGTATAGCTGAGATCGAGATTGAAATAACCGGTTTCGCGCCCGCTGTCCTGCAGCGACTGCAAGTCCTGCCGCGAATTGATGTCGAACTCGCGCACCATGCGCTCGACGTTACCGGTGGCGTCCAACTCACCCATGATGTAGTAGTCGCCAATGAGGATCAGCACCGGCATGGCGTCGTCGAGCATCGGCTGCCACAAGCTGCTTGCCGCAAACGGATTGGCCGCCGCAACACTGGCCTCCTCCGCTTGCCAGCCTTGCACCAGATTGAGCAGCAGCATCACCCCGGCGAAGGCCGCCAGCCAGGGTGTCAGGGAATTTCGCTGCAGGGGTTTGCCCGTGATGCTGAGCTGAGGATCCGGGGTCGGTGCCGGTTCGTTCGGCGAAGTGACCAGCATGTACTGGCCTTTGGGTATGTCGATGCGGAAGGTTTCATTGAGGCCTGCACGGGCATAGTAGGCACTGAGCTTGTTGCGCAGGTGGTACACATGCACGCGAACGATGGAGTCCTTGCCCACATCGAAGTCCGCCTCCCGCCCCAGCACATCCATGGCAATCGCCACTTCCTTGGGATTGGTGCCGGTAATCGCACACTCGGCCAAATATTCGAGGATGGCCGCGTAGGTTTTGGAGCGCCCCAGCTCACCGCTCTTGATGATACGTGCACAGAGAGCACGGAGTTCTTCGGGCGTAATCGGTTCCAACATGAGGACTACCTGTGGGGGTGGGGAATGCAAGGGAAAGCGGAAAAAAGCGACACCCACCCGGGACTTGGGTGGCATTGTGCCGGTTTTGGCCCCAAGATCAAGTGCATGAACTAACGTTAATGAAGCCTGTCCACAGCTCCTATTAACGCGCCTTTAACGGTTTGCCTGATAGAAGGAGCACTCGTGCACAAGGCTGGAGGGGGAGCGATTGGGTGGTTCCGGCGAGGAGCGTCAGCGAGCGCGCGGAGACTACCCAAGTGCGACCATGCGCCGTTGCCAGAACGAGTGTCCCGCGCGCAATTTCTGCTGTCTTAAACCAGTGTCCCCGAGTAAAACTTTGAGTAACATGGAACCCCCTGCCCCTCAGGGCCGAATCCACCGATCAACCCGTAATAAGTCCATGTCAGAACCCGTAGCTCTCGAAAAAGTCACCACCCTCAAGGTGCCGCCCCATTCTGTTGAGGCTGAGCAGGCCGTATTGGGCGCGTTGATGCTCGACAACAGCCGCTGGGATGCCGTGCATGAAGTGCTCCTCGCTACCGACTTCTACCGGCGCGAACACCGCCTGATTTTCGATGCCATGGTGCAACAGGTCGCCGCCAGCAAACCCATCGACGTGATCACGCTCAGTGAAACGCTGCACGACTCCAACCAATTGCAGGAAGCCGGCGGCCTCGATTATCTCGGCGCACTCGTCACCAACATTCATAGCGCGGCCAATGTGGTTGCCTATGCGGGCATCATTAAGGAGCGCGCGATTCTCCGGCGCCTCATCTCGGTAGCGCACACGATTGCCGACAGTGGTTACAACCCCGACGGACGCCCCAGTGCCCAACTGCTCGATGCCGCCGAGCAAGCCGTTTACCGCATCGCCGACGAACGCCCGCGCGATGGCGGCCCGGTAGATGTAAACCCGATCCTCAAGAGCGCCGTCTCCCGCATCGAAAGATTGTTCGATGCGAAAGGCAGCATCACCGGACTTTCCACCGGCTTTAAAGATATCGACGAGATGACATCGGGTCTGCAGGAATCCGATCTGGTTATCGTCGCCGGCCGTCCCTCAATGGGGAAAACGTCGTTCGCCATGAACATGGTCGAGCACGCCATCCTGCATCAGGACAAACCGGTGCTGGTGTTCAGTCTCGAAATGCCGGCCGAAAGCCTGATCATCCGCATGATTTCTTCGCTCGGCAAAATTGACCAGACACGCATGCGCAACGGCCGTCTCGAAAACGACGACTGGGACAAGCTCAGCATGGCGGTGGCCAAACTCAGAAACCGGCCGCTGTTCATCGACGACACGTCTGGCCTCAGCCCGAGCGAAATGCGCGGCCGTGCTCGCCGGGTTGCGCGCGAGCAGGGCAAGCTCGGCATGATCATGGTCGACTATCTGCAGCTGATGCAGGTGAAAGGCTCCAGCGAAAACCGCACCGGCGAGATTTCTGAAATTTCGCGCTCGCTGAAATTGATGGCACGCGAGTTCAACTGCCCGGTGGTGGCACTCTCGCAGCTCAATCGCAGCCTTGAACAGCGCCCCAACAAACGCCCGGTAATGAGCGACTTGCGCGAATCCGGCGCCATCGAGCAGGACGCGGACGTCATCATGTTCGTGTACCGGCATGAGGTGTACGAACCGGAGAACGACCAGTTCAAGGGCATGGCCGAAATCATTATCGGCAAACAGCGTAACGGGCCCATCGGCACCAAGACACTCAGCTTCATCGGCAAGTTCACCCGCTTCGAGAACTACATGCCGATGATGAGCGGCGGGCCGGCGCACGCTCCTTGGGGTGAAGAATAAGCATGCGGAATAAGCCGTGACTCACCGCATCAAGGCCACCATCGATCGCCGCGCGTTGGCGCATAATCTCGCCGCTGCACAGCAGCATGCTCCTAACTCGCGCACAGTCGCCGTCATCAAGGCCAATGCTTACGGCCATGGCCTGCTTCCTGTCGCCGAAGCACTGAAGGGCGCGGATATATTCGGCGTTACCGATCTTGCTGAAGCCGAACAACTAAGCGATGGCGGCACGGACAAACCCATCCTCATTCTGCAAGGCATCATTGACCGCCGCGAAATTGCGCGCATCGCACTGCAGGGTTTTCAGGTCGTCATCCACCGCAGCGAACAACTCGTCTGGCTGGAAGAGGTACTAGCCTCCCTCACACTGCCCGCGCCATTGACCCTCTGGCTCAAACTGGACAGCGGCATGGGGCGTCTCGGCATTGCGCCACAGGACTACGCCGCTGCGTGCCGCAAACTGCAGGCCAAACCGTGGTGTCAGGAGGTGGTTATGATGACGCACTTCGCCAACGCCAGTTTGCCGGACTCTGCATTAAATGCCTCACAAATGTCCTGTTTCAAACAGCTGCACAATGAACTGCGCTACGTACCACATGCCACCAGTGTTGCCGCCACTGCCGCGCTGCTCGCGCTCGACACACAGGCCGACTGGATCAGGCCCGGCATTATGCTGTATGGCAGCTCACCGTTCGCCTGGACCGATGCTGCGCGCAGACGCGAGGCCTTCGATCTCAAGAATGTGATGACACTGGAAGCACGGCTGCTCCACGTAGCTGATCACAACACCGGCGCCAACATTGGCTACAACTCGCAGTTCATCTGTCCGCGCCCGATGCGTATCGGCAGCGTCAGCTGCGGTTATGCTGATGGTTATCCCAGCAACACGCCGAACGGCTCACCCGTAGCAGTGCGCGGCCAACGCACAACCACTGTCGGGCGCGTGTCGATGGACATGCTGGCGATCGATCTCAGTGCAGTACCCGAAGCGCAGCCCGGTGATTTCGTGGAGCTGTGGGGCAGCACCGTAGCACTCGACGAAGTGGCCGCGCATACCGGTATTCTTTCGTACAATCTCACTTGCAGCGTCACCGCACGGGTGCCGCGAATATATAGCTGACCCCATGGCCAAAACCAAAACCGCCTACGTCTGCAACGACTGTGGCGCTGAACATACCCAGTGGCAGGGCCAATGCATGGCCTGCAACGCGTGGAATACGCTGACCCGTATAAATCTGGGCGGGGCCAAAGCGCCGTCTGCGCCGCAACAGTTCAAACGCGAAGGCTATGCCGGCGCGGTGGGCAGCGTGCAGACCTTGGGCAATATCAATCTTGAAGAACAGCCGCGCTTCTCCACCAGCATAGGTGAATTCGACCGCGTGCTTGGCGGCGGTCTTGTGCCCGGTTCGGTGGTGCTGATCGGCGGCAACCCTGGCGCGGGTAAAAGCACACTACTGCTTCAGCTTATGTGCAAACTGTCGCAGCAGATGGAAACCTTGTATGTCACCGGTGAGGAATCCCTGCAACAGGTTGCCATGCGCGCCAAACGCCTCGGCCTGCCGATGGACAAGCTCAAGATGTTGGCGGAAACAAATATTACCCAGATCAGTGCGGCAGCCGAACAGCTCCAGCCCAAGCTGATTGTGATCGATTCAATCCAGGTTATGCACAGTGCGGACATACCCTCAGCGCCAGGCAGCGTGGCACAAGTCCGTGAATGTGCGGCCTACCTGATTCAGTACGCCAAGCAGACGGGCACTGTCGTATTTTTTGTGGGTCATGTTACCAAGGACGGCAACCTCGCCGGCCCGAAAGTCCTGGAGCACATGATCGACTGCTTCTTGATGCTCGACGGCGACGACAACCGCTACCGCACGCTGCGCGGCCACAAGAACCGCTTCGGCGCAGTCAACGAGCTCGGCATATTTGCAATGACCGAAACCGGTTTGAAGGAAGTTAAAAATCCATCCGCGATTTTTCTGGCGCGTACTGAAGAAATTTCAGCCGGTTCACTGGTGACCGTACTATGGGAAGGCACCCGTCCCCTACTGATTGAAATTCAGGCGCTGGTAGACTCTTCACAACTGGGTAATCCGCGCCGCATCGCCGTGGGTCTGGACCACAACCGTCTGGCAATGCTATTGGCGGTACTGCACCGCCACGGTGGTTTGTTCATGGCTGACCAGGATGTGTTCGTCAATGTTGTCGGTGGCGTGAAAGTCAGCGAGACCAGCGCCGATCTCGCGCTCTTACTTGCCATCGTATCCAGTTTCAAAGACCGCACACTGCCACGCGAACTCGTCGTGTTCGGCGAAGTTGGCCTTGCCGGCGAAATTCGTCCGGTGCCCAGTGGCCAGGAACGACTGCAGGAAGCGGCAAAGCATGGTTTTACCCGGGCGATTGTGCCCAAGGCGAATGCGCCCAAACAGGTGATTCCCGGCATGCAGGTGATTGGTGTCAGCAAGCTGAGCGAGGCGTTGGAGGCACTCTGAGCGGGGACAGAGCCATTGGAACGTATGGTTTGCTGAATTTTTTTGGGGAAAAGGGTTACTTTCCAAAGAAGAATCCCGCATTATTACCCGCAACATTAAGAAGAGGGGGTACCCTAATGATTTCATAAATAGTTTATCTTTTAGGTTTGATCACTTTGATCCTGCATTTTACCGGTTACCTCGCACGCAGGAATTTGCAGTGGATCGTATTGGTTGCGCCTGTTGCGATTTTTGCTGTCAACATTCTCGACTTCCTGGACATCATCTGAGCGGCCTGATCAAGCAGGCATTTGTGCTAGCATCGTAGTCCGCTTTAACGCTCATATCGACTGCTCGCATGACCACGTCTCTGATCCCTGAACGTCCCTTGCTTATCTCGCCGACTCTGGCGGCCACGATAGGACTGGACGAAGCCGTGATGCTGCATGTCCTCAGCGAATTGTTGCTGGGTCACCCACCACAATATCGCCAGCTGCGCCGCTGGTGCGAACTCAACACCGACACGCTCTCCAAAGCCCTGCCTTTCTGGCAGAGCGGCGACATTCGCCGGGTACAGCGCAGTCTGCAGGAATTGGGGCTATTGTTGGTCGAATCTGTGCCGGGCAATCCACAGGCACAAATGTTTGCGATCAATCAGCCCGACGCGCATGCGCCCGCTACCCGGCCCCCATCGAGTATGCAGACGAATCCTCAAACGATTCAAACAAAAGCACCCGCAACACCGTTTCAAAGCAGCTCCGGCACTGCCACGCTAATTCCGCAACACTGGCAACCAGACACCACCCTGTATCAACAATGCCAACAGCGCAGCATTCCGCGCGATTTCATCGACCGGGAAACGCAGGCTTTCGTACTGTATTACCGCGAGCGGCAGAAAACCCAGTATTCGTGGAACCATTCCTTTCTGAGCTGGGTAGTTACTGCCTGGGAAAAGCAGCGCACTGTGTTGGGCGCGCGCGAACTGGAGACCGGTATGAGCGCAGGCTGGCTGCCCGATCATGAAGCCGTGGACATTCTCGAACACGCGGGTATCAGCCCCACCTTTGTTGAAGACTCCATCCCCGAATTCATTCTGTACTGGCGCGAGCGCGGTACCGTGACAAGTGCATGGAGTTCTAAATTCATCGCGCATGTGCGCCGGCAGTGGGACCGTTATACCAATGCGCTTGAGAACGACACTACCCCGCGCCCGATTCCGCCCGACTTCACGCCGAGCCCGGCTTGTCTGGAAGTGCTGGCGCTGGCAAAGATTGACGTTGATTTCGCGCTGGCGCGCGTGAAGGAATTTATTCTCTACTGGCAGGATCGCAAGGAAGTACACGGTTCGTGGAACACGCGCTTCTGGCAGCACGTGAAATACCAGTGGGGTCAACAACCGCAAAATTCCAACCAGCAAACAAGCGCACAACCGATACTCGACAAACTCACCGACCGCAGCTGGGCTGAAAATTAACTGGTGCTGATCAAGGTGTGCCGCGTTCTGCCTGAAAGCGTGCCCAATGCTGCTGAATCTGCGCAGCCAGCGTCATCGGATCGAAAGGTTTGATGATGACACCAAAGGCCCCGATACTCCGGTAGTGCTCCAACTCCTTTTGTTGCACCTTGGCCGTCATGAACAAGACCAAACGGCCGCCCAGATCCAGCTTCTTGCGCATTTCTTCAAGCACGGTTGGGCCATCCATTAGCGGCATCATGACATCAAACAATAGTACCTGCGGGTCATAGGCTGGGGCTTTTTCAAGGGCCTGCTGGCCACTTTCGCAACTGAGCACCTGCAGCTTGCCTACTTTTTCCAGCGCGACCACCGTCACCATGCGGATGGACGGATCGTCTTCCACATGCAACACGCGTTGCAGGTCTGTCATACAAAACTCCTGATAAATACATGCCTGTGAAGTGTAATACAAATTTCCAGTGGGCTGGGCCACTGTGTCAGAATAGCTGAAAATTATCCTGGCCCAGCTGGCTGGGCCAGCTGAAATGGGCATGTCTCCATTTCAGTCCCAACGGGGGCTGCGGTGCGGATAGAGGCCGACAAGAACACGCTCATGCTTCACGAACAGGTGAGCATGCTCTTCAATGCCATTCCCAACAGCGTGCTTGCCAATGTGTTCGGCTCGCTGGTTGCCCTGTTCATCTACGAAGGTGCCGTCAGCAAGCCCCGCCTGTATCTGTGGATCGGTATGCTGCTGACCACCACCCTCGTGCGTTCGTTGCATTACCGCAGTTTCCAAAAAGTGCGTCCGGAACTGGAAGAGATTGATGCCTGGTTCACCGAATTCCGCATTGGCAGCATCGCTCTTGCAGCTGTCATTGGTAGCGCCGGTTTTCTGTTGTTCGTGTACGACAACGAAAGCTTTCAGCTGACACTCGCCCTGATGATCGTCTGTATCGCGGCATTCGCCATAAGCTCGCTGTCCCCACGCCCGGAACTGGCCGTACTGTTTCTGGTACTGATTCTCACACCGCTGATCGGCTCGCTGTACTTGAGTAAAACCGGCTCCGGGACCTATGCGTTCTGGATGATGCTCGTGTTGCTGGCCATGCTGATCGTCAGCGCACTGCGTCTGGGCAAGACCATTGCGCGCAGCATCGAACTGACGATTGAAGCGGAATACCGCGAACGTGACTTGCGTAATTCCCAGCAACGCTTAAGCCTGTATGTAAAGGAAACCCCCCTTGCAGTTATCGAATGGGACCAGAACCTGCAGGTCAAGGCATGGAATCCTGCCGCAGAACATATATTTGGCTACACCGGCAGCGAAGCCCAGGGCCGTAATCTTGCTGATCTGTTGTTCCCCGGCACCACCGCCGACAAACTTACCGAAAACTGGCACAAGCTGGTGGAGGAAACCGGTGGTGCCCAGTTGATTGTCGAGAACCGCAAGCGCGATGGCAGTTCCATTCAATGTGAATGGTTCAACACGCTGTTGACGGATTCCAGTAGCACGAACCTGGGCGTCATGTCGCTGGTGCAGGATGTCACGGAGAAGATGGCAACCGAAAAGCTGAAACAGGAATTCGTATCCATCGTCAGTCATGAACTGCGCACGCCGGTAACGTCAATCAAGGGCAGTCTGGCGCTGCTGGGTAGCGGCATTCTGGATGACGACAAGGACAAGAGCCGGGAAATGCTCGACATTGCCTTGCTCAATACCAATCGCCTGCAATTGCTGATCAACGATATTCTCGACGTCGACAAACTTGAATCGGGCAAGATGGACTTCCGCTTCCGCGATAGCGACCTCGTCAAACTCCTGAGCGACGTGCAAACGGCAAACCAGTCCTACGCCGACCAGTATTCAGTCACGCTCACAAGCACCGGCTTTCCCGCCACCTGCATGGTCAGCATGGACCCCGACCGTATTTTCCAGGTCGTGACCAACATTCTGTCCAATGCCATCAAGTTTTCTGTCACAGGTGGCACTGTTAGCCTAAGCCTGGTCAAGACCGGCAATGATGTGCGCATCTCGGTGAATAATCGCGGCGAAGTGATTCCGGAAAAAGACCGTACCAAACTGTTCGGAAAATTTTTCCAGCGCGACTCTTCTACTACACGCGCCAAGGGCGGCAGCGGCGGCTTGGGCCTTTATATCTGCCAGAGAATTCTGGAAGAGCACGGCAGCCTGCTGGATTACGAATCGAATGCCACTACCGGCACCACGTTTTTCTTTGTGCTCCATACTGCTTACAAATAAGCTCGAAACCATAAAAACAGCAAGATCCGGATCGCCAGCGACCCTGCTCCAAGAGTACATTGGATCTAATGTCTGACTACGAACGCATTGCCAAAGCCATTACTTATCTGCGCGAAAATGTGACTGCGCAACCGTCGCTGGAAGAACTCGCTACGCATGTGCATCTGAGCCCCTTTCATTTCCAACGTTTGTTCAGCCGCTGGGCTGGCACGACTCCAAAACGGTTTCTACAAGTACTCACCTTGGAACTTGGCAAGAAGCTGCTGGAAGAATCAGGCTCGCTGCTGGAAGTGGCGGACAAGCTCGGCCTTAGCAGCAGCTCGCGTCTGCACGATCATTTTGTGCAGCTTGAAGCCGTGACACCGGGTGAATATCGAAGCAAAGGCAAAGATCTGGTGATTGTGTATGGAGTGCATGAAACCCCGTTCGGGCAACTGTTTATCGCGCAAACCGCGCGTGGTGTGTGCCGTGCGGCATTTATGGACAGTGCTGATGATGCGGATGAACAGCTTGAGGTGGTGCGCAAGACATGGCCACTGGCCACTTTCAAATCCAGCATGAAAGCGACGCAAGCTGTCGCTGAGCGTGTCTCAGCAAATCCGCTTGAGGTAAAACGCCCGCTGTCGCTGCATATTGCCGGCACCAACTTCCAGATTGCGGTGTGGCGTGCATTGCTGCGCATTCCTGCAGGTACTGCTGTGAGTTATTCGCAGATTGCCGAAGCCGTGGGTTCGCCGCGTGCGGTAAGAGCCGCGGGCACTGCAATTGGCGCCAACCCTGTGGCTTTCGTAATTCCATGTCACCGTGTCATTCAACAGAGCGGCGCACTCGGCGGCTATCGTTGGGGGCTGCCGCGCAAGGAGGCGATGCAGGCATGGGAACGACTGCACGTCAGCTCCTGATACGGCTAACCCGCCGCTGCCTTACAGGTCCAGTTCCGTCAGCCCTGGGTGATCCAAAGGCCGCGGTCCTGCTGCCCAGTGAAATTTTCGCTCGCTTTCCTTGATCGCCAAATCGTTGATGCTGGCGCGGCGTACTTGCATCAAACCATTCGCGTCGAACTCCCAGTTCTCGTTGCCGTAGGAGCGAAACCACTGGCCCGCAGCATTGCGCCACTCGTAGGCAAAACGCACGGCGATGCGGTTGTCGGTGAAGGCCCACAGCTCCTTGATCAACCGGTAATCGAATTCTGCTGCCCATTTACGTTGCAGGAAGTCACTAATCGCAGCACGGCCCTGGAAAAATTCCGCGCGGTTGCGCCATTTGCTGTCTGCGGTGTAAGCCAAGGCTACCTTGTCCGGATTGCGATTGTTCCAACCATCTTCAGCGGCACGTACTTTCTGGACAGCGGTATCGAGGGTAAAGGGGGGAAACGGGGAGCGTTTTTCAGCAAGGGGCTCAGTCATGACGATCCTCAATTCTGGGTCAGCGTAAAAATTCTTAAGTTATCATTAGACACTCAGGATTTCAGTAGGTGAATTTTTACACTGACCCCGAATTACCTATACCATAGCCCGCATGTCTACGATTGATTTCACTGCCCTCGCTACCCTCATCAAGCAATGGGGCGGCGAGCTTGGCTTTCAGCAAACGGGCATCGCAGATCTCGACATTGCCGAACACTCAGCACATCTGCAGGACTGGCTTTCACAACAGTACCACGGCGAGATGGAGTACATGGAACGCCATGCGAGTCTGCGTGCCGACCCTCAGGCCCTTGTGCCGGGCACCCTACGCGTGATTTCGTTGCGCATGGACTACCTGCCCGAAGACACGCGCATGGTGCAGGTTCTGCAGAATCCCGAGCAAGCCTATGTGTCGCGCTATGCCCTCGGGCGCGACTACCACAAGCTCATCCGGCGCCGCATTCAGCAACTGGCTGACCAGATCCAGCAGCATATCGGCAAGTTCGGTTATCGCGCCTTCGTTGACAGCGCGCCGGTGCTGGAGCGCGCGTTCGCTGAGAAGGCAGGGCTCGGCTGGATCGGCAAGAACACCATGCTGATCAACAAAAAAGCCGGCTCGTGGTTCTTCTTGGGCGAACTTTTCACCGACCTGCCACTACCTGTGGATACCAAAGCGGAATTCCACTGCGGCACTTGCACTGCGTGTCTTGATATCTGCCCGACCGGCGCCTTTGTCGGCCCCCAAGTACTCGATGCGCGAAAATGCATCTCGTATCTGACCATCGAACTGCGCACGGCGATTCCGGTAGCACTGCGCCCACTGATCGGCAATCGCGTGTTCGGGTGTGATGACTGCCAGTTGTGCTGCCCCTGGAACAAATTTTCCGCACCAACACCTGAGCAGGATTTCACTCCACGTCACCGCCTGGATCGCGCGGAACTGGTGGAGTTGTTCAATTGGAGTGAGGAGGAGTTTCTACGTTACACAGAGGGTTCGCCGATACGACGTATTGGCTATGAATGCTGGCTGCGTAATCTGGCGGTGGCGCTGGGGAATGCGCCGGGGAGTCCTGCGGTGGTCGCGGCGTTAGTAAGCCGCGCGGGGTTTCCGTCAGAGTTGGTACAGGAACATGTGGCGTGGGCGCTGGAGCGGCACTTGCAAGACGCTGGAGCTACTTCGCTGCCACAGTCAGCTCGCCCACTTCCACCTTGATTACTTCCACGAGGGTGCCGGACTTCAGCGGCACGTCGCTGCGCACTTTCCAGTCCACTCCTGAATGACGGTGCTTGCCATGCCCGTAGACGGCAAGGTCTTTGTCGAGCACAAAACTGTGGCCGATAAAGTCACCCTGTACGTCTTTCTTGATGCTGTTATTTTGCATTTTCTTTAACGGCTTCCACAGTGCAAACGCGAAAACCAAACTGAAGACCGCTACACTGCCCAACGCAAAAGTCACAGTCTCTGGCATGCCCAGGGCCATCAGCAGGGCGGTACCTATGCAGGCCAGCCCAACGAAAAACAACAGGAACACCGAAAAGCCGAGAACACCTACTTCAATCGCCAGTAGTACCATGCCGACGATGATCAGGAGCGTAATGATATTTTCTGTCAGCCATGTCATAGCTGCTTCCTCAACTCTTGCCTACGGGTTTGTGGTCTGGTTTATTCTCGTGTTTAGAGTTTATTGAATTGATGATGGTCATCGCCTGCGCCACTACGCTGGCGGCATCAGTACCATGGTCCGGCAACAGGACAATGGTGGATTGGCGCGCGATAGCCGCTTTCGCCTCAATCGCCTTCGTGGCGAGATCCAGCTGAATCGCTTTTTGGCCGCCTTCTGTGATCGCCGCCTCACCCACCTTGTGCAAGGCTTCCGCTTGCGCAGCGGCCACGGCCAGAATGGCCTGCGCCTCGCCCTGGGCTTTCAATACTTGCTGCTCTTTATCCCCTTCAGCGGCAAGCACCACTGAGGCCTTCTGGCCTTCAGCCCGGTTGATCGCTGCCTGGCGGTCACCTTCCGATTCCAAAATCTGTGCGCGCTTCACCCGCTCGGCTTTCATCTGCGCTTCCATGGCATCCATGATGGAGGCCGGCGGCACGATGTCCTTGATTTCGTAGCGCATCACCTGAATACCCCAGGCAGCAGAGGCTTCGTTGATCGAATTCACGATGTTGGTGTTGAGGTGATTGCGCTCTTCGAAGGTCTTGTCCAGTTCCATCTTGCCGAGCTCGGAACGCATCGTGGTCTGCGCCAGCTGCATGACGGCGAAAACATAGTTGTCGACACCATATGTTGCTTTATAGGGATCCAGTACGCGGAAATACAACACGCCGTCTACGCTCAGGGAAATGTTGTCCTTCGTGATGCCGCTCTGACTGGGCACGTCAATGGCTTGTTCTTTCAAGGAGCGGTCAGCTGCGACGCGGTCGATGAACGGAATGATGAAATTGAGGCCGGCCTCTTTGGTGGAGTGGAACTTGCCGAAACGTTCAACAACATAAGCGCGATTCTGCGGCACGAACTTGATGCCCGAACTGAGTATGACAATCACAAAGCCAAGCAGCACCAAAAAACCAATAATATCCATCGCTTTCTCCCTGCATCATTTAAATATGTTATGGTTTTCTACTGGTATTTTACCTGCACATCATAGCGGGGAACCGGAGCACAGACCAAGTTTTTGCTATACTCGCGCACCTTCATTCCCGAACCGGTCGCCGTATGCCCGCCCTGTCCCCATCCCAACACCCCTCCATTCACAACATACTCGTCCTTAGCCTGGCTTTTGTCAGCGGCTTTATCATCATGTCAGTCGAGCTCTTGGGCGGGCGCATTCTCGCACCGTACTTTGGCAGCAGTATCTATGTGTGGGGCAGCATCATCACGGTGTTTATGCTGTCGCTGTCCATCGGGTATCTGATCGGCGGACGTTTGTCGCTGCAAACACCTTCTTTAACGCGCTACGGCTCCTTTTATGCCGGTGCCGCCGTGTTGTTGCTGCCGCTGGTGTTCTGGAGCAATCAAATCATGGAAGCGCTGTTCCTGCGCATTGAGGATCCACGCTATGGTTCGCTGCTGGTGTCCATGCTGCTATTCTTCCTGCCGACCGCAGTGCTCGGCATGATCGCGCCCTATTCCGTCAGGCTGCTGGTCGTGGAGCGTGAACGCAGCGGGCATGTGGCAGGGACCCTGTATTTTATTTCGACGCTGGGCAGTGCAATCGGGACGTTGGCCACTTCGTTCTACCTGGTGCTGTGGTTTGAAGTGAACCAAATCCTGGTGTCGATGGGAGTGGTGCTGTTGTTGGCGGGCGGCGTAGCGTTCATAGCCGGCCGCACCAAGCTATAAATGGGGTTTTTAAAACTGCACGGGCACTCCGGGTGCTTTGCCGCTCTTGATGTCGTCGACTAGCGTTGGCGAGCCGTTCTCCCATACCAGCAACATCGAGCGCTTCGGGCTGAAGCCCTGATGCCGGCAGTACGCCGGCATTGCTGCCATGTCTCCCGCCTTCATAATTACGCGCGCAAGTGGTTCGCCGGTGTCGCGGTGGTCGCAGTTCCAGTGGATTTCATCGCACATCTGGAAGAACCATTCGACACGGTCGTTGCCGTGAATAATTGGCAGAATATGTTCTTCGGTGGTCGGACACATGAAGCTGGTTTTCACTACGGATGTGAACGAGGGATTCCACGTGACCTGCGAGCGTGACAGGAACGCAAACAGATTGAAGGCATGCACTTCATTGTCGAAACCGGGTTCGGGATGCAGCTCGGGCGCGTCCTGCGGCACATCAGCAAACGCGCGGTTGACCGGCGCGCCGGAAGCATCGGTACGCAGCTTGAGATCGTCTTGCAATCCCACACAACGCTTTGCCAGTTCGCGCGCACGGGTAATCGCAGGAAGGTTGCTGCCATGCTTCGGACCATAAGGGGAGCCGGTTTCCTGCGGTGCGGCGAAGGGATCGAAATCGGCGTTGGTCCAGTTAGCCAGCATGGCCTCAAACGTTTGGCGGATCGTGTCGGTCGGAAAATTTTCGGTAAGATCAATGTCTGCCGCTTTCATCGGGCCGTTGTAACTGCCGGCGAACAGGTCGACTGTCTGGTAATGATTCAGGGTACCGAACACATTGTCGAAGTTGACCCAGCCGTAGAAAAAGCCCCAAGCCACATCGCGCATCAGCGCCCTGAGAAAATTGCCCGCATCCATCGTGTGGCTGAATGGTCGGCCACCCTTGGTCCAGCTGATGTGGCAAAAATATTCGTCACGGCGGAAGGTGAAACTGCCCAGCGTGAACTCTTCGTATCCATGCATGTTTTTCATGGCAAGCCTCTATTTCATCTGGCAAATCGTGGACCAGCGCTCTATGGACAGCTCACCCTTGCAGCTTTGCAAGACCAGCACCGCGGGGGCGGCACTGCGGAACTGATAGGCGCTGTTGGCAGGCAAGAGCGCCTGATGGCCGCGCCCGAGTTTTATCCAGCCCATTTTTTTGCCCAGCGGCTCGCCTTTCACCAGCACAGTTCCGTTCTGGTCAGCATTCGTCACCGTTTGCGCGGCTTCAATTTTCACCAGATGAACTTCAACGGAGCCGTCCATGCACAGCGCAAACTCGTCGTGCGCGCAGGTATACCAGGGCGAGGTGCCTTCAGCGCGCAGCACTTCGAGCACATATTCCATGTTCTGGCCGAACACGACTTTTTCATACGGCTTGGATTTTGCTGCTACCTCAAAGCAGTTCGAAAAGGCGTAATGCCGAACGTCGTCATTGATCGGTTCGACACGGCCCTTTTCATAAGAAGCGAGTGAACCAAAACGGGTGTGATAGGTGTGTGTCATGGCAACCTCCTGTGAGCAAGCATACGGGTGCCACGCGGCCAGCGTCCAGACGATTTTTGGGCTCTGGGCTGTCCCAGCAGCGCCGGGGATGGGGTATGATGCCGGCCCATGAAATCGACGCTGACCTTGTTTTTCACCTCCCTGCTCCTCCCGATATTCTCTGCGACCACCCTCGCCCAGAGCGGCGAACTGCGCCAGATTCATCAGGAACGTTCGCTGTACCGCAACATTCTGGTGACTGAAGACGATGTGCGCCTCTGCATGCGCTTCACGGTTACCGCCACCTCAGGCCAGAACCAGAGCTGCCGCTTTCTGGACGATTACGACAAGCTGGTATTTCCCTATGCCAAGCTCGTGCTGACAAGCCTGCTGATCCAGGACAACCCGCAGCGGATTTTGATTGTCGGTCTTGGCGGCGGTACGCTGGTGCATACCTACAGCACCCTGTTTCCTGATGCCGAAATCCTGATTTCAGAAATTGACGATGCCGTGGTGCATGTCGCTGAGGAGTATTTCGATTTCGTGGAGACCGACAAGATCAACGTAGAAACCGTAGATGGGCGCGTGCACATCAAGCGTGCCGGGCTTAGAGGCGAGAAATTCGATCTCGTGATTCTGGATGCCTTCAACGGCGAATACATTCCCGAACATTTGCTGACGCGGGAATTTCTTCAGGAAGTGAAGCAGTTGCTGCCGGAGAATGGCATGGTGGTGGCGAATACGTTCTCAACAAGCGGTCTCTACGATGCTGAATCCGTGACCTACCAGGACGTGTTCGGCGAAATCTACAACATCCGCCAGATCGGCACCGGCAACCGTATCATTGTGGGTTCGATGCAGCCGCTACCCGACAAAGCTACACTTGAAGCACGCGCCCCCGCGCTACTTGAACGCCTGAACCGCTTCGGCATGAATGTCGCCGAATTTACCCAGTTCATGAGCACCGAGCAGCAGTGGGATACGTCGGCGCGGGTGATGACCGATCAGTACGCACCGGGCAATCTGCTGAACCGCTAACCTGATTGCAGACGACTCTTACCCAGCCTCCACCCTAACCTTACCGAAAACTTAATCTAACCGAGTGATTCTTGACCGGACTTTCTGTCTTTATTAATCTTTGTTTTATTCCGCATTAATACTCGCGCTTTACCGTGGCCCCCTTTGTACCAACTCAAACCGGGGACACTCACATGCACACTTCATCGTTTTCGCTTCACACCGTCACTGCCTTGCCTTCTCGCTCGCGCCTGACCTTGGCAATCCTGCTGGCAGTTGGCGTATCACAGACAGCATTCGGCCAATCCACTGGTACCTTGGCAGCCGAAGGCATGGAAGAAATCATCGTCACAGGCTCAGGCAGCATCAACATGGCCGGTGTCACTGCACAGGACGCAGCAAAGTCACGCGTTACCGTAACCGCCGACATGCTGAAGAATTATTCTTCCGGCCAGACCTTCATGGATTCTCTCAACCAGGTCCCGGGGCTCAATTTCACCAACAACGATCCCTACGGCAGTTCCGGCGGCAACCTACGCCTGCGCGGTTTCGACGGCTCCCGCGTATCGCTGACCTTCGATGGCATCCCACTCAATGACACGGGGAACTATGCCATCTACACCAACCAGATGATCGACCCCGAGATCATCCAGAGTGTGGATGTAAATCTGGGCACCACCGATGTGGACAGTCCGACCGCCTCTGCCATTGGTGGCACCATCAATACCCGCACCCGGATGCCCGATGACACCGCCGGCGGCATGCTCTCCATGTCGGGCGGCCAGGACTCTTTCCAGCGTTATTTCGCGTTGGTGGACACGGGCAATTTTGGTCCCTGGAATACCCGCGCCTTCGCTGCGGCTTCCTACTCGAACAACGACAAGTTCAAGGGTCCGGGCGATATGTTCAAGCGTCAGGTGAATGCCCGCATCCATCAGGAGCTGGACAACGGCAACTTTGTCTCGGTGGCGGCGCATTACAACATCAACCGCAACAATTTCTACCGCAACGCCACTCAGGCCCAGTGGACCCAGTTCGGCCGCGAATACGACAACAATGCAACATGTATGCGCGATACCAGCACGCCCGGTGTACGCGACGATGACAACGCCACGCTGATTGCCACTACACCGGCACTGCCTGCTACTGACAATCCGGCCAACCCGGCAGCTTGCACCAACTATTACAACCTGCGCATCAATCCGTCCGACACCGGCAACGTGCGGGTGAGTTCACTGTGGAATCTCACTGACACCCTGCGCCTGACGCTGGATCCGTCCTACCAATATGTGCTGGCCAACGGCGGCGGCACCACGGTGATGAACGAAAATCCCGGTACTAGCGTCGACCGCCGTATCACAGGCAACACGGCGCTGACCGGCTGGGACCTGAATGGTGACGGTGACATCCTCGACAGTGTCCGGTTCTATTCCCCCAATACCACCAATACCAAACGGATGGGGCTCAATGCCTCGCTGATCTGGGATTTGTCCGATACCCAGTTGCTGCGTTTCGCCTATGCCTATGATTACGGCAAGCATCGCCAGACCGGAGAATTTGGCCAGCTTGATGGCGGCGGCAATCCGACAGACGTGTTCGGGGGTCGCAATGGTGGCGTAGTGTTCACCGCTGACAACAGTTATCTGCGTGGCCGTGACCGCTATTCCATCGCGGAGCTCAACCAGTTCTCAGTGGAATATCGTACTGACCTGATGGATGAAAAACTCACGCTTGCATTTGGCTTGCGCGCCCCTTTCTTCAAGCGCGAACTCAACCAGTACTGTTACACACAGAACGCTTCTGGCACGGTGCTGTGCACTACCCAAACTCCATCGGCAACGCTGCCCACCGGCAACGTGCGCTTTGGCACGGCGACCACCGAATACATTCCTCCTTTCGCGGGAAAGGCTGAATACGATCAGGTGCTGCCCAATGTCGGCATCAGCTACGCGCTGAGTGACAGTCAGTCCTTATACGCTTCCTATGCCGGAGGACTGTCTGCGCCGCGTACCGACAACCTCTACTCCTCGCGCCGTCTGGCTGACGGCAGCATCGCGCGTGCCAATCCAGATCCGGAAGAAACCGATTCCTACGACTTCGGCTGGCGCCTGCAGGCCGACAACGTGTTGGCATCAGCTGCTTACTGGCAAACGCAATACACCAACCGCATCGTGTCGTCCTTCGATTCCGAGCTGGGCTTCTCGGTAGACCGCAACGTGGGTGATGTTGACTTGCGCGGCCTCGACTTGCAGGTAGGCTGGGGCGCCACCGAGTGGATGACGGTCAGCGCAATGACTTCCTGGAATGACAGCGAGCTGAAAGACAACCTCGCCATCAGCGCCACTACCACGCTGCCTACGGCCGGCAAACAGTTTGTGGAAACCCCTGAATGGTCCTATGGTCTGCGACTGGAACTGGCTCCACTTGAACGCTTGACGCTGGGTCTGGAAGGCAAATGGGTGGATGACCGTTTTACGACCGACCTGAATGACGCGGCGGTGGATGCCTACACCTTGGTCCATCTGAATGCCGCTTACCGCTTTCCGATCAATGACCGTGGCTCCATGCTGAATGCCCAATTGAACGTGTACAACCTGTTCGATGAAGAGTTCTTTGGCAACATTTCATCAACCACTGGCGCACTGGCGCTGCCCGGGTTCACGCCCTCGCAGCCTTTCCTGTCACTCGGCGGCCCGCGTACCATCAGCGCCAGTCTGCAAATGAGTTTCTGATGCCCAGAATGACGTTGTTTTATTCCACTCTTGGCTTGACGTTGTTGTTCAGTGCCTGCAACAGCGTCACTCCGGGTGGTCTCCCTGATCAGTTCCCGGCGACGGTAGAAGTCCAATTGCTGGCCATCAACGATTTTCATGGCGCATTGGAAGCGCCGGCATCCGGCTTGCGGGTAACAGACCCGGCTGCATCTGGCGGAAGTCGTACCGTCGCCAGCGGCGGTGTTGCGCGGCTTGCCACTCTGATCAAACAGCGCGCTGTTGGTCACCCGTATTCGCTGGTGGTTGCCGCGGGTGATCTGATTGGCGCCAGTCCCCTGTTGTCGTCGCGCTTTCATGATGAGCCCACCATCGAAGCACTCACCACACTTGGCTTGACCTTGGCGGCAGTCGGCAATCATGAATTCGACGAAGGAGTAGCGGAACTGCGCCGGATGCAACAGGGTGGCTGCCACCCGCAGACGGGTTGCATGGGGTCGGCACCGTTCATAGGCGCCGGTTTCCAGTACCTGGCCGCCAATGTAATTGATGACAGCACGGGGCTGCCGATATTCCCGGCACATGCCATTCGCGAATTTGGCGGAATCCGCATAGGCTTCATCGGCCTCACCTTGGACGAAACCCCGGCGCTGTTGGCACCGGCGGCCGGCAAGGGGCTGCACTTTCTCGACGAAGCCGCGACGATAAACCGCGAAGTGAGGAAGCTGCGCGACGAGGGGATCAAAGCGATAGTGGTGTTGATTCATGAAGGTGGCACCGCAGACAGCGGCACGGATTCCTGCGCCGGCCCAATCACCGACATCGTGCCGCAGCTGGATACCGCGGTCGATGTTGTCATCAGCGGTCACACGCACAGGGCCTACAACTGCCAGGTGGATCGCCGTCTGCTGACCTCGGCCGGCCAATATGGCACCCAGTTGAGCGACATCATCCTGACGCTAGACAGGTACACAGGAGATATCGTGAGATCACGCGCCCAGACGCTGGTGGTGGCTGACACGGTAGCGGAAGATCCGGCACTCGCTGCACTGGTTGCCCGCTACAAAGCCTTGGTCGCACCACTGTTGGCACGCCAGGTTGGGATTGTTACGGCACCAATGAGCACAGCAAAAACGCCCGCCGGGGAAAGCGTGATGGGCGCAGTCATCGCAGATGCAATGCGCGCGGCAGCGGAGCGCAATACCGGCGAACGGATTGATGTGGCCTTCATGAATCCCGGCGGCGTACGTGGCGAAATTCCAGCTGCTGGCCTGGTCAGTTTTGCCGAACTGTTCACGGTGCAGCCATTTGGCAATACGTTGACCGTGCTGACCCTGAGCGGCGCCGATATCGAAGCCGTACTCCGCCAGCAATTCGGCAACGAACCCCGCAGGATCCTGCATGTGTCAGCCGGTTTCAGTTACCGGTGGCGAGAGACCAGAGGCGAAGGCGCGGCAGTGGTGGCAGGTTCCATCCTGCTCAACGGCGAACCGTTGCAACCACAGCAGGACTACCGGGTGGTCACCAATGATTTCGTGGCATCCGGCGGCGATGGTTTCACCGTCTTCACCGCCGGGAAAGACACCATCCCCGCCGGCATTGATGTGGAAATACTGGAAGAGTACCTCGCGGCCCATTCACCATTTACGCCGCCAGTGGCAGAGCGCATAACACGGGAAATTGATCCTTAGACAATCGCCATGTCTGCAGTAGCCACCGTGAGCGTATTCGCGCCCACTATCCCCACAATCTCAATCAGCCAGCCGGCAACATCAGTCTTTCTCTCCAATCAGCGCGCAGCATCGGCAATGATGACTTCCACACGGCGGTTCTGCTGCCGACCGGTATCGGATTCATTGCTGGCAACCGGTGTTTTCCAGAGCCGCCTGATACGTGCTGCCGAAATTCAGAAACAGTTCGATAGCGCCACCCTGCAGATCCAGCCGGTTGACTTCCTGCATGCCGAAAGCAGCCTTGTAGAACTCGCCAGCGGCCAGCACATCGGTAGCCGTGATCCTGGTTGAATTCACCGAAACGTCAGCATTTTCCCCCAGCGGAAACAGCAGGGCGGCACCCAGGGCGAACAAGAATTTGCTGGTTTATTTTACGGCGGTAGCCCCCTTAAAAATGAAGCATTTTGACCCTATCACGGGTGTATTGGCGCGCTGTTATTCGCCCTCTTTTGCCGGGCGCGGTGGCTTCAGGCGGCGGCGGTTCACGTGCGTGTCGGTCATCACATGACCCTGCGGAGTGCGGCCGGTGAAATAGTCGCGCTGCCAGCCCTGTTTGACGGTCTCGGGTTTGCCTTCAGCCAGATCCTTGATGAATTGGCTGCGGCTCGCACCCCAGGCGGAATATTCCTTGAATAATTCAGGATCGGACTGCAGGGGTTTGACAATGGGCTCGATCACGTCGATTGTTTGATGTGGCACCGGCATTACGAAGCAATAGGGCTCGCTCTTCTCGAAGGCCACGGTGCCGGGGCGCGTGAAATGCCAGTTCATGGTGAACGGAAACGGTAGCCAGTAGGTTTCAACGATGGCTGTCAGTGGCTGAATGCCGTCCTTGATCCGGTTGGGGGAGCCACCAGTCCACATATCCCAACCTTCCTCAGTGCGGAATAAAAAGCCGGTGTGAAATGTCAGCACGCCGCCACCGAAGTGCGATGTTGCCCAACGTTGCAGCAACTCCGGCGAGGTAGCGCCGGTAGGCACGAGGGTCATGTCCTTGCCCAAGGGCCCGCCATTCCAGGTGGCGGTGAAGGACACCGGCGACAGCAATTCCCAACCCGAGGTGTTCGCCACAACCAGCGGCAGACAGCGATACGGATGGCGATCATTGAACTGGCTCATCCAGTCGCGTTCAGGTTGCCCGGGCACCATCTCGGCTGGCTGGGTGTCGATCTGGTAACAGGTGAGTTTCATGGGGAGTTCCACCAATGTCGTTGGTGGCAGTACAAAGGAAACAGGGCCACATTGCAACGAGCGCAGCTGCCGTTCACTATGCGGCAGCAGGATTCTGCAATTCATGACCTTCTAGCGGGGGTCAGGCTGAGGATGATCCGAAAACTGTTCAGAAACCTGTTACTGCGGAGTTTGCTGGTTGCTTGAACCAGCGAAAAGACGGCGACCGTCCTCGAGAGTGACCGAGGAAATGTTGGCAGTAGGGCTGCCGTTGCGGGCTTGCCAGCCGGAGATCGTCAGCTTGGTGCCGGCGGGCAGGTCTTCCTTGCGCCAACCGCGGCGGATCAAATTGTTCGCTGCGCCCGTTTCCAAAGCCCAATTCACCACTTGACCCGCCTCATCGGTAACATCGACATATATCCATCCATGAGGATTTGACCACTTCATTTCCGTGACGGTACCGCTGAATTCTACCGGCCTGGTATTGTCATACTCGGCGGTAAAAGAATGATGGGCAAGTGTGGTACCTGCTGCGCTGAGCGTAGCGAGCAACAAGAATGCGCGTGTAAGTCTGGTCATGGTTCAGTTCTCCGGATTCAAACCCGCACGATATTCGTCGCGGACGTCTTTCAAATGTTGCAGATCATTGTTGTCTTCGTGGCAGGCCACTTCGAGCAGTTCGTCGGTGCTGCGATCCAGCGGTAACTCGATGGTCCACGGCCGCGTGTAAGCCAGAGGATCGCTGATCGTCGCGCGGTAAATAACCCGCTCGGCACTGACTGGCGTGAAGGTTTCAACCACCGTCTGCGCGTGGGTTACCACATCACCCACTTCGTTCAGCCAGGTCTTGCCGTTCATGTTGGTGGTTTCAACCACGAGCGTATCCCCCTCCCAGCGCCCAATCGAATCGCCCTGCCACAGACGCAGGGAGTCCGGCAGATGCGCGCGGCCGTCGAGCGGGATCTGCCGCCATGACATGCGTTCGTGCAACACCACCACATAACCCGCTGGTTGCAAAATGAAGAACGGCGACGGCACGTAATGCGAGCGCGGCACACCGGCAACAAAACAATGCGCCGTTGGATCGTCATAACCACGATGGACTTCTTCGCGTGCGATCCGTTCGGCGCGCGCCCAGCTCTGGTACGGCAGCGAACCATCAGCTGGATCAACTACAACACCGCGCGCGCCTGGAGTCAGGAATTCGCGCTCATTTGCTTCCAGGCCGTAGTTGGCGCCGCCCGCGTCCGCCAGAAAATATCCGGAAATATCCGGCGTACCATCGGGCAGGCGTTTGATGTCAGTGCCAACTTGTGGCAATGGCAGATCAAGCCCTGCTTGCGCATCGAAGGCTTGATTGTCCGGCGCCGGTGCGGCGGGATACCAAGTACGTTGATCACGCTCAAACTCGCCACTGGTTTCTTCCACTTCTGCCTGGCACTGGTATTCCAGCACGCGCGCCATGTCCTTTTGCCGGTGCAAAGAAAAGCGCATTGTCCATGGACGCTCGAACACATTCGGATCGGTTACCGTCACTGCGTATTCAATCGTGTCAGCATCGAGCATGTGGTAACGCTCGGTCAGCGTCATCGCATTACTGTGGAAGTTGCCAGCGGCATCAAGCCAGGAGCGGTCGTTGAAGTCGTTGACCTCAACCACCAGTACATCGCCTTCCCAGTGCCCCCGCGCGTGACCCATCCAGGATTCGATGCCGGGATATAGCGGCGGTTCGTCGTTGGTGTAGATCAGCCGGTGCACTTGACTCCATTCGAAGGTCTGCGCGACATGCGTGTCTGTCTGGAACATATGGATGGGAAAATCCAGCGCCATGATGCGCGGCATGCCGGGCAGATAGCATTTGCCGAGCGGATCGAGTTCAGCACGTGCCGCGAAGTTGGCGCGCTTCTGTTCCAGCGCTGCGGGGAGATAAGGAAGGGAGCCGCCTTCAACAACACTGCGGCCGGCCGGCATATCGTGGCGGGCGAGATGGTCTTCAAGATCGTAGGCCGCACGGGTTTGTGCCTGCCAGATGCCCTGCAGGTCGGGCTTGCCACTGATGGTACGCGGCAGTTCCTGCGCAACTGTCATTTCCGCGGTTTCCGCAAAAGTTGCAGCGAGGGTTCCCGCGAGGAAAACAAGTAACAGCGCCCAATGTCTTCTCATTTTCCTACCCCAGCTTAGTGAAGGCTGGAGCATAAAACACTTGTCGGACGAATGTCCAATCACCGGCCCAAGCTGAACCGGCAGGTGCGGTATGCGACCCTATGCGCGCCGCTACGACTCAGACTGGCATCATGGCCGGATCACTGACACCGTGGCGTCCGGTTTCGACACGCCCCGCGAAGCGACGCAAATAGTTTGCGGACGCGGTATCAGCAACGGTGAAATCGTACCAGTTGCCACTGTTGCCCAATGTGAACGTTTGCTCCACTTCCTGATCAGGCGCCAGCAGCACCTGCCACGGCCCGCCATTTGCGTAGACCTCGTCACGTACCTGCAGAGTGCACGGATCCGTGCCGGCATTGCTGAACTTCACTTTCAGATCGCCGTTAACTGCATCGTAGATCACCGTGCATTCCGGATTTGCCTTGTTCGTTCTGTTCTGATCATCGCGGAACACACGCACGAACCCGTTGGGTCCATAGACCCAGAGCTCATGGCGATCCTGAGCAGGCGCGGTATTCCAGATATCGGCCAGCATCTTGCCGGCTTCGACCGTATAGCGGCGCGGAATATGGTCCAGATTCAGCTTGTCGTAGACGTGATACACAACGCCCTGTGAGCCGGTATTGCTGAAGGTGAGTCTGATGCCGCCGGTGCTGATTTCCGCATCAACGTGCAGTTCATAGGGCAGCGCACGTGAGGGCCGGGTGCCCCCCTCTTGAAACAAGGGTTGGGGTAACTCCGGCACTCTGTATGAAGGCATGCCGCTCTGTTGTTGCTCAAGCTCGTCATAAGCAGAAGTATCAGGTAATTCAGCGATGGTCGTATCACCGGAGGCGGTGAAATCGAAAGCGGAGCTCAGATCGCCGCAGACGGCCCGATGCCAAGGGCTGACATTGGGCACTGTGAAGTCGAAGCGCTTTTCCAAAAACAGTGCAATTGAAGTGTGATCGAATACCTGC
Source organism: Klebsiella pneumoniae (assembly GCA_945902215.1). Taxonomy (GTDB): domain Bacteria; phylum Pseudomonadota; class Gammaproteobacteria; order Pseudomonadales; family Pseudohongiellaceae; genus CAILUG01. Next base: position 20,102 of record CAMDML010000013.1, on the reverse strand, counting down.
GAGGTAACCCAGCCGCCCTTGCTCCAGGGGGAGACAACGTACATCGGGACGCGCGCGCTGAGTCCGAAGGGCCGCAGGTTGCCGGAGATCGTATCTTCGGGGTGAAGGTATTTGCGTTCGGGATCGGAAAAATACTCACCATCCAGATTCAATGTAGCCTTGCCCGCCAGAGTGCCATCGCTGTTGTACGAGGGTGGTGCCGGCGGCGGCACATGATCGAAAAGGCCATCGTTTTCGTCAAAAGTAATGAACAGCGCGGCCCGGCTCCACACTTCCGGATTGGCGGTGAGAGCGTTCAACACTTGCTCGGTGAAAAAGCCGCCTTTCTGTGGACTGGATGGCGCTCCCGGGTGCTCGGAAAACTCGCGCGGCGGCAACACCCAGCAAACCTGCGGCAAAGTGCCGTCCCTAACGTGCGCGGCAAAGTCATCGAGTGACCAATGCGACATACCTTGTTCGTAGACCGCCGAGCCCGGTTGCGCGTCGCGGAAGCTCGCGAAAGCGAGACAGCCGTTCATCGCGCCTGTCCAGTTGTCATTCGGGTCCTGGTAGATACGCCAACTGATACCGGCAGCTTCGAGCAAGTCGGGCAGAGTCGGCCATGTAAATGCTGAGCTTTGATAGCTGTAGCCGGGATCCGGCCACTTGTCGATTTCCGGATTCCCGATCCAGCAACGCAGATTGTTCGGCTCAGAATCCAGATCGGTGCAATTGATGCCACGCGCCGCAAGTTCGGGATTGAAATTGGAACCGCTCCAGAAGGTGATGCGATTGGGATCGGTACCGGTCGTAATAGAGCAGTGATAGGCATCGCAGAGCGTGAATGCTTCGGCGAGTGCGAACTGAAAGGGAATATCCGCACGCCGGTAGTAGCCCATCGAATTATCATTCTTGTACTTCGGCCAGTAACCGAAACGGCCCTGGTTCCAGGCCGCCTGCGAATCGGAAAAACTGTGCGGCGTGCTCGGCGCAAGCAGTGCGTTGAAGGCCTCGGGATCAAGATGGAACGGCGCGAGTTCGCGCTCACCGTTGGACTGATACCAAACGGGCTTGCCGCTTTGCTGCGGTACCGGGAAACGGTCGCCGAAACCACGCACGCCGCGCAAGGTGCCAAAATAATGATCGAACCCCCGGTTTTCCTGCATCAGGATCACGATGTGTTTCAGATCCTTGATCGTTCCAGTGTCGACGGCTGCTGCTGCCGCCAACGCCTTCTGGATTGAAGGTGGAAACGAGGCTAGTGCTATTCCGGCACTGGCATTCGCTGCAATGGACAGAAAATCGCGTCGATTCACACTCATGGCTCAGCTCCTGATGTGACTGTATCCTGCTGGTGGTTAATTTGAAAAAAAGGGGGCTTGCGCCCCCCAAGCATCTCTCTAGGGGTAAAACAAAAATCGGGGTTCGGTCAGCGGTCGGAGCTGTTCTTCATCACGACCAGCGGCTGAGTCCAGGCCATCTCCACATCGCCCTCTGCAAAGGGATTGGGGTGCAGCCTGTTCGACGTGATCCGGGCCCGCACATAAATCTCGCTGCCCAGCACCTCATAACTGGCAGTGGTGCCTTCGACAGTCTTCAGCACCTTGCCGATGTCGTCGCTGTACCGGTAAATCGTTTGATGCAGATGGTCAAGGCTGTCTTCGTGCTCATGCGGTTCGTCTGTGACAGCCCTGCCATCTAGATCAGCGCCCTGCAAAGTGCCGACGAATTCGACCCGGTAGGAAACACCTGGCTGCGCGTCGATGACGAGATCAATACGGCCGTCCGTCATGTCGAGTGACTTCAGTGTGACGCCAGTGCTGTTGTAGAAATCGCCACGCTTGACCGCTTCGGTGATCTTGTTGGGCGTGAGCCAGTTCGAGCGCACCATCATCCAGCCGCGGCCGGGATTGACGTTGCCGACACCCCAGACCTGGTAGACATGCGCATCGTCACTGGCAACGCCGTAGATCACACTGCGCCCGAACTCCCCAAGCCGCTTGGCCAGTACGATGTCCCAGAGGCGTTCGGTACTTTCATGATGCTCGTCGCCATAGTTGTGTACACCCGAATGGCCGTTGTACATTTCAAAAAACCCGTCTCCTGGACGGTGATCCAGCGCGAACAGATCCTCGGCCGTCTGCGCAAAGTGAAAATTCGGGTGGTTCAGATGCGTTAACATCGGCTGCCCATATTTTTCACTCTGCGCGACGACGAGGTCGAGATTGTTCTGGATCGTTGAGCTGACGCTGTCGCCATGTATCGGTTCGACATGCTCGACCAGGTTGATGCCGTTCATGTGCACCGGATGCCGCTGGAAACCGTCGGTGATCTCCTCGCCCTTGATGAAAATGAACTCTTCGGGTTCCTCGAATAGTGCGCGGAACTCTTCGAGCGTCTTCAGCCGGACTTCGCGCTTGCCATCGACCGTACGCACTTCGACCCAGTCCGCACCGAACTGCTCTACATACGCGGCGTAAGCAGACTGTACCTGGTTCAGCGGGCGCGGCGGCGTGTCTATCGGATACCATTTTTCGCCCTGCTGAAAGGTGTTGTGGTCGCTGAACACGAGAAAATCGTAGCCCTGTTCCTTGTACCACTGTGCAATCAGCTCCGGTGGAGTATCACCATCGCTCCACCAGGTGTGCGTATGCGTGTTGCCCTTCCACCAGCGCGGACCACCGTTGTAATCGACGGCGGTCTGGGCAAACGCCGGGCAGCAGATTCCGGCCAACAGCAACGCCATCAATACTCTGTTTTTCATGTTCATCTCAGCTCTCCTGCTCAGAAGCGATATTCGTATTGCAGGAAGAAGGAGCGCGGCTTGCCGTTCCAACCGTAAGGGTAGTAGTACGCCGAACTGTTCAGGCCGATTTCACCACGCGCGCCGGCACGGGAATTTTGCTGATTACCGAAACCACCACGCTCGTAGTAGACCTCGTCGAGGAGGTTGACCGCGCGCAGCAGGAACCGGTGCTCAAGATCCGCGCCCATGAAATACTGCACCGAGCCGTTGACCACGATATAGTTGCCAAAATCTTCGTCCAGATTGGTGCGATTGCCGCTCGCATCAACCAGCCGGGCTGCCGAGGTCGGCGCCCAGTTCCACTCCGGACCCTGCAATTTCGGATTCAGCGAGAGCACCCAGCGCTCGGACGGCGTCCAGGACAGCAGCATGGACGCCGACCATTCGGCACGCTCACCGGACTGACGCAGGCGATCAGTGCCAGCCTGGCCGGGTACAACGAAACTCTGCACGGCCCCGGTTCCTTCACGCAGCGCAAACTGGCCGAAGTTCGGGTTGGGTTCGAGCGACTCCATGTCGGTAAACGTGAAGTCGGCCTGCCAGCGGTCGAAGTCGAAGGAGATGTCGAGCGTAACACCTGAGATATCCTGTGCCGTTTTCAGGTTGAAGCTTGCCGTGGATGTGTCAGGCAGCCCTTGGGCGAGCGCGAACTCGCAGAATTCGGTGGGCGTGATGACGTTGGGGTTGAGGTCCTGTGGGCGCACGTTCGGATAATTGGGACATACGTTGCGGAGTGCGGCGGCACCGAACTGGTTATCAATGGTGGTATCGAACATGCCGATCTCGACGTTGAAGGTACCGTCAAATACATCGCCGTTGATCCCGACGCCGAAGCTGTAGGTTTCCACGCCCTGGGTCTCGATGGTTGGGTTGGCAATGCGATTACTGACGAAACCCGCCTCCATCACGGTGGGCTGGCTGTAGGAGGTACCCCCGTTGGAGCGGACATAGAAGCCGCCGGGCAAATCCTGGCGCACACCGTATTTCCAGATGCTTTCATCCTCGTAGCTGTTGTTGAAATCGTGACGCGCCGACAGCGAAATGTTGGTTTGCACGAAATAGTCAGAGCTCAAACGCAGTTCGCCGTAAATGCCGTTGCTCTGCACTTTGTCGTCACGCATGCCGTAAACACGGCTGGAACTATCGTGGTACGTAATGTTCTGGTACCCAAGCACGCCTTCAACGTTTTCATTCATCACGTATTTCAGGCGGTTGTTGAAGCCATAATCGGTGTAACCGGCGCTGGCCTGGTCCGTGTTGCCAGTGCCTTTTACCGGGGCGCCAGTGCCGAAGCCAGAGATGCTCTCAATTGCATAACCAATAGGCGCACCGATCGGGAAGGGATTGGCGAGCGTGCCGTAGGGGCGGCCCAGCGCATCGACGTAGACGCCTGCACGGGCATTGGTCGTGGCATTGGTGGCGCCAAGTATCGAGTACGGAGAGGTAACGCAACCTGCAGGCAAGCCCGGTACCGTAGCGGCAAAAGCTTCAAACTGGGTTGCGGTACGGAAAGCGGTAATGCCCTGCGCTGTCGCCAAAGAACGCACGTTGGCTGGCAAATCCTGCAGGCGCGGTATGCCGCAAACGCGCGCCAAAAACTCAGTATTTTTCAGCCGGGGATCGGTGTAATAGGCCTCGGCTTCGTAGCTGAGCGCATCCGAAAAACTGGTCTTGAACTTCATTTCCCACATCGGGAACACGGTGAAGTTCGGCGTATAGATCGTGCTGCTCGGGAACGAATCCTCGAAGTTGATCGTATTCAACTGGTAGCCGAAGCGAAACTCGGTGTCATCATTGATGGCCCAGAGATATTTCAGGCCAATCGAGTTGTAGCTGTAAGGAAAGTCGTGCATACCGCCGAGCGCGTAGACGTTGTCGACATATGCCTCGCGGCTGAAAATTTCGTGGGCGTCCGTTTCGTAGGTGCGGCCAAACAGCATCAGATAATGGTCGTCACTGCCAAACAACGGCGCCGTGACGTTGCCATACATCTCGCGAGTACTGAAATCACCCGCATAGAACCCTGCTTCCCCCTGCACTTCGTCGCCGGCTTCGGGACGCTTGTAGACGGCATTGACGACACCAAGGCCGCCGTTGCCACCGAAATACAGGCTCTGGCCGCCACGAAAAATTTCCACATTTTCGATCATGCGCGGATCCAATGCGGTCGCACCCCACAGACTTTCCAGGGGCGTGCCGCGATCGAAGGTGGGTATGCCATCGAGCATCAACAGGGTGTCACGGTCGGTACCGCCATCAATGCGAATCGTAAATTCACCTTCGTCAGGCGAATAGCCGATGTTGGCGCCGCGTATCAGGCCTGCGGCCAGTTCACCGAAGTTGGTAAAGCCACCTGTCGCGATTTCGTCGGCGCTGATAACCTGCACCTGGGTGCCAAAGCGCGCAACATCGATCGAGAGCTCGGAAACCCCTTTCTGCAGCGGCCGACCTTCGACCAGCACTTCTTCGATAGAGGGATCAGGTTCTCTTTCCTCGTCTTCTTTGTCCTGAGTCTGTGCGGCCGCCTGCATGGCGAGCAGGGAGGCGATAATCAATGTCAGTTGTTTGACCCGCTGCACGCGGCAGGAGTCCGGATATTTGTTAGTCATGTTTTTCTCCAAGATTGAACGGCGACTGAAGCTCAGCAGTTGGCCAAGACGACACAAGGTGACGCTGGCAATGTAACGGGGCCGTTATAAATCAAGGTAAAAAAACAGCTAGCAGCGGAATAAAATTGCGAGGGTTTTCTGTGAATGAATCGGGGAAATTTATAGTGTACGTTTAAGGATTGCCGCGCAGGCCAGATGGCCGGTGTTACGGTTTTTTGGTGCGGATGAAATGCTCGCGATAATACTGCAGCTCTTTGATCGAATCGCGAATGTCTTCGAGTGCCTTGTGGCTGCTTTCTTTTTTCAGACCATCCATCAGGTCGGGACGCCAGCGCTTGGCGAGCTCCTTGACACTGCTGACATCGAGGTTGCGGTAATGAAAGAAGGCTTCGAGCGTGGGCATGTAACGGGCCAGAAAGCGGCGGTCCTGGCAGATGCTGTTGCCGCACATGGGTGAAAACCGGGGTTCGCAATACTGGGCCAAAAACTGCAGCGTGATTTTCTCAACACCGCTCTCGTCATGCGGACTCAGTCTGACGCGCTCGATCAGGCCGTTCATGCCATGGTGACGCTGGTTCCAGTCGTCCATGCCATCCATTACGTATTTCGACTGATGCACTGCCAGCACCGGACCTTCAGCCACTACTACCAGGTCGGTGTTGGTAACAATGGTGGCAATTTCGATGATGCGATCAGTGTCTGGACTCAGACCGGTCATTTCCAGATCGATCCAGATTAGGTGTTGTTTCTTGTCCATCTCCTGCTGTTCCTTATATATGCATCACGACAGGGTAAGTTTGTGGCAGTTTGCGGTAGAGGGCAAGCTGCAACCTGTTTGGTAGTGGTGTATTCGCTACCTTGAACGGGAGCGGATTCTTGGGCTTTGCTGTGGGGCTGGACGCCCACTCGGGCTGAGCTTGTTGCATGGGTTCAGATGGGAGGGCCTCCAGAACGCTCCACAGTAGAAGCGCCAGGAGCCGTTTCAACGGCAAGGCTGTTAATATGCCGCCATGAAAAAGAAACAGTTGAATGAACGCCAGCTTGGCCGCATCCAGCGCATGCAGGACAAGCACACCACCCATCCGGGAACTGAAGAAGCACTTGCCGGCCCGCAACGCCGGGGATTGGTCATTACCCATTTCGGACAACAACTGGATATAGAAGCGCTTGATGGCGATGATCGCGGCGGTATTGTCCGCTGCCATCAGCGCAGCAATCTCGAGCCGCTCGTCGCCGGTGATGAAGTGATCTGGCAGCAGGGAACAACCAGCAATGTCGTCGTTGCCGCCCTGCCCCGCCGCTCCGAACTAAGGCGTCCGAACCTGTACGGCGAACTGAAACCGGTAGCTGCAAATATCGATACTTTGGTTATTGTGATAGCGCCAGAGCCGGAACCCCACTACAACCTCATCGACCGTTACCTGGTGGCTGCAGAAAACAATGGCCTACACCCGCTGTTGCTGCTCAACAAGAGCGACCTGCTGCAGGCAGCCAATCGTGAACCCCTGCAGCATTTGATGGCGCTGTACCACACCCTCGGCTATCCCGCGCTGGAGGTGTCGAGCCGCAGTCATTCAGGTCTGCCGGATCTGCTGGCACGCTTGTCCGATCACACCAGTATTTTTGTTGGCCAGAGCGGCGTGGGCAAATCGGCGTTGGTCAATGCGCTGATGCCTGGCGTCAACACCCTGGAAGGCACGTTGTCGGAAGGTGTGACCAAGGGTCGCCACACCACAACGTCTGCGCGCCTCTTTCATTTTCCCAAGGGTGGCAACCTGATCGACTCACCCGGCATCCGTGAATTCGGCCTGAGCCATCTCGACGTTGGACAACTGATGTATGGCTTCATCGAATTCCGTCCCTTCCTCGACGGCTGCCGTTTTCGTGACTGCAAACACGAACGCGAACCTGGCTGCCGCTTGCTGGAAGCGGCAACTCAAGGCCGTATTGATCCGCGGCGTCTGTCCAGCTATCAACTGATTCGCAGTTCTCTGGAAAGCAATAATGCTTAAGACCCCGGCACTGATTCTTGAACCGGATGCAGTAGAAGCTCTGCTGGGCGACCCTACGCTGCTCGTAGTCGATCTGTGTCAACCGCAAACCTGGCGGCAAATACACATACCGGGCGCGGTGCACGTGAATCCGGCGGAACTGGTCAGCGGCATTCCGCCGGCTTCCGGCATGCTGCCGCCGATCGGGCAATTGCGCGCGCTGCTGTCCCGTATCGGTTATACGCCAGAGAAACACCTTGTCGTCTACGATGACGAAGGTGGCGGCTGGGCCGGCCGCTTCATCTGGACGCTGGATGTCATCGGGCATACGCGCACTTCGTATTTGAACGGAGGACTGCATGCCTGGTACAAGGAGCAGCATCCGGTGACGGCGGAAGTGGCAAGCATTACGCCAACCGACGTCAGCATCACACTCGACCCGATGGTCATCGCTGATCTCGAAACGGTGCGTACCGCGCTCGGCAATCCTGAGATCAAAATCTGGGATGCGCGTTCCGCTGAGGAATATCTTGGCCTGCGGTCTTCGTCCCTGCGTGCGGGGCACATTCCGGGCGCGGTCAACCTGGACTGGCTTGAGCTGATGGATCGCACGCGCAATATGCGCCTGTTGCCGCTGGAAGTGCTGCAGGCAAAACTGGCGAACATCGGCATTCATCCTGGACACTCCATCATCACGCATTGCCAAGGTCATCATCGCTCCGGTTTGACGTATCTCGTTGCCAAAGCGCTTGGCTATCCCGCGAAGGGCTACCACGGCTCATGGAGCGAATGGGGCAACCGTGACGACACTCCCATTGAAACCGTGGCCTGACGCATGAAAAGTTTGTTTATTTTTTTCCAGCATGTAGTGCCACAGCATCTGTTGTCGCGCCTCGTGGGCAAACTCGCCGCAAGCGAAATTCCGTGGCTGAAAAACCTGCTGGTCAGGCGTTTCATTCGCACTTATGGCGTGAACATGCATGAGGCGCAGGAGGCCGATGCGCAACACTATGCCTCGTTCAACGCATTTTTCACGCGTGCGCTGAAAGCAGATGCGCGACCCTTGGCGCAAACACCCCGCGCAGTTTTGGCGCCCGCCGACGGCGCACTCAGCGCCATTGGCGCCATTCAGGAAGACTCGGTTTTTCAGGCCAAGGGCCACGACTTTTCCTTGACTGCATTGCTTGGAGGCGACCCCACTAGAGCAGCGCCCTTCCGCAATGGCAGCTTCGCCACTGTGTATCTGTCACCGAAGGATTATCACCGCGTGCATAGTCCGCTGGGCGCCACACTCCACGAGATGATCTATGTGCCGGGCAAACTATTTTCAGTGAACCAGACTACGGCAGACAACATCCCGAATTTGTTCGCACGCAACGAACGCGCCGTGTGCCTGTTCGACACCGAAGCTGGCCCGATGGCCGTGGTGTTGGTAGGCGCGATGATTGTGGCAGCGATCGACACCGTGTGGGCAGGACAAGTGGCGCCATCGGCCCAAGGTTTGACGATCAGCGACTATCGTGAGGCAACGCCGAACATACGGCTGGAGCAAGGCGCCGAACTCGGACGCTTCAGATTGGGGTCAACGGCAATCGTGCTGTTTGGCCCCGGGATGGTCGCTTGGCGCGCCGACCTTGCGGCAGGTTCTGCGGTGCGAATGGGTGAACTGCTCGGAACGGCCGTTGCGAAGCAAGGCTAGCCGTTTGGCTCTTATACCGGGTTCATGACGACCACGGTGCGAGCCAGCTTGTCATGCAGGCCCTGCTTGCGTTTATCAATCCCTATCCAGATGAACCCGAGAAAGCCGGTCAATATACACAGGTAGTAGCCGAGATAGCGCAGCAACAAGCGGCCATTGGAAATCGCACCCCCCGTTTCCGCATCAACAATCGCCATGCCCATGAGGATCTTGCCGGGCGTGGCAGATTTGAATTTCCAGAAGATGAGGGAGTATGCCGTAAGCATGGCGATCTGCAGCGCGTTCGACAACGGCGATGACAAGGTATTGCTCAGCCGTTCGGCCAGGGCGAATGGATCTGCCAAATTTGCGTTCTGCAGATCAGCCCGGAGCAGAAACCACGCCAGCGGCGCCAAGAGCAGCGACTGCACGAGAGTGTCCAACAACATTGCCAGGATTCTGACCCAGAACCCGGCATATTGCACATTTCCGAGATCGACTTGCATGACAGCCTCTTGTGATAAATCCGCAAGCGCCCAGGTGCGCTTACCGGGCCATCATAGCATTCACGCGTCAGGGTGCGGAAAGGCCAATACTTCTGCAATCGTTCTCGCACCCGTAAGCAGCATCAGCAGCCGGTCTACTCCCATCGCTACGCCGGCACACGGCGGCAACCCTTGCGCCAGTGCCGCCAACAGCCGTTCATCTATGGGATACGCGGGCAATCCGCGCGCGCGCCGCTGCGCTTGATCCACACCAAAGCGCCGCTGCTGCTCGTTTGCATCCACAAGCTCATCGTAGCCATTCGCGATCTCCATCCCCTTGATCACCAGCTCGAAACGCTGCGCAACTTGTTGGCCCTTGGTATCGGTGCTGATGCGTGCGAGTGCCGCCTGACTGGCGGGATAATCGAAGATGAAAACCGGTTCCACCAATGCCGGTTCAATGACATGGCTGTACAACAGTTCCAGCAAAGTGTCGCGATCTGCCTCCGCTTTGTGCAAGTTGATGGTGCGCTGCACAAGGGTTGCAAGCTCAGCCAGTGTTGCAGTATGCGGATCAACGGCCACATACCGCAGAAACACCTCACGATACGTCAGGCGCTGGCAAGACTGTGCACCGAGTGCCGCACCCACAAGCGCTTCCACTTCGTCCATCAGTTGCACCAGCGTGAAACCCGGCCGGTACCACTCCAGCATGGTGAACTCGGGATTATGCTTCGAACCTTCTTCACCATTGCGCAGCGCCTTGCACAACTGATAAATCGGGCCACTGCCGGCAGCCAGCAGCCGCTTCATCGCAAACTCAGGTGAAGTCTGCAGGTACAAGGTTTCAGCAACAGCGTGTGGATGCGCCTGATAGAACGCGGTAATGGGATGCAGGTTGGGATCGCTGCCGATGGCGTGCGATAACAGCGGGGTTTCAACTTCGAGAATGCTGCGTGCTGCAAAAAATGCGCGAAGCGTGTGGTTGAGCCGGGCCCGGGCTTGTAACAAGTCCGGGCTCGCGGTGGGGCGCCAGTCTGGCTGCCCTTCTGAAGGTGTCATGCTCTAGCTATCAAAGTCGGCCCACCATGAGCAGAGCCTTATTTCTTGACGCGGTTCTGGTATTCACCGGTGCGGGTATCGACGCGAAGGACATCCCCTATCTCGACAAAGAGCGGCACTTTTACGGTGGCACCGGACACAAGCGTGGCTGGTTTGGTGCCGCCGGTGGCGGTGTCACCACGCAGACCTGGATCGGTTTGTACGACTTCCATTTCGATGAAGTTGGGCGGCGTGACAGAAATCGGCACATCGTTCCACACCATCACGGTGTACTGGTCTTCTTCCTTCAACCAGTCGAGCGCTTCAGCAACGGCTTTCTTGTCTGCTGCTACTTGTTCGAAGCTGCCGTCGGTTCTCATGAAATGCCAGAACTCGCCGTCGCTGTAGAGGTACTGCATGTTGGATTCGCTGATATCCGCACCGTCGAGCGTTTCGCCAGACTTGAAAGTGCGCTCCCAGACACGGCCATTGAGCAGGTTGCGCAGACGCACGCGGTTGAACGCCTGACCCTTGCCCGGCTTTACCATTTCATTTTCGAGAATGGAGCAGGGGTCGCCATCCAGCATCACTTTCAAGCCGCCTTTGAACTCATTGGTTGAGTATACAGCCATACCAATATCCTGATTTTTGGAAAGGTGCGAATGATACCCGCGCCTCCTGCTTCGCGCCATACTCGAACAGGCATCAATAGGGCCGAAAGGCCTGTTTTAACGTGAATTTGGCTGCCGATACCCGCATAATAGTCGCCCATGCTGCGCAAGATTCCCCTCACACCTGCTCTTGATACATCCCCTTCCGCCACTTGGCAGGAACAACTGGCGGATGTAGTCACCGACCTGCCTGAATTGCTGCAACTGTTACAGCTCGATGCTGCGCAGCTGGCATTGTCAGACGCCGCCATGCGCGACTTCCCGCTGCGGGTACCCCGGCCGTATCTGGCCCGAATCAAGCCCGGTGATCCGCATGATCCATTGCTGCTACAGGTGTTGCCGCAGGTCACAGAAATGTTGGATGTGCAAGGCTACTCACACGACCCCCTCGGAGAAGCGGCGGTCAATGAGCACAGTGGCATGTTGCACAAATACCACGGCCGGGTGCTGCTCATCGTTACCCAAAGCTGCGCAATTCACTGCCGGTATTGTTTCCGTCGGCATTTCCCCTATGCCGACAACCGCCCCGGACGCGAGCATTGGCAGGAGACTTTCCGGCACATTGCTGACGATGCCAGCATTACCGAAGTCATCCTCAGTGGTGGCGATCCCCTCGCTTCCTCCAACACCTATCTGCAATGGCTCATCGATAGTCTGCTCGCGATACCACACATCAAACGACTCCGCATCCATACCCGGCTGCCGATCATGTTGCCGGCCAGGGTTGACTCTACGCTACTGCAGATGCTCGGCAACCGTCGGCAGCAAGTGGTTGTGGTGCTGCACGCGAACCATGCCAATGAATTCGATAGCGACGTCGATCAGGCCTGTGCCAGGTTGCGCAGTGAAGGCATTCATCTGTTGAACCAGAGCGTACTGCTCAAGGGCATCAATGACACTGCGGAAACGCTTATCACATTGAGCGAACGTTTATTTGCAGCCGGCGTACTTCCGTACTATCTTCATATGCTGGACAAGGTTCAGGGTAGCGCCCACTTCAATGTGAGCGATGCCGCTGCACTGGCCCTGATGCATGAACTGCACTCCAGCCTGCCCGGCTATCTGGTACCGCGTCTGGTTCGCGAAGAAAGTGGCAGGCCTGGCAAGATGCTCCTGACATCAGCCGATTTGTCATGAAGCAAGGAACGATCTGAGCAAACGGACATGACCCAACCAGGCCCCATACATCTTTTGGTAGCCACAAGCAGCGTCGATGCCGCGAATCGTCTGATCAGTGGCTTGCGCGGTGCCGGACTCGGTGTGCGCAGTGCCAACGCCGGGCACGAACGGGAACTGGCTGTCTTGCTCGCGCAGGGTCAATGGGATGTTCTGGTTTGTTTTGCCAGCGAGCGCCTGCCGCTGTCTGCCGTACTTGTAACCTTGCAGAAGAGCGAGCTGGAACTCCCTCTTCTATATGTCGGTGTAGCGCCCGACGCTTCGCAACTTCTATGTCAGCAAGGCGTGCGCGAGCTTTTCGCCCCGGATACGCATGCCAGCTTGCTGGCCACTGTGCGGCGTGAGGCGGAACTGATGCAGACCAAGCGGCGTTTGCGGCAGCTTGAATTACAGCACCGCGAACTTGAGAAACGTCATGAACTGTTGCTCGATGGCAGCACCACTGGTATCAGTTACGTGCAGGATGGTATCCATCTGGCCTCCAACCAGAGTTACGCCAGCGCGTTCGGCCATGACAACAACGCAACGATAGCCACCACCCCATTCCTGGATTTACTCAGCCCCGACACCAGACCGCGCATCAAAGCCCTGCTGAGCCAACCGCTGCACAGTGAGGTGACGGAAACCTTGCTGATACGGCGGCCGCGCGGTGCTGAGGAACCCATGGAGCTATGCTTCACGCCCGTGGAATACCACGGCAAGGCTTGTGTGCAGATCCGGGTAACTGAGGCGCGCGGCAATGCCGGGTATGCGGCAACAGTAACGCGCATCGCCCATCAGGATCTTTTGACCCGCCTCTACAACGGAGCCCACTTCCTCACCTGTATCGAACACGCCATTCGCGCTGCGATCCAGGACAATGTGTTCAGCTCCCTGCTGCTCATCGAACTCACAGAATTTGCTGATATTGGCGCCACCATTGGCCGCTCCAGCGCCAACATTGTGGTGAACGACGTCGCACGCCTCCTCCAGGAACTCATTACTGACCAGGACGCAGTTGCACGCATCGACGAACATACCTTTGGCATCCTCTTGCACACCGGTGATCCAGACAAAGCGCTGGAACTGGCCCGGAAAATTCAGGGCCGCCTGAACAATCATATTTCGCCGGCCATGCTGACCACGGTTGAGCTGGGCTGTGCCATTGGCCTGGCCCTGATCAATGGCTTGACCGGTAACGCGGAAGCTGTGCTCGTCCGCGCACGCGCCAATCTGCGCGACAAACCGCTGAAAGCAAGTCGCCAGCTTCAGTATCGCATCGGTGAGGAACTGCACCACGATGCCGGGGCCATGCTCGACTACCTGAAATCCGCCTTGCTCAACCGGCGCTTCAAGTTGCTGTTTCAACCTTTGGTTTCCATCAAAGGTGAGAGCTACAAGAGCTATGAGGTACTCACCCGAATGCTGGATCGTGACGGCAACGAGGTATCACCCGCGGCCTTTCTGCCGCTGGCCAATCTCAACGGTGTGGGAGAGGAAATCGACCGCCTGGTTACCGGCATGGCACTGGATTCAATACGTGACACGCGTGCGGCCGAGCGCCTGCTCATCAATATCACCAGTAATACGCTGTTGAGCCGCACCTTCCTGCCCTGGCTGAGCGAGAAACTGCGCAACGATCGTATTCCGTCGGACCAGTTGGTACTACAGATCAGCGAAGTGGACATTCATGCCAACCCGGCACAGGCACTGGACTTCTGCCACGGCTTGCGGGAATTGCATGCGGCCATGGCCATTACCCATTTTGGCTGCGCGCTGGAACCCTTTGCGATTCTTGATGAACTCAAACCGGTCATTGTGAAACTGGATGAAACGCTGGTACGCGATATCATCTACAGTCCGCAGCAGATCCAAAACGTCCAGACCATGATCCGGACCTTGCATGAGCGCGGCCTGATCGTTATCGCGCCACAAGTTGAAGATATGGATGTGCTGCCGATACTATGGCAGACAGGAGCTGATTACGTGCAGGGCTACTGCCTGCAACGGCCCAGTGATGAAATGAATTATGAGTTTCTCCACGTTGAAGAGATCACCCTCCTTGCTGTACAAAACTAATGGCTGAATTAATGACCCAATTAATGTCCGCGCCAATCCTTGAAGTAAATCCCGAGCAGTCCCCATGGTAATAAAACACAAGATTACGCTGAGCTTCAGCTTGCTGCTGATATTGGTACTGGTAGCCTTCTGGCTGTCGCTCAAGTTGCAATTGCAGCAGACCGTGGCACAGCAAGCCGACGCCATGGGGGAAATTCTGGCGCGGCAGACTGCCGACTCCGTCACTGAGCTCGTGCTGGCAAACGACCTGCTGGGCTTGAACGTGGTGGTCAACCAGCTAGCGCGCGAAGCCGGCGTGGCCAATGTCACCATTACTGATGTCGACGGCATAGTCCTGACCTCGACCAACATACAGGGCTTGCTGATCACCGATGACAGCAAACCCTATGTCGCACCCGTAACGCTGCAGGGTGCCGTAGCCGGCTATGTCACCCTGTACCTCGATGAATCCTTCCTGAGCAATCCCGTTACCCGACCAGACGCACTGTTCTTCGTCATCATTGCCGCTGGTCTCGTGCTCGTAGTGGCCGCTTCCCATGCCATCGCTGCCCAGGTTACCGCTCCCGTGCTGGAACTGATCGAGCTGACGGACACTGATGAAGGCGCTATCGACCTGGAGACTCTGATAACTACACGGCAGGATGAATTCGGCCTCTTGCAGCAACGTATTGTCGACATGCTCTGGCACCAGCGTGAACTTGAGGGTCAGATAGAAGTTATCGGCGTCCCGAATGAAGATCCCGAGGAGACCGGCGGTTTGAAAGCGGAACGGCGCATGAGCACCCTGCTGTTCATCCAGGTGGCCAACAGTGGCAAGGCACTTGATATGCTGCACCCGGGCACACTGTCCACCCTGCTGCAGCAGTTCCAGTTTTATCTGCGACAGGCCGCACGCCTGTATCGCGGCGTAGTGGTACGCGTAAACGGCGACAGTGCACTAGTCGCGTTCGATACCCGCCGTTGCCAGGACGAACATGCCTTTGATGCCTTGTGTTGCGCCCAGCTGTTCTTGCGACTGATGCACAAGGTGGCAGCAGCGCAGCGGGCACGCAAAGCCCAAGCTCTCGAATTCTGTCTGGCGGCATATAGCGGAGATGCTTATTTTTCGCCGATCTGGAAAAAAAGCAGAAACGAGGAAGACAAGCAACGTCAGGAATCGGTTATCGGCAAGCCCGTGGCACTCGTGACGGAATTGGCTGGCTTCTGCCAACCTGGTGAAATTCTGGTCAGCGAACCGAGTTTCGAGCAGGCGGATGGCAACAACCGCTTTGGCGCACAAGCCAGCCGCAAGATCACGCTTGACACCGGCAGCCTCAATCTGGTGATTTACACCCTCATGCCAGACGCAGGTAACCACAGCGAATTGCTCGACCGGCAATGTGAGCATCTGCTGCCTGATCAGGCGCGCACAGGATCGGTTCAGGACCAGTAGAACATCAAACCAGGACTTACGGATTTTATGGAAGCCAACATCAGCGTAGGACATCCTTTTTATTTCCCCACGCAGGTTGTGCTGCTCGACGACGATCCGGATTTTCTGGAAGGCATCAGCCTGATGTTAAACAAGGAGCTGGGCTTCAAACTGTTTCAATCGGCCAACAGCGCCCTGAAATATGTCAATCAGGCGCACCAGCACGTCAATTTTCTGCAACGCTGCTACAACAACTACAAAACTGGCCCCCTGGAATCAGACTCTTTGTCGCACATCGATATCGGCAAGATTCATCATGAAGTGCTCAATGGTTTTCGCTTCCAGACTTGCTCCACGGTTATCGTTGACTATTCCATGCCTGAAATGAACGGCCTGGAATTTTTGATGGGCCTGAAAAACCCGTTTATCCGCAAAGTACTGTTGACCGGGCAGGCCGACATGGAGCTGGCGATCAAGGCGTTCAACCAACAACTTATCGACCAGTTCATCGACAAACACGACCCCCGCCTTAAACAGAAACTGAATGCCACCATTGCCAGCTTCCAGAACCAGTATTTCCGCAGCAGCTACAAGCTGATCACTGACCCGATTATTGCCAACAATCACGATGCGTTCCTGGTGAACAAGGAGTTTCAGGATTTTTTTGAGGAACTGCGCAAACAACTGGGCTGCATCGAGTATTACATGCTGGATGTGCCGCACAGTGGATTTTTGATGCTTAATGCAGAAGGGAAACGCCAGTGTCTGCTGATCTACACACAGGAAGCCCTGACGCAGCATTATCAACTACTGCAGCAACTGCAAGCCCCGGCTGACTTGGTAAGACAGGTTGGCAGCGGACTATTGCTCCCAGGTTACGATGCTCAGGCTGCACAACTCAGTCTGCAGCATGAAGCGATCCAGCGCTGGGATCAGTTTTACTTCCCGGCCCGGAAGATCGGCACTACCCGGTATTTCACCACGATCGTAGATGATGAGTTCCTGCCAGCCATACGCGGCAAGCTGACCCTGTCCTATAGTGAGTTTCTGGAAACCAACAGCATCGTGCAGCAGACCATGCATTGATCACTTAGTTGGCGCCACGATACGCCGGTAAGGTGATGACAAACTCCGCGAATTCCCCCAGCACTGAATGACACAGGATGTCTCCGTCGAAATTAAGAACGGTGCGTTTGCAAAATGCCAGACCGGCGCCGGTACCGTCGGACTTGGTGGTAAAAAAACCATCAAACACTTTTTCCACGATGGCCGCATCTATGCCCAAACCCGTATCGCGGAAAATCAGTTTGTTGTAGGGATCGCCACGCACCAATCTCAGCGTAATTTCACCCTTTTGGGCCGATTGCAGCGAATAAAAGGCATTCTTGAGCAAATTGAACAGGATATAGATGAACAGACTCTCGATTCCGAGAAACACAAAGTCCTGCTGAAGATCAAGATGCAACTTTTCACGCTCGCCGCTCTTGAACGGATAACGGTCAACTGCCTGCTCAATAATTTTTGCTGCCGTACATGGATTTAACTGCCGATGGTCAAGCGCATTCTCACGCAGATTCATTAGCAGCATGTCGATCACGGTATTGGCCTGATCAATCATCAGCTTGATGCGTCGAGGGGTACCCTGCAGGGTGTTCAGATGGTTTTCCCGGATCGGCGGAAACTGGCTGCCCAGATGTCTGACACAGTGTTCGTGACTCTTCAGCAGCTCCGGCAGATATTCTTCAAGCCCCGAAATGCTGGCGCGAATGCCGGACAGGGGCGTGCGCATTTCATGGGCAATGTTGGCACTCAGACTCTGCATCACCTGCACTTTTTCAGCGTGGTCCATGGCAGTTTTCTGCAACACTTTGGCATAGACGCGAATACGGTCGAGAATGATCGACAGCTGGTTCGCCAGATAACCGTACATCTGGTATTCGAAGCTGGAATACGGTTTGTCGTTGTCAGAACGGCCCATCAACATCAGACACAGTATCTTCCCGTTCTGTATAACCGGCACCATCAGACTCGTGCCGGTTTCTGTAAAAGCCTGCTGGATCAGTGGCGAGGCATCTGCCCATGATGTCACCCTGCCATTTTTTTCCAACTCATGTTCGAAAGCCTGCGTGTGAAAGGTCCAGGCTTTCTGGTCGGGCCAGCTGCGCAAATGCAATGCGCCCTCCTCACCTTGATGCACTGCCGCCGCTCCGCGCGCAGGTATTTCAGTGGACAAGAGGTAGATCGTGCGCCGTACCTGGATTCGCTCCTTGAGGGTGTCATTGACCAGCACCAGCACATCGTCAACTTCCAGAAAATTGTGGATCTTGCGATTGAGCTCAATAAACGCAGAAAAAAATTGTAATTCGCTGGCGTAATTGAGCTGACCGGTAGCCTGACTGATCACGCGCAGCAAGGTGTCGTGGCTCATTATGATCGCGGTGATGAGCGCCAGAATGTAACCCAGCAACGGAACCGGATCCTGCTCCTCGTTCAATATCAGGGAGACATAGAAAAAGGACATCGAGAAGTAAACGAGGACCAGATAAATCCTGTTACGATCCACGAAATAGTTCATTCTTATCCCTTGATTGCCTGCTCTTATTGGTCATTTGACTGTTACCTGCCGTAACTAAACTGCCCGGGCGGGATTGCAGATT
The DNA here is from genome assembly GCA_945902215.1 of Klebsiella pneumoniae. Lineage (GTDB taxonomy): Bacteria > Pseudomonadota > Gammaproteobacteria > Pseudomonadales > Pseudohongiellaceae > CAILUG01. The sequence goes on along the minus strand of CAMDML010000013.1, from coordinate 1,540 downwards.
TTGCGGCCATTCCTACTGTTGTATACTCAATCCCATGCTCGAATCCGCGCCAGCTTACATTTTTTACCCGGTGACCGCCCTGTGGAGCTTGGTCTATGGGGCTTTGGCAGGCGCATTTTTCAAATTGTTGGCTGTATACGAAAGTTGGCTTGCCATGAACCGTTACCACTTAATCCTCTGGAAAAAATATCCGCAACGCAGTTATTTGAAATACATTTCAGGGATCTGGGCCACCCAGATCAAGGACAGGCCGGTTGAGTTGGCAGAATACACCAGACACCAGATTGAAAAAAGCCGACCAACCGAGCCCTTTCCCGTGTTTCGCATCTTGATCAATACCCTGTTCATGCTGATCATCACACCTTTCATGATCTGCACGGGCCTGTATAAAGGCCCTATGTATGTTTTCCGGCGCGCTCTGACGCGGCGACGGCAACTTCTGACAACCGGCAGGTGAAACCAATGGCCTTGTTTCCATCTTCGCGCAAACATCCAAAACCGCTTGTACTGATTGTCGAGGACAATCCGCGCCAGGCGGATTTGATTGACCAAATCATCAGCGAAACCGGATTGTACGAGACCTTGCGTGCAGGCAATGGTGAGGAGGCCATGGCAGAGCTGGCGCGGCACGAACGTGGCTTCGACTTCCTCAGCAACGCAGTAGCCTGCATCCTGCTTGACTGGCAAATGCCAATAATGCATGGCGAAACTTTTCTCCGGCTGTTACGTGAGAAAGAAAACAAAAGTCCCTTTAAACGCCACACCCCAGTCATCATTATCTCGGCTTATGGCGACAACGAACTACGCATGGTTGCCGAGGACTCCTCTGTTGGCCTCGCATCAGCCTACCTCCTCAAACCCTTTGATGAAGGCGAGCTGCTGCTGACACTCAAACGCGTTGTGATCGACAAGGAAGGCGAGATCATGCGCGAACTACTGGTTGAACAGCGTTCGCGCTGGACACAGGAATTCCGCAAGGATCTCAAGTAAGGCCAGAGCCTTCAGCCATTGAGTGCACTGCGCTCAGGTCTAAAAAGCCTCAGGGATAAACTTGGGACAAGCGTGAGGGTTTTTGGTTTTCATCTTTCCGGCAGGGCAGCGTGATGATGAACCGGGTTCCGATTTTCTCTTCGCTGGTAAAGCGGATTGTGCCCTGATGGGCACTGATGATGCGGTTGACGATTGTCAGACCCCAGCCGCGACCAGCTGTTGAATTCCCTACTTGCGAACCACGGCCACTGAAATACGGCTCCCAGACTTTTGAGCGCAGTGACTCGGGTATCCCCTCGCCTTGATCTTCGACAGTTATAACAACATCGCTGTTATTGACCCTGGTGGTAAAAGCCAACACACCACCTTCAGGCATAGCTTCCATGGCGTTGTGGATCAGATTGGTGATCACGACTTGAATGTCGCTGAAAACCGCAGCTATCTGCGGCAATTCCCCAAGATCAAGCACTACATCGTAGCGTGAGCGATCGATCAGCCGCAGGCAGCGGTGGATGACATCATTGATATTGATTGCACCAAACCGGTTGCC